>JAJZNE010000070.1:2007-38015 GCA_021847995.1 Pseudomonadota bacterium | reverse complement strand
AATTGCGTCGGGATACAGTCTGTGGGCATCGGGGACCTCCTCTGCTTCGCCGCAAGGCTTTGTTGCAGAAGAACTTTCGCCGATTCAGAGCCCCGATGCACCTATTCTCTGTGAGAAATGCGGGCTATCTGCGCGCACGGCATGGGGCGGCAGCGGCGTGTCTCGACACCTATTTTGCCTGCCTCGGCCCGCCCGACCCGGCACCGACCGAAGAGAACCGCTCCAAGGCAATGCTGGCCTGCCTGATCGCCGCGATCAGACCGGGCAATCCGACGCAAACACTGAGCGGTGCGTTTTCGGGCACGGCCCCTCTGATCGACGTGACGGACTCCCACTTCAAGCCGTTCGCCGATGCCCTCCGCGCTCTCCTCGCGTGACGGCTTCTATCCCGCCGCCGCCGCGGCCTGCGCGATGCGGCCATGCACCTCGGCCAGATGGTCGAAGCGGCGCCGATAGCTTCCGAGGCCCATCGTGATCGAGCGCAACTCGATGATCAGGTCATGCAGTTCCGCCTGCGGCACCAGCGCCTCCACATCGTCCCAGCCGGGCCAGCCGTCGCGCTCGGCATAGCCCAGGATCTGGCCGCGCCGCCCGGTCAGCAGGCGCTGCGCCGCCGCCGTGTAGTCGTTCGGTACGCTGATCGTGACGTGATCGACCGGCTCCAGCAGCACCGGATCGGCCTTCGGCAGCGCCTCCGCGATCGCGGTGCGGGTCGCGGTGCGGAACGCCATGTCGGAACTGTCCACGGCATGGAACTGCCCGTCGGTCAGCGTCACTTCGACATCGACCACGGGATGGCCGAACACCCCCTTGCGCAGCGCCTCCTCCGCCGCCTCGCCGACGGCGGGGATGAAATTGCGCGGCACCGCGCCGCCCACCACCTTGTCGATGAAGCGGAACCCCTCGCCGCGGGGGCGCGGCGCGATGTCGAGCTTCACGTCGGCGAACTGCCCGTGCCCGCCGGTCTGTTTCTTGAGCCGCCCATGCTGATGCACTGGCCGGCGGATGGTCTCCTTGTACGGCACTTTCGGCTTCTGCGCCGCCACGCGCACGCCATAGGTCGTCGCCAGCCGTTCCAGCACGCTGCGCAGATGCATCTCGCCCTGGCCGGCCAGCAGCGTCTCGCCGGTTTCGGCCTCCATGCGCACGGTCAGGGTCGGGTCTTCGTCGGCGAGCTTCTGCAACGCACCGGCCAGCCGCACATCGTCCTTGTGGTCGGTGGTGGCGATCGCGAGTGTATAGAGCGGCTGCGGCGAGGGCGGGAACACCAGCGTCGCCCCGCCGGCCTCGCCCAGCACCGCGCCGGTGGCGACACCTTCCAGCCGGCCGAGTGCCAGCACCTCGCCGGTTTCCGCCTCGGCGATCTTCGCCGCTTCGCCGCCCGGCAGCCGCCACAGCCCCGACAGGCGCGCGCCGTCCAGCGCCGCCCCGTCCTTCAGCGGGCCGCGCCACACCCGCGCCCACGACACTTTCCCGCCATGGCCGCCGTTGATGGTGCGGAACACCTGCACCAGCGGCGCCCCGGCCGGCGCCACGCCCCGCCGCGCCGCGGTTTCCGCCGCGGTCGGGGCGTCATGGCGCAGCGCCTTCCACAGCCGCCGCACGCCCCAGACACGATCGGCCGCCCCCAGCAGCACGCCGCCGACGGTTCCGGCCGCCTCATCGGCGCGCAGCCGCTGGTAGATCTCGCCGGCCGTCGGCGTCTGGTCCTCGACCACTTTCTCCAGCAGCGCATCGTCATGGTCGGCCAGCACCTCGACCAGGCCTGCCCGCGCCTCCTGCTGGCGCGCCGCCATCGTCTGCGGCAGGTCCACGAGGTCGGAAGGGGCGCCGCGGCGGTAGCGATACGCCCGTTCGCTGACCACATCGACATAGCCGATCACTGCCTCGCCCTCGCGGATCGGCACCTGGCGCAGCGCGAGCGGCCGTGCGGTAAAGGGTTGCAGCGCCTGCACCGTGTCGCGGGCGCGGCCGGTCAGCGCATCGACGCGGTTGACGAACACGAGGAACGGCACGCCATAGGCATCCAGCGCCCGCAGCACCGGCGCCGCCGTCGCGGCGCGCGCGGGATCCGGCTCACAGACCAGCACCGCAAGGTCGGCGACCACGATCGCCGCGTGCGCGGCATGGGAAAACTCGACCGAGCCGGGACAGTCGATCAGCGCCCACGGCTCCTCCATGAACGCGCAATGGGCGAGGCGCAGCTCACCCGCGCTGCGCTCCGCGCCGCGGCGCGGGGGATTGCCGGCGGTGGCGAGCAGGGCGTCGAACAGCGTCGATTTGCCGCTGCCATAGGGGCCGACCAGGGCGATCGTGCGGGGACCGGATGGGTCATGGGTCATGGCGAACTCCTCCCTGGCCGGCCCTATCACCGTTGCGCGGGCCAGCCTTGCCGCCCCATCTGACCAGCCCGCCCGGCCCGCTGCCAAGGGGGTATGTGCGCACGTCCCGGTGGCGGCTCAGGCGGGCGGCTCAGGCGGGCGGCTGGCGGGCCAGTGCGCAGGAGTGGTCCTGCAGCTCCTCGCCCTCGGCGCGGTCGCCGGTGGCGGGATCGGCGCGATCGGCGAGCAGGATGAAACCGCCTGCGCTGCCCGCCACCACCAGCGTCCACGGGCGCAGCCCGCCGGCACCGACCTCGGGCGCGGCGGCCAGCAGGCGGAACGGATTGACCCCCTCCAGCTCCGCTTCGTCGAGCCGGCGGGCGCGATAGGGATGGCCGAGCAGGCCGCCCGGCAGCCTCGCCCAGGCCGGCCCGATCGTGCTACCCAGGCGTCGCAGCGCCGCCGGTAGTTCAGGGCGCAGGCAGTCGATATGGATGTGCAACTGGTCCTGGCTGCGGCCGAACGGGGAGTTGATGGCGAGCGACAGCGCCTCGCGCGGCAGCACCCGGCCGGCGCGCTCGCTCACCAGCCCGCGCGCTGTCCAGGCGGCGGCAAAGTAGTTCGGCGCCTCGGGTGCCAGGATCGCCGCATCCTCGATGCCGGTGACGCGTGCGGTCGGGATCAGCAGGAACTGCGTCGCGCCGCGCCGGTCCTTCAGCACCGCCCAGCCGCCGTCGAGCGAAACCTCGGCACAGGGGGCAGGGCTGGCATGCTGCTGCTGGTCCGGCACGCAGCCGTCATGCACGATGCGCCACAGCGCATTCGGATCCTCGGCGCGGGCGGCCGCGGCGAGCAGGAGGGCGCCGAGGGCGAGCGCAGCCGCCAGAACGCGGCAGGCGGAAAGCGGCGCCGTCATGGCGGCGGTGCCGCAGGCGTCGGACCGATCGGGCCGATGCCGGCCAGGCAGTCGCGCAGCAGCCTGTCGCGCTCATACGCATCGCTCAGCCCGTTGGTCGGCAGACTCGGGGAGCCGCTGGTGCCGAACGGCGAATCGCGCAGCGAACTCGCGTAGGTGTCGGCGTTATAGACGGCGTCGGGATGGCGGGTCGCGAACACGTCGTCTGCCCGCTGCCGGCACGCCGCCGCCGTCGCCGCGTCGGCATGGCCGTTCGAATCGTTTGCCGCACAGCCGGCGAGCACCAGCGAGGCCCATGCGACCGCTGCCAACACCCTCATGCCGGCACGCCCGGGGCAAGACGCGGGGCGGGGGCGAAGCGGACGCGGAAGTCGTATTCGTCGAACCTGCCCTCGCCGGTCAGGCGCCGGGTCGCCGCCGCCTGCATCAGCGCCGGCGCGATCGCCGCGCCGTCACGCCGCAGCTCCACCAATCCGCCTGCCCAGGAGGCGCGGGCCAGCAGATCGACCAGCGCCAGCAGCCGCAGGCACACCGACAGCCCGTAGCAATCGCCGATGCCGAGGGTGAGATCGACAGCATCCGCCCAGCAGCAGGCATCCGGATCGCCGAGGGCGAGATCGAGCGAGCTGCCGTCGGCGCGCCGGAAACGAAACAGCCGCGCCGCCCCCCATCGCGCCTCGATCGCGGCGGCGCGGGCGGCGTCCCACGCGGCGGCAAGATCGCGCGGCCGAACCGGCGGCAGCGCCTCGGGCGGCACCGCGACGAGATAGAGCCGGCCGCCGTTCGGACTGGCCTGCACCCGGACAGCGGGGGAATGCGGCTGGTCGTGCATGCGCATAGCATGGACCGCCGCCGCCCGCTCCGCTACCCCGACCTGTGCCGATTGCGCTGCCGAAGAACCGCCATGCCGGCCGGCACCGAGCCCGATGCCCCTTGAGAGGAGGCGAGATGAGCGATCCCGAAGCCCAATCGCGGCGCGACAATCCCCCGCCACCCGCGCCCCGGCGTCCGCCGCCGTCGGGGATGATGGCGCGGCTGCGGTCGTTCCTCGACCAGCACCGCGACCGGCGCGGCCTGCGCCGGCCGGAGGGGCGCAAGCCGTCGCGCCCGGAGGTGCAGGCGCATGCCTGGTACTGGTTCGTCGCCGCCGCGCTGCTGATGCTGTTCCAGAGCTGGTGGGTCGCGAACCAGACGGTGCGCAGCGTTCCGTACAGCGAATTCCTGCAATTACTGCGCGACCACAAGCTGAAATCCGTCGAGGTTGAGGAGCAGACCCTGCTCGGCGAGCTGTCGCAGAAACCGCCGAACGGGCCAGGTTATGTAGAGGCCATCGCGGTGCCGGAATACATCGCCAGGGAATTGCAATCCTCCGGCGTCCAGTACACCGGCCGTCTTCCTAATACATTCTGGAGCACAATAATTTCCTGGCTTCTGCCGATCGGCATTTTTTTCGTGTTCTGGTCCTTCGTCTTCCGCCGTTATGCCGAGCGATTCAGCGGTGAAGGCGGGCTGATGTCCATCGGTCGCTCGCGGGCCAAGATTTTCGTCGAGACCGACACCAGGACGACCTTCGCCGATGTCGCCGGCGCCGCCGAGGCGAAGGAGGAGTTGCAGGAGATCGTGAGCTTCCTGCGCGATCCCGTCGGCTATGGCCGGCTCGGCGCGCATGTGCCGAAGGGGGTGCTGCTGGTCGGCCCGCCGGGCACCGGCAAGACGCTGCTCGCGCGAGCCGTCGCGGGCGAGGCCGGCGTGCCGTTCTTTTCCATCTCCGGCTCGGAGTTCGTGGAGATGTTCGTCGGCGTCGGGGCGGCGCGGGTGCGCGACCTGTTTCATCAGGCGCATGACCGGGCACCCGCGATCGTGTTCATTGACGAACTCGATGCGCTCGGCCGTGCCCGCGGCGCCTATCCCGGAATCGGCGGCCATGACGAGAAGGAGCAGACGCTGAACCAGCTTCTGGTCGAACTCGACGGCTTCGACTCGAGTGTCGGCGTGGTGCTGCTGGCGGCGACCAATCGTCCGGAAATCCTCGATCCGGCGCTGCTGCGTGCCGGGCGGTTCGACCGGCAGGTGCTGGTCGATCGGCCGGACAGGCCGGCGCGGTTTGCCATCGTCAGCCTGCACCTGCGCCGGGTACGGGTGGCGGCGGATGTCGATGCCGAGCGGATCGCCGAACTGACGCCCGGCATGACCGGCGCTGACCTCGCCAATCTGGTGAACGAGGCGGCATTGCTGGCGACGCGGCGCGGGGCGGCCGAGGTTGCCATGAGCGACGTGAACGAGGCGATCGAGCGCGTCGTCGCCGGCCTCGCCCGCCGGTCCCGCGTGCTCGGCCCGCGCGAGCGGGAGCTGGTGGCGTATCATGAAATGGGGCACGCGCTGGTTGCCATGTCGCTGCCCGGCACCGATGCCGTGCACAAGGTTTCCATCATTCCGCGCGGCGTCGGCGCGCTTGGCTACACCATCCAGCGGCCGAGCGAGGACCGCTTCCTGGTCTCCCGCGGCGAACTCGAGAACCGCATGGCGGTGCTGCTCGGCGGGCGTGCGGCGGAGCTGCTGGTGTACGGCACGGCGACCACGGGTGCGGCCGACGATCTGCAGAAGGCGACCGACATGGCGCATGCCATGGTGGCGCGGTTCGGCATGATCGACAGCTTCGGCCCCGCTTCGTTCGAGAAGCAGCCTCAGAGTTTCCTGAACGGCGCGGTGCAGCCGGCGGACCCGGGCGGGCGCGGGCAGAGCGAGGCGACGTTGCAGGTGATCGACGGTCTGGTGCGCGACCTGGTGCGTCATGCACTCGACCGTGCCACCGAACTGCTGCGCGAACGCCGCGACGCGCTGGACCGCACGGCACGTGCGCTGCTGGAGCGCGAGACCTTGAGCGGAGAGGAACTCCGGACGCTGGCCGGCACGCAGGCGCGGCTGACGGCTCCGGCGGGATAGCGAAGGGACGGCCGCCGCGGATCGATCGGCGGCCGTCCCCCGCGTGGCGGCGTCTCAGGCCTTCAGTTGGTCGCCGATCGGCAGGCTGCGGATGCGCTTGCCGGTGGCAGCAAAGATCGCGTTGCACAGTGCCGGTGCAAAAGGCGGGATCGGCGGCTCGCCGACACCGCTCGCATGCACCTCGTAGGGGTGGGGCACGATATAGGTGTTGGTGACCTTCGGCGATTCGGTTATGCGCACCATCTCATAGTCGTCGAAGTTGCCCTGCTGCACACGGCCATCCTTGAAGGTGATGTTGCCGTATTTGGCGAGCGTCAGGCCCATCACTGCCCCGCCCTCGACCTGAGAGGCGATGCGTTCCGGATTGACGTGGAATCCGCAGTCGATGGCGGTATCGACCCGCGGTACGCTGATGCTGCCGTCCTTGTCCACCGCGACTTCCACCACCGTAGCGACATAGGTGACGAAGCTGCGGTGCGCCGCGATGCCGAGGCCGTGGCCCGGCGGCAACTGTCTGCCCCAGCCTGCCTTCTCGGCCGCGATCTCGGCCACCCGGCGCAGCCGGCCGGCATCGATCGGGTAGGAGTCCCACGGTTCGCCGTAGTCCCAGAACATGTCCTTCGCGACCTGCGAGCGCGGATCGACGATGCGCGGCTCACCGATCAGTTCCAGCAGCATTTCCTTGGGATCGCGGCCGGTGGCCTGAGCCAGTTCGGCGACGAAGCTCTGGATCGCGAAGCCGTGCGGGATGTTGTAGACCGAACGGAACCAGCCGATGCGCGTATGCGCCGGCGCCGCCCCCGTCTCGCAGCGGATGTTCGGGATGTCGAAGGGCACATCGACCAGCCCCATGCTCACCTCGAACGCCGCCTGATGATCGGCGCCGGCCTTGAAGGTCGAGAGAATGGTGGGCGAGGCGCTGCGGTGACGCCAGCCGATGACCTTCTTGTTGGCGTCGAGTGCCGCCTCGATCCGCTCGACCGCGACGGCGTGGTAGAAGCCGTTGCGGAGGTCGTCCTCGCGCGTCCACTGCACCTGCACCGGCACGCCGAGTTCCTTCGACAGCAGGGCCGCCTCCAGCACATAATCGCATTTCGACTTGCGGCCGAAGCCGCCGCCGAGCAGCGTCGTGTGCAGCACCACCTTCTCGGGCGCGATGTCGAGCAGCTTGGCCAGGTCGTCGCGTGTTCCGCCCGGGCTCTGCACCGGCGCCCAGGCTTCGCAGGCGCCGTCGGCGACGCGCGCGAGGGCGGAGGGCGGTTCCATGGTCGCGTGTGCGATATGCGGGATGTAGTATTCGGCGGAGACCACCTTCGCCGCCGACTTCATCGCGCCGTCCACGTCGCCGTCGTTGCGCACCACCTGGCCGGGCGACGCCGCTGCCCGCTGCAACTCCGCGCGATAGGCGTCGGAATCGTAGGTCTTGTTGGGGCCGTCGTCCCAGGTGATCTTCAGCGCGTCGCGGCCCATCATCGCCGCCCCGGTGTTGCGCGCCACCACTGCCACGCCGCCGACCGGCAGGAACTTGGTGCCCGGCGGCTGCCATCCCTGCACCGCCATCACGCGCACCACGCCCGGCACCTTCATCGCCGCGCTGCCGTCGAAGGAGACGAGCTTGCCGCCGACCACGGGCGGACGCGCGATCACCGCATAGAGTTGGCCGGGCAGCCGCTGGTCGGCGCCGTAGCGGGCGCGGCCGACGGTGATATCGTAGAGATCGACGATCTGGACATTGCCCTTGCCGATATAGCGGAACTTCGCCGGATCCTTGAAGGTGAGCTTGTCGGTGGGTGGCATCGGCAGCGCCGCCGCCGCGGCAGCGAGATCGCCGTAGCCGAGGCGGTCGCCGGAGCTCTTGTTGAAGACCTCGTGGTTGCGTGCCTCGACCTGCGACGGATCGACGCCCCAGCGCTGCGCTGCCGCCATTTCCAGCATCATGCGTGCGGCGGCACCGCATTCGCGCATCGGCTGGATGAAATGACGCACGCTGCGTGAGCCGTCGGTGTCCTGGTTGCCGTATTTCTCCTCGTTGCCGGGCGATTGCGCGATCTTCACGCGCGACCAGTCGGCGTCCAGTTCCTCGGCGACGATCATCGGCAGGCTGGTGCGTGCCGCCCCGGTGCCCATTTCGGCGCGCGCGGCGACGATGGTCACGGTGCCGTCAGGCGCGATGGAGACGAAGACGTGGGGATCGTTCACCGTGCCGTGCGGCATGCCGGATGCGCCGGTGGCGTAGGGGCTTTCGTGCATGTCGGCGGCGCGCGCGCCGGCCGGCAGCAGGCGGGCCATCAGCACGAGGCCGCCGCCGAAGGCAAACCCCTTCAGCAGCCTGCGGCGGCTGACGTTCTCGATCGCGTAGGTACGTGCAATCTGCAACATGTCACACCCCCGTGGCGGCCAGGCGGACCGCCGTATGAATCCGCTGGTAGCAGCCGCAGCGGCAGATATTGCCGGCCATGCCTTGGTCGATTTCGGCATCCGTCGGCTTCGGGTTGGCGGCGAGCAGGGCGGCGGCCTGCATGATCTGGCCGGCCTGGCAGAAGCCGCATTGCGGCACGTTGGCGGCGCGCCAGGCTTTCTGCACCGGATGATCGCCGGCCGGATCAAGCCCTTCGATGGTGACGATCGAGCGGTCGCTCACATCCTGCAGCGTGGTGGTGCAGGAGCGCACCGCCTGGCCATCGACATGCACGGTGCAGGCGCCGCACAGCGCCTTGCCGCACCCGAACTTGGTGCCGGTCAGGTCAAGTTCGTCGCGCAGATACCAGAGCAGCGGCAGGGCCGGGTCGGCGTCGGTCGTGTGTTCCTGCCCGTTGACGCGAAACCTGAGCATGGGTCGTCTCCTCCCCTTGGGTTTTCGGAAAGCCGGCGGCAGGGCCGCGGCGCGCCGCACCGCCCGGCGGCGACAAAGCGAGCGGTGCGGCCGGGACTGCCCCGGCCGCACCGCGTCCGCTCGTTGTGACTATCTGGCTATAGCGATGGGCGTTGCCGTCGGTGCGCCATCCGGCGCTGCGGGACCGGTCAGCGCTGGTCGGTACCGGTGACATTGGCGATCAGCGGCACCGAGATCATCGACATGCTGTCGGGACCCTGGATGTAGCCGACGCGGAAGACGCCATTGATCGGATGCCGGCCCGGCGCGATCGGCGTCACGCCGACGGCGAAGGTCAGCACGCCATCCTCGAACCTGCCGGGCACCACCTTGTCGTCGAACGCCACGCCGCCGTCGAGCGAGGAAAAGCGGCTGACGCGGTTGGTGTAGTGTTCCAGCACGCGATAGCCCTGCGGCAGGCGCAGGGTGATGTGCATGACGGCATGCTGGCCGACCTGCGCGGTCACGTCCTGTACATCGACGATGTAGGGGGCGCCCGCCGCCGCCTGCGCCGCCGCACCCCGGCCGGGCAGCGACCCGGCCAGCAGCGCGAGAAGCCACACGGCCACAGCGCCGGTTCGCACGCCGCGGCGCATGGCGGGATCGGAAGGACGCCGTCGCCGGCCGCCCTGAGGGCAGCCGGCTTCAGGCCCGCGGGAAGCTGGGCGGGTCACGGTGGCGCTACTTGCCGACCGCGAACACCCAGACGACGCCGCCCTGCGGAACGTCCGCCTGCCAGCCGACCAGGTCGGCCATGAGGGTCTGCTGGAACGCAGGATCGACGCCATAGCCCGATTGCACCGCCACATACTGCACCCCGCCGACCTCGAAGGTGGAGGGGGGCGCCATGATGCCGGAATTGGTCTTGAAGTGCCAGAGTTCTTCGCCGGTGGTGGCGTCATAGGCGCGGAACATCCGGTCGTTGGTGCCGCCGCCGAAGATGAGGTTGCCGCCGGTCGCCAGCAGCGATCCCCACATCATCGACTTGGAATAGAGCTGGCGCCATCCGCGCTTGCCGGTGTTGGCGTCGAACGCCTGGATCTCGCCATAGAACCCGGCCTTGGTATCGACGGAGAAGTGGAAATCGGGCACCGCGACCCCGGTCCACCACTGGCCGGGCACACGCTGCTCCACCTTGCCTTCGAACTTGTTGCAGTGGTTCTCGTTCGACGGGATGTAGACGAGGCCGGTCTTGGGGCTGTACGCCTCGAACGGCCAGTCCTTGCCGCCCCACAGGCCGGGGCAGAACTGTGCCATCTTGCCGGTGCCCGGCTTGTGGTCGGGATCGACCACCGGCCGTCCGGTCTTGGGGTCGACGTCCTTGAAGACGTTCTGCGGCACGTATGGCTCGGAACTGATATAGGAGATGCTGCCGTCGTTGTTGCGGCGCAGCCAGTAGAGATAGCCGTTGCGCTGCGGCGTCAGCAGGCCCTTGATGGCCGATCCGTTGCGGTCGAAATCGACCAGCATCGGCGCGTTCATCGCATCCCAGTCCCACGACTCGTTCTGATGGTACTGGAAATATCCCTTCATCTTGCCGGTGTCGCCGTCGAGCGCGAGCGTGGACGAGGTATAGAGATTGTCGCCCGGCCGCTGATCGCCGAACCACGGCGAGCCGTTGCCGGTGCCCCAATAGACGATGTTGGCGTCGGCATCGTAGTTGCCGGTATTCCAGGTGGATCCGCCGCCGGTCTTCCAGGTGTCCGGCTTCTGCCAGGTCTCGCTGCCAGGCTCGCCGGGGGCCGGAATGCTGTAGGTCTTCCAGACGGACTTGCCGGTTTCCGCGTCGAACGCCTCGACGAAGCCGCGCACGCCGAACTCGCCGCCGGCAACGCCGACCAGCACTTTGCCCTTCACCACCAGCGGGGCCATCGTCATGTAATAACCCTGCTTCCAGTCCTCGACCTTCGCCTCCCACACTTTCTTGCCGGTCTTGGCATCGAGCGCCACCAGCACCGCGTCGAGCGCCGGCAGATAGACCTTGTCGCCATAGAGCGCGACGCCGCGGCTCGTGTTGTGCAGCGCGCTGAACCCTTCCGGCAGCGGGCGCTTGTAGCGCCATAGCAGGTCGCCGGTGGCGGCGTTCAGCGCGATCACCTGGCTGTACGGGGTGGCGACGAACATCACGCCATTGTTGACGATCGGCGCCGCTTCATGCCCCGAATCGACGCCGGTGGAGAAGCTCCACACCGGTGTCAGGTTCCTGACGTTGCCGGTGTTGATCTGGTCAAGCGCGCTGTAGCTCCATCCCTTGTAGCTGCCGCGCGTCATCAGCCAGTTCTGCGGTTCCGGATTGGCGAGCCGGGCATCGGTGACGGGCGTGTAGTCCGATTGCGCGAAGGCGGCGCCGGCGGCGCCGGCAAGCAGCAGCGACGTCAAGGCCGAGCGCACGATCAGGTTTCTCATTGCTGGCAGATTTCTCATTCCTGGTCTCCCTGTTGGTCGCCTCTACGCCTCATCCCGCGTCGTCAATGCCGATCAGCAAGGGCGCGGGCAGTTGGGACGGCGGCGCGCTGACGCGCGTTCTTTTGGTGTTGGCCGCGGCTAGTGCTGTTCGGGGCCGACACGGCCGGAGAAGCCGCCTGCGACGAACGGTATGTCATCGTCGATGGCGAGCGCGAGACTCGGCAGCGGGCGCGGAGCGGGACCGCCGATCACTTCCGCGCCATCCTTCGGGTCGTACATCGATCCGTGACAGGAGCAGTAGAGCGCGCCCTTGTCGCTCGCCCACATGTTGACCGGGCAGCCCTGGTGCGTGCACACGCCCGAATAGGCAACGACGCCGCCGCCGGCGCGCGCCCGTGTGTCCGCATCGAGTGCGGCAGGATCGAAGCGCGCGAGCACCAGCAGATTGAGCCGCGATCCGTCGCGCACCACGCCGCTCTTCGGCTCGATCGGCATGGCCTGCACCTGCGGTCCGCCGAGCGGCAGGTCGCCCGCGCGGATGATCTGCCCCTGCTTCTCGCCGGTCAGATAGGCGAACCGGTCGCCCGGCTGCGGCGGCAGGGCGGCGGGGTCGGTGGCGGCCACGGCGTTGCGCAGCCAGGGGGCCAGCGCCAGTCCCGCCCCGAGAATGGCTCGGCGCCCAGGAATCAGAAGGCAAGTCGCCCGGCAAGACCGCATTCGTTTGGCTCCTCCCATGTCTGACGCTAATCCCCCGACGGCCAGGGATCAAGCCAAGTATTTTCTTATGAACTGCAATTATGTTGACAATAGTACGAACAGGTTATCGTGATTGCTGGGCATATCGCCGATCCTGCTGGTTTCGCACCATGTCCCGAGGTCGCCTGCCTGGCTTCGGGGCGGGACGGTCAGTCATCCCGCACTTCGCCGAACCCCTCCGCCGCCCCCAGCCCGCCTGCACCGCCGGATGGGTGCGCCCGAGGCCGAGCCCGGTGAGGCCGAGGCCGGCGATGGTCGCTCGCCGCGCCTGTTCGATCCGCGGCCGAGCGTCGTGTGCCTGCGCCATCAGAGCAGAATCGGTCCCGTACCGAACCGGACCGGGAGGCAGCAGCCGGGATAGCCGCCGCAGGAGACGCCGCAGGAGACGGTGACGATGTCCGGCACCGGCGAGTGCCAGCCGACGCGGGAAGGCGCCGCCCGGCACCCCGGCCACAACGGCGCGTTCATGCGCCCGCCTCATGTCAGCCCCCTGCATTCGGCGTTTTGCCGGCCGCGAGCGGCCGGTGGTCGGGACCGTCATGGTCAGGAAAACGTGCCATTCCCGGGCGCCGGACGAGGCCGCAACCGGCGTCGGGCATATAACAATCCACTTTCGTTGATTGAAAAAATAACTCCCCAGGGATTGCAAAATGCGCCGGAAAGGTGCTCATTCTCCGTTGTTCCCGCCGGGCTGAAGAGGATCCGCCATGCCGAGCCCGAAGCTCCTGCCCACGACCGCGCCCTTCGGGCCGGAGCAAATCACGCTTCTGAACCGTGTGATGCCGACCTTCACGCCTGCCCAGCGGCACTGGCTGAGCGGCTTCCTCGCCGGCTACGAGGCCGCGCAGGCCGATGCCGCCGCTTCCCCTTCGCTTTCCCCTGCCCCGGCCGCGCCGCCGGCCCGCAAACTGCCGCTGACCATCCTCTATGCCACCGAGAGCGGCAATGCCGAGGCGCTGGCGGGGCGCGCCAGGCAGGCCGCCGCCCGGGCCGGGTTCGCCGCCCGCGTGCGCGACATGGCCGATACCGTGCCGACCGACCTCGCCTCGGTGACCAACCTGCTGGTGATCGCCAGCACCTGGGGCGAGGGCGACCCGCCGCAGCGCGCCGCCGCCTTCTGCCGCGCGCTGATGGCGCCGGAGGCGCCGCGGCTCGATGGCGTGCGCTTTGCCGTGCTCGCCCTCGGCGACCGCGCCTATGCCAATTTCTGCACCACCGGCCGGCGTCTCGATGACCGGCTGGCGGCGCTCGGGGCCGTCCGCATCACCGAGCGGGTCGAGTGCGATCTCGATTTCGAGGCGCCGGCGAAAGCCTGGCTCGACAGTGCGCTGCGGGAGATCGCGGGGCAGGAGGAACCGGGCGCGGACAGCGCCGTCATCCACGTCGATTTCGCCCGCACCGCCGCCGCCGGCCCGACCGTCTTCGACCGCACCAACCCGTTCGCCGCCGAGATCACGGAGCGCGTGCAGCTCAGCTCCAGCCGCTCATCGGCCGAGACCTGGCATCTCGAAGTGTCGCTCGACGGCGCCGGGATCGCCTATGAACCGGGCGACTCGCTCGCCGTGATCCCGCACAACGACCCGGCGCTGGTGGAGGCGGTGCTGCGCGCCGCCTCCGTCGCGCCCGACGCGGCCCTCGCCGAGGCGCTGACGGCGCGGCTCGACATCTGCACGCTGACCCGTCCGATGCTCGCCGCCTATGCCGCGCTGACCGGGGAGCAGGCGCTGGCGTCCGAGACGGCGCAGACGGCGTTCCTCGAGGGACGGCAGGTGATCGACCTTCTGGAAACCTATCCCCACCGTCTGACCGGCGCGCAGCTCGCCGGCCTGCTGCGCCCGCTGCCGCCCCGTTCCTACTCGATCGCGTCCAGCCGCAAGGCGGTGGAGGAGGCAGCGCATCTGCTGGTGGCGGCGGTGCGCTACCGCTCCCACGGGCGGGCGCGGCAGGGCGTCGCCTCGGTCGATCTGGCCGAGCGGCGGCGCGTCGGTGGCACGGTGGACGTGTTCCTCAAGCCCAATGCGCATTTCCGCCTGCCGGCCGATCCGTCGCAGAGGGTGGTGATGATCGGCGCCGGCACCGGCGTCGCCCCGTTCCGCGCCTTCATGCAGGAGCGCGACGCGACCGGGGCCGGCGGCGCCAGCTGGCTCGTGTTCGGCAGCCGCAACTACACCCATGATTTCCTCTATCAGTTGGAATGGCAGGATCTGCTGAAGCGCGGCGTGCTGAGCCATCTCGACGTCGCCTTCTCGCGCGACCAGCCGGAGAAGGTCTATGTGCAGCACCGGCTGTGGGAGCAGCGGCGGCGCCTTCATGCCTGGATCGAGGAGGGGGCGTACCTTTATGTCTGCGGCGACGCCAGGGGAATGGCGAAGGACGTGCATGCCGCGCTGGCGCGGGTGATCGCGGCGGAGGCGGGTGTCACCGCCGAGGCGGCGCAGGCGCGGCTGGAACACCTGGCGCGGGAGCGGCGCTATCTGCTCGACGTGTATTGAGGTGACGGGCGGCGGGAGAATGGCAGCATGAGCGACGGAGCCGCGCCGGCACGTTCGCCGGTCGAGTTCATCAAGGAACGCAGCCGCCTGCTGCGCGGCACCATCGCCGAGGGCGTGCGCGACATGACGACCGGCGCGCTGGCCGAGGACGACACGCAGCTGACCAAGTTCCACGGCATCTACCAGCAGGACGACCGCGACCTGCGGCCGGAGCGGGCGCGCCGCAAGATGGAGAAGGCGTTCATCTTCATGGCGCGGCTGCGCGTCCCCGGCGGAATGGTGACGCCGGCGCAGTGGCTGGCGCTCGACCGCATCGCAGCGACACGCGCCAACGGCACGCTGCGCATCACCACGCGCCAGACCGTGCAGTTCCACGGCATCATCAAGAGCAATCTTCGCCACGCGCTGCAGGAGATCAACGGGGCGCTGCTCGACACCATCGCCGCCTGCGGCGATGTCAACCGCAACGTGATCGCCACCGCCAACCCGTACGAGAGTGCGGCCCATGCCGATGTCGTCGCCGCCGCACGGGCGATCAGCGCGCATCTCCGCCCGCACAGCCGTGCCTATCACGAGATCTGGCTCGATAACGAGAAGGTCGCGGGCGGTGAGCCGGAGGAGGAGCCGATCTATGGCGCCGGCTATCTGCCGCGGAAGTTCAAGATCGCGATTGCCGTGCCGCCGCACAACGACGTCGATGTCCTTGCGCACGAGATCGGGCTGATCGCGACGGTCGTGAACGATCGCGTCGTCGGCTACACCGTCGCGGTCGGCGGCGGCATGGGCATGACGCACGGCGAGCCGCAGACCTATCCCCGCCTCGGCGAGGTGATGGGCTGGTGCGATGCCGGTCAGGTGATCGACGTGTGCGAGAAGATCCTGACCGTGCAGCGCGATTTCGGCAACCGCGGCGACCGCCGGCAGGCGCGCATGAAATACCTGATCGCGGCCCGCGGCCTCGACTGGTTCCGCGCCCGGGTGGAGGAGCGGCTCGGCTGGCGCCTTGCCCCGCCACGCCCGTTCACTTTCACGGCGACCGGCGACCGGCTCGGCTGGAGTGCGGATCAGGCCGGCAACTGGCATTTCACGCTTTCGGTGGAGAACGGGCGCGTCGCCGACCGCGACGGCCTCACCCTGCGCAGCGGGCTGGCGGAAATCGCCCGCGCGCACGACGGCGCCTTCATCCTCACCTGCAACCAGAATCTGGTCATCGCCAATGTCCGCCCGCCGTCGCGCGGGCAGATCGATGCCATCCTGGCGCGCCACGGAATCGCCAATCCCGAAGGCGGATTGCGGCGCAATGCGATGGCCTGTGTGGCCCTGCCGACCTGCGGCCTCGCGCTGGCGGAGAGCGAACGCTATCTGCCGGCGCTGGTCGGCCGGCTGGAGACGCTGCTCGACGAAGCGGGGTTGGCAGGCGAGGAGATCGTCATCCGCATGACCGGCTGCCCGAACGGCTGCGCGCGGCCCTATCTGGCGGAGATCGGTCTCGTCGGGCGGGCGCCGGGCGTGTACAACCTCTATCTTGGCGCCGCCTTCGACGGCACGCGGATGAACCGTCTCTATCGCAGGGATCTCGATGAGGCCGGCATCATCGCCGCCCTGGCACCGCTGTTCGCCGGCTATGCCCGCCAGCGGCGGGAGGGCGAGCGGTTCGGCGATTTCGCGCTGCGCACCGGCATCGTGCCGGCGGGCGAAGATCCGGCGCATTTCCATCAACCGTCCGGCTGACCGCCGGCGGGCGGACCGGCGAGGATCGCCGCGCGGCAAGCCACGTTCAATTGCGTTGCGTCCGGAGCGGCCATTTCCCCAGCACGAGCAGGCCATGCGGCGTGTCGCGCGCGGAAACGGCGACGAAACCCTGCGTGCGGAGCAGCGTCGTCAGTTCGCGCCGATGGCGGCCGGCGGCATCGCGGATGGCGATCCGGCCGCCGCCGCTCAGCGCACGGCGCGCGATCGCGACGCAGAGGGCGGCCTCGGCGAGTGAGGCGGGATCGGGGATGACGGCGATCTGCGCCGCATCCGGGCGCAATGCTCCCGGTTCCCCGGGCCGCAGTTCGGCCGCGCCGGTGCAGCCGCGGCGGATCAGGCCACACAGCGTCTCCAGCGTGCGGTGGCCGATGACGAGGGCGTGACCGCGGGGCGGCGCCCCGACCTCGGCGAGCAGGGCGTCACTGGCGCTTGCGGCCGGCACCGGGGCGGACGGGACACGGGCGTGCGGCATTGCCGATCTCCTGCAATGCCGTTCAGGATCGGGGCCCCGGCCTCGGGAATCGATAGTCCCTTCGGGCTGCCGCCATAGCCAAATCATAGGGGGGTGGCGGTGGCAGGCCGATCCGCCCGGCCGTTCGCACGCCGCTGCCCGGCAACCCGGCGCGCACGCCAAATCGCCGAAAAGCCGCAAGAGTTCGGCGATTCGGCATTACTCCCAGGGTGGGGTGCCGAGCGCGTCGAGCGGGATCTTCAGATAGCGCCGTCCGTCCTCTTCCGGCGGTGGCAGCCGGCCGCCGGCGATGTTCACCTGGAGCGCGTGCAGGATCAGCCGCGGCATCGGCAGGGTGCGGTCGCGCGCCTCACGCAGGCGGACGAAGGCGTCTTCGCCGCCCTGGAGATGGGCATTGTCGCGCTTCTGCGCCGCAACCGTGCTTTCCCATGCCGCCGCCCGCCCGCCCGGCCGGTAGTCGTGGCCGGTGAATAGGCGGGTCGCATCGGGCAGGGCAAGGATGCGGGCGATGCTGCGCCACAGCGTGCGGGCATCGCCGCCCGGAAAATCGGCGCGCGCGGTGCCGGAATCGGGCATGAACAGTGTGTCGTGGACGAAGGCGGCGTCGCCGATGACGTAGGTGACCGAGGCCAAAGTATGCCCCGGCGAGTGCATCACCCTCCCCTCGATCCCACCGAGGCGGAAGCGGTCGCCGTCGGCGAACAGCCGGTCCCACTGCGAGCCATCGGTGCGCAGCGACGGCAGATTGTAGAGCTTTTGCCACAGGCGCTGCACTTTGACGACACCGGCGCCGATCGCGGTGGGCGCGCCCGTCTGGTCCTTCAGGTAGCCGGCCGCCGAGAAATGGTCGGCATGCGGGTGGGTATCGAGGATCCATTGCGGCACCAGCCCGTGCGCGCGGATATGGGCCAGCAACGCATCGGCCGAGCGGGTCGCGGTGGCGCCCGACTTCTCGTCGAAATCGAGCACCGGATCGATGATGGCACAATGCCGGGTGGCCGGATCGGTGACCACATACTGGATGCTGAACGTGCGCGGGTCATAGAAGCCGGCAACCTGCGGACGGAGGCGTGCGGCGGCGGCTGGCAGGTCCATGGCCCGGGGTCCGTCTGTCACGCGGCGAACGGCCGGTGCGCCGGTCCGCCAACACTTGCACAAAGACGATTAGATAGGTAGCTTAAACGGCAACCTGAGGGAAGCGTGTTCATGACAGCGATCCGGCCACCCCCCCAAGGCACGCCGCCGCCCCGACGCACGCCGCCGCCGCCCGGGCCGGGCGGCGGCAGGTGAACGAGGTGCTGCCTGCCGGGCCGCCGCTGCTGCACGACCCGGCCCCCCCGTTCCGCGCCCGCACCACGATGGGTGAGCGGGCGCTTGCCGATTATCGCGGCCGGTGGCTGCTGCTGTTCTCCCACCCGGCGGATTTCACCCCGGTCTGCACCAGCGAGTTCGTCGCCTTCGCCCGTGCCGCCGGCGACTTCGCCGCGCGCGACTGCGACCTGCTGGCGCTTTCGGTGGACAGCCTGTTCGCCCATCTCGCCTGGGTGCGCTGCATCCGCGAGCATTTCGGCGTCGTCGTTCCGTTTCCGATCATCGAGGATCCGTCGATGGCGATCGCCCGCGCCTATGGCATGATCGCGCCGCGCACCCCTGATACCGCGATGGTGCGGGCGGCCTTCGTGATCGACCCGCAAGGCATCATCCGCGCCATCACCTGGTATCCGATGACCATCGGACGCAGTGTCGGCGAGCTGCTCCGTCTGGTGGCGGCGTTGCAGATCACCGATGCGCATGGCGTTTCGACGCCGGAGGGCTGGCAGCCGGGCGAGGACGTGATCCTGCCGCCGCCATTGACGGTGCAGCAGGCGGAACAGCAGGAGCGCGATGCGACCGACTGGTTCTATCGCACCGGCACCGTTCCCGGCATCCGCCGCAACAACCGGCGCCACGCCTGATGGCACCGGCGCCGATCGACGTGGCGGCAGCGGCGGCGCTGCTGCGCATGCTCGCCAATCCGGCGCGGCTGCAAATCCTTTGCGCGCTGCTGGCCGGGGAGTGCTCGGTGGCGGCGCTGGAAAGCGGGCTGCGCCTGCGCCAGCCCATGCTTTCCCAGCAGCTCGGCGCGCTGCGGGAGGCCGGGCTGGTCGCCGCCCGCCGTGAATCGCGGGCGGTGTTCTACCGCCTGGCCGGAGAGGCGCCGCGCCGGCTGGTGCTCGCCCTCATCGACGGTTTCGGCGGCCGGATCGCGCCGGCGCCGGCGGAACTGCCGCCGGGCCGGCGGCCGGTGCAGGCCGCCGTGTTCGCCGTGGTCGGGGATCGGCCGTGATCCCGCTGTCGCCGGCCCTCCGGCTCCTGGCCTGAGCCGGCATGGACCTCTGGCATGCCGTGCTGGCGGTGCTGTGCGGCGGGCTGGTCGGCTTTACGCTCGGCCTGATCGGCGGCGGCGGCTCGATCCTGGCGACGCCGCTGCTGCTCTATGTCGTCGGCCTCGGACCGCATCAGGCGATCGGCACCGGCGCGCTGGCGGTCTCGGTCAACGCCTTCGCCAATTTCGGCGGCCATGCCCGTGCCGGCAACGTGCGCTGGCCGAGCGCCATCCTGTTCGCACTGGTCGGTGTCCTCGGCGCGGTGATCGGGTCCAGCCTGGGCAAGAGCTTCGACGGCCAGCGGCTGCTGTTCCTGTTCGCGATCCTGATGGTCGTGATCGGCGTGCTGATGCTGCGCCGCGGCCGGCGCGAGACCGACCGTGCCCGGCGCGGCGCGCCGGCGCGGCCCGAGGGCGGGCGCAGTGCCGTGCGGGTGATCGCGGCGGCCCTCGCGGTCGGCACGCTCGCGGGTTTCTTCGGCATCGGCGGCGGGTTCCTGATCGTGCCCGGCCTGCTGTTCTCGACCGGCATGCCGATGATCTTCGCGGTCGGCTCGTCGCTGCTTGCGGTCGGCAGCTTCGGGCTGACCACGGCGGTCAACTACGCGCGCTCCGGTCTCGTCGATTGGCCGGTCGCTGCCGCCTATGTCGCGGGCGGCCTCACCGGCGGCCTGCTCGGCATGCTGCTGGCGCTGCGTTTGGCGGCACGGCGGGCCGTCCTCGACCGGATCTTCGCCGCGCTGGTGTTCGCCGTTGCCGCCTACATGCTCTACCGCAACGCCGCCGCGATCGGGCTTGGCTGAGGTGTGGCCACCGGCAGGACAGGCGGTTGCCGATCGCGACCATCGCTCCGCCGCACGGGATCGCCGCCGTGCAGGATTGGCGGCAACGGCGCATACAGGAGGAACAGCGCATGGAACTCCCCACCGCCCGCAGGACGATGATGGTGAAGGCGGGGTTGGCGGCGGCCGCGGCTGCCGCCGGCCTCGCCATGCAGCCGGTTGAGGCGGCGGAGGCGTCGCTGCTGCCGGCCGGTGCGGCGACGCTGCGCGACCTCGCCGACCGCCTCGCCCGCGCGCCACGGCGGCGCGATTTCCACACGGTTCCGATGATCCTCGACAGCCCCGATCTCTGGGACCAGGAGGCGCTGGCGGAAGTGATCGCCTATCGCGGTGAGCCGCGGCAGGTCTGGGACAACACCGATCTGGCGAGTCCGTGGCTCAACCTGATGCGCAATTCGCTCAATTCCCAGATCTGGTCGTTCCGGCATCCTGATTTTCTGGCGGTGTCGGCGACGCATGGCACGGCGCATCTGGCCCTGCTGGACCAGGCGATGTGGGACAAGTACGGGCTCGCCCGGCTGACCGGCGACAAATTCAGGACCAACACGCTGATCGTCGAGCAGAAGGCCGGCAGCGCCGACCCCGGCAACGTCCAGGACGCCGACGGCGCCTATTCCGGGCACGACAATTCCATCCCCGCCCTGCAGCGTCGCGGCGTCGTGTTCATCGCCTGCCACAATGCGATCTGGGAGGTGTCCGAGCGGCTGATCCGCGGCGGCGCCAACCCCGACGGGCTGTCGCTGGAGGCGCTGGCGGCGGAACTGACCAATCATCTGATCCCCGGCACGGTGCTCTCCCCCGGTGCGGTCGCCACCATGCTGGAACTCCAGATGGCCGGATTCCATTACGCCTATGCGAAATGAGGGCCTACGCGAAATGAGGTGGAGGATGCGCGCAGCACGAAGGTGGCTCGGCCTGCTCGCCCTGCTGATCGTCGCCGTCCCGGCGGCGGCGCGGGCCGGAGAGGAGGTGTTTCCGCCCTGGCAGGCAGGCGCCAACAACGACGCGACGGATCGCGGGCTGGCGTTCACCGTGCCGGAAGTGGACAATCTGGCCGATTTCCACGGCAATCCTGCCGATCCGAAACTCACGCTCTATGTCGGGGGCAACTACTACTTTGCGATGGCGCCGCTGGTCGCGGAATTCGAGCGGCAGAATCCCGACTACAGCGGCCGTCTTTACTGGGAGACGATCCCGCCCGGCCTCCTGGTCCGGCAGATCGCCGCGGGCGGCACGATCACGGTCGGCAACATGACCTGGACGGTCAAGCCGGACGCCTACTTCGCCGGCCTCGCCAAGGTCAGGCAACTGGTCGCGGACGGCACGCTGGTCGGCCCTGCCGTGCCCTATGTGACCAATACGCTCGCCATCATGGTGCCGAAGGGCAATCCCGCCCATATCACCGGGCTTGCCGATCTCGGCCGGCCGGGCGTGCGGCTGGTGATGCCCAACCCGGCCTTCGAGGGAATCGCGCGACAGATCAAGGCATCGCTCGCCAAGGCTGGCGGCGAGGCGCTGGTCGCGGCGGTGTATGACCGCAAGGTCGCCGACGGCAGCACAACCCTGACGCATATCCATCACCGGCAGACACCGCTGCTGCTGATGCAGGGGCGCGGCGTTGCCGGTGTCACCTGGCAGTCGGAGGCGCTGTTCCAGGAACAGGCCGGCCACCCGATCGCGCATGTCGCGATCCCCGACAGCGAAAACAGCACCGCGGTCTATGCCGGCGCCGAGGTGAAGGGCGCGCCGCACCCCGAGGCGGCGCGGGCGTGGCTTGCCTTCATCCGCTCGCCGGCGGCACTCGCCATCTTCGAACGCTACGGTTTCAAACCCTATACCGCACCCAACTGACCGCAGGGAGGCCGCCATGACCGCGCTCGCGATGGACCGGATCACGCCGGTTGCCGGGGCCGCGATACAACCCGACCGCCACTGGCGTCTGGCGGCGCTGGCGATGCTGTCGGTGCGCATGATCCAGGGTTTCATCTACTGGGGCGGCGGCTCGCGCCGCTTCATCTATGCGCCCTCGAAACTCGATGCCTGGGGCGGCCATGAATGGATGGCAAACAAGTTCCAGACCGCGATGCCCGGCGCGCTGCTCGGCATGGATCATGTCATCGGGTTCATGCTGCGACATTTCTGGCTGCTCTATGCGGGCGTGATCCTGTTCAGTGCCGCCGAACTGATCGCCGGTGCCGCGCTCATGCTGGGGTTGATGACGCGGCTGTCGGCCGCCGTGTCGATGGCGTTCTCCGTCGTGCTGATGCTGATGTTCGGCTGGCAGGGGGCCACCTGCATCGACGAATGGACGATGGCGGCAGCCAACCTTGCCATGGGTGCGACGCTGCTGCTCGCCGGCAGCGGTGCCTGGTCGCTCGACAATCTGCTGCTGCGCCGGACGCCGGCGCTGGCCGGACGGGGATGGTTCCGCTGGGCCGCGGGCAGTCTGCCGCTGCCGCTGCGCGACGGCGCCTTTCAGGGGCTTGCGCTGCTGGTGCTGGCCTTCGTGCTGGGCTTCGACATCAGCACCTACAGCTACTATCGCGGCTCGGTGATCGGCCCGTTTCATGGCGGCCCGGTCAGCCCGACGCGCCACCATCTGACGCTGAGCGGGGCGACGCTGCTGCCCGATGGCGGTGTGCGCTTCCATGTTTATCTCGATGCCGGCACGCCGGAAGCGCCGGCCCATGTCATGCGGGCGGAGCTGCTGGACGGCGCCGGCCGGCCGGTCGCCTCCTGGGACACCGCAATCCTGGCGAAACTGCCGCCGGCAGCGTTCGTCAACGACTACGCCTACAACAGGTTCAAGCCAGGCGCCTTTGGGCTGGTCGCGGGCATGGGTGCCGCGGCGACGATCACGCTGCCTGCCCCGCCGGACGCCAAGGCCGCGTCCGCTGCGGTCGCGCTGCAACTGACCGACGTGGATGGCCGCAGCTTCGCCGCGCGCCTTGCCGCAGGAGGCTGAGTCAGGCCGATAGGGAGAGCGCACTGGCGCTGGCGGGCGCGCGCTCGCCGATCGGGCGGCGGGTCAGGGTCAGGCACACCGTCGCCCCGCACAGCAGCAGGCCGCCGGCGATCACGAACGCAGCATCGTACTGCCCGGTGCCCGCCACGACATAGCCGGGCAGGATCGGCGCCAGCAGACCGAACAGGTTGCCCCCGCTCACCAGCAGCCCGTTGGCCTTGCCGCTGTCACCCGGCTCGGTCAGCAGGTCATTCAGCAGCGCGATGTTCAGTCCGACGGCGCTGGCGATGCCGGTGAGCGAGACGGTGAACAGCAGCAGGATCGCACCGATATTGCCGACCAGCGGCACCAGCAGAATGACAGCGGAGAGCAGCATCATCGCCGCCACCATACGCCGCCGCCCGGCAACGCCGCGCTCTGCGCGCAGGCGCCGGTCGCTCAGCGCCCCCGCCAGCAGCGCGCCGAGCACCGCAACGCCGTAGGGGGCGGCGCTGTAGAGACCGGTCCTGAGCAGTGTCAGATGCCGGGTCGCCTGGAGATAGCTCGGCATCCAGGTCAGGAACAGGTACTGGGCATAGACCGCACAGCCCTGCGTCACGAACAGCGCCCACATCGTCCGCGACCGCAGCAGCGCGGCGATGCCCGCCCCGCTGCCGGCACCCGCAAGCGGGTCAGCGCCGCTGCCGCGTTCGCGCAGGATCAGGGCCCGTTCGGCAGCGCCGAGGGCGCGGGAGTCCTCCGGTCGCCGGAACCAGGCAAGCCACACCGCAAGCCATACCACCCCGACCGCGCCGGCGACCAGGAACCCGGCCCGCCAGCCCAGCGCCCCGGCGATCGCCCCCACCAGCACGGCACCGAAGGCCGGCCCGGCATAGCCGCCGCTGTTGAAGGTGACGGTGGCAAGCCCCCGTTCGCCGCCCGGAATCCATTCGCGGATCACGCGCCCGCCGGCGGGATAGGTGGAGGCCTCGCCCAGCCCCATCAGCAGCCGCGTCGCGAACAGCATGGCATAGCTGCCGGCAAGCCCGGTCAGCATGGTCGCCGCCGACCAGATCGCCATCCCGCAGGCCGTCGTCCAGCGCGTGCCGAAGCGATCGACGGCAAGCCCCCAGGGGATCAATGTGACCAGATAGGTCCAGAGAAAGGCGGAGAACAGGTAGCCCATGCCGACCGGGGAGACATGGAACTGTGTAGCGATCGGCGCCGCGGCGACCGACAGCGCCACGCGATCGACGTAATTGATCGTGCAGCCGGTGAACAGCAGGACATAGATCCAGACGCGCACGGCCGGCATGATCGTTCTCCCTCCCCTGCCCGGCGATGCCGGCACGCCGCCGCTTTCGCGGCTTCGCCGGGGTCTGTCAAACCGTCGGCCGGCACGGCTTCGCCCGGCGCGCGCCCGAACCGGGCAACGGATGCAGGCGGCAAGCGGTCGCGCGGCACCGCGGCGGCGGGTGACGACACTTCCCTCGCGGCCGCTCAGTCCAGCATCGCCGCGATCGCTGCCGGATCGACACTCTCCAGCGTTGCAGGCGTCCAGCGCGGCTGGCGATCCTTGTCCACCACCATTGCCCGCACGCCCTCAGCGAAGTCGGGATGGCGGCACACCGGGCGGGTCAGCCGCAACTCCGCCGCCAGTGCCGCCGGCAGGTCGAGCGTCGCGCCGCGAAGGATCGCCGCCAGTGACCACGACAGCGAGGACGGTGACATCATCCGCATCGTCGCCAGAGTCGCGCCCGCCCATTCCGTGCCTTCGGCGGCGAGCCGCGCCAGGATCTCGGGGACCGAGGGTGCGCTGAAGCAGCGGTCGATCGCGGCGCGATGCGGGGCGATGGTGAAGGGCGGCAGCGGCGCCGCATGCGTCGCGACTGCCGCGACACCGTCCGCGGCCAGTGCGGCCCGCAGCGAAGGCAGCGCCGCGCGGGGGACGAAATGCGTGGCCAGGCCGGCATGCACCGCATCCGCGCCCCGCAGCCGCTCCCCGGTCAGCCCAAGATAGATGCCGAGTGCCCCCGGCAGCCGCGGCAGCACATAGGTCGCGCCGATATCGGGGAAGAACCCGATCGCCGTCTCCGGCATCGCGAATATCCCGTGCTCGGTGGCCACCCGCACCGTGCCGTGGACCGAGACGCCGATGCCCCCGCCCATGCAGATGCCGTCGATCAGCGCCACATACGGCTTCGGATAGGCGGCGATCGCCGCATTGAGCGCGTATTCCTCGGCAAAGAACTGCTCCACGGCAGCGAAGTCGCCGGCCAGCGCGGCGGCGCGGATGGCGCGGATGTCGCCGCCGGCGCAGAAGGCGCGCTCGCTGCTGCTGTCGATCACCACCACCTGAACACGCGGTTCGTCCCGCCACGCGGCGAGGGCGGCATCGAGCGCACGGATCATCGGCAGGTCGAGGGCGTTCAGCGCCTTCGGCCGGTCGAGCAGCAACCGGGCGGTGCGGCCTTCGCGAAGCATGGTCACGGCGTCGGACATGGGCGGGCGATCCCTTCTGCGGCCGGCCCGCTATAGCCGCTGGCGCCGCGCGCGGCGAGGCGCCTCAGCGCCGCGCGCGACCGCCGAACAACCGTGCCGTCAGCGCGGCGAAGGCTGCGTCATAGAGCCTGCGCAGGCCACGCGAGCGCAGCAGCGGCGTGACCACGGCGGAGATCGCCGCGGCCTCCGCCAACTGCCTCTGTGCGGTCATCCGCACCTCCAGCGCCTCCCGCTCCACCCGGCCGGGGCGGTTGCGCAGGGCGAGCAGGCCGATGACCAGTGCGATCGCCGCGTCCACGCCGGCCACGATCAGCGAATCCCACAGCGGCAGGATCCCGGCACGCCGGAGCGCAAAATAGCCCGCGACGTGCAGCCAGGCGAGGCAGCCGAGCAGGAACACGCCCGCGACCGCGCCGAGCATCGCCCGCACCGCCTGGCGCCGAACAAGACGGCGCAGCCGCAGCAGTTCCGCCTGCGCGGCAACCCGTGCCAGCCGGATTGTGCGCATCTCCTAGCGCGACAGCCGACCGATGAGATAGCCCGCCGCCGCGGCAATCAGGACGGAGGCGATTGGCATTTCCCGCACCCGGCTTGACAGGGCCTCGGTCTGGTCCTGAGCCATATCACGCGCCTGCCGCGCGGCCTCCTGCGCGCGGCCGGCGACACCGGACATCGCCGGTGCCACGCGCTCGCGCATCAGGCTATCGACCTGGGCGCGCAATTCGCGGATTTGCTCCTGCGCGCTCGCCCCCGCGTCACTCGCCCGGTCGCTCATGCTGGCCATGTTCCCTGCTCCCTGAGATCGATGCCGGCCGTGAACGCGGCGATGGGTAACGGGTTGCCCGGCATCGGGCCGCCGCGGCCGCGACGGCCCCCGCGGGCTTCCGCCTCAGGCTGCCCGGCGGGCGTGCAGCGCACGCCAGACCACTTCCGGCGTCGCCGGCATGTCGATATGGGTCACGCCGTCGCCGCTCAGCGCATCGACCACGGCGTTGATCACCGCCGGCGGGCTGCCGACCGCCCCGGCCTCCCCGGCGCCCTTGACGCCGAGCGGGTTGGAGGCGCACGGCACCTCGACCAGTTCGACCTTGATGTCCGGCAGATCGTCGGCACGCGGCAGCGCATAATCCATGAAGCTGCCGGAGAGGAGCTGGCCGGAGTCGCGGTCATAGGCGGTGCGCTCCAGCATCGCCTGGCCGAGGCCCTGGGCGACCCCGCCATGCACCTGGCCGCGCACGATCAGCGGATTGACGGCCTTGCCCACGTCGTCGGTCACGCAATAGCGGACGATGCGCGTCACCCCGGTATCGGGGTCGATCTCCACCTCGGCGATGTGGCAGCCATTGGGGAAGGTGTGGGCCTTGATCTCGGCCACTTCGGCCGCGTCCAGCGTGGTCACGTCCTCCCCGCCCGCCGCCCGTGCGCGCTGCTGCGCCGCGAGCGTCAGGATGTCGATGCCGCGGTCGGTGCCAACGATCGCGAAACGCCCGGCCTCGAACGTGATGTCGCCGGGCGCCGCCTCCAGCGCCTCGGAGGCGGCCTTCCTGCCCTTCTCGATCACGGTCGCGGCGGTGACGAGGATTGCCTGCCCCTCGGAATAGAGGCTGCGGGCGCCGCCGGTGCCGCCGCCGGTCGGGATCGTGTCGGTGTCGCCCTGCTTCACCCGCACCTTCTCCCCCGGTACGCCGAGCTGGTCGGCGGTGAGCTGGACATAGGCGGTCTCATGCCCCTGGCCGGTCGATTGCGTGCCGACATAGACATCGACGAAGCCGTCATCAGCGAAGCGGATTTCGGCGCGTTCGGTCGGCGCGCCGCCGGTCGCCTCCAGATAGTAGGCGAGGCCGATGCCGCGCCGCCTGCCGTGCCGTGCCGCCTCCGCCCGGCGTGCCGGGAAACCGGCCCAGTCGGCATTCTTCAGCCCGGCATCGAGCACGATGCGGAAATCGCCGCTGTCGTAGGTCTTGCCGACCGGCGTCGTGTGCGGCATCGCGCTGGGGGCAACCATGTTGCGCCGGCGCAGCTCCACCCGGTCGATCTTCATTTCGCGCGCGGCGGCGTCGATCAGGCGCTCGACCAGATAGTTGCTCTCCGGCCGGCCGGCACCGCGATAGGCATCGACCGGAACGGTGTTGGTGAACACGCCTATGACATTGGCATGGACCGCCTGAAAGCCATAGACGCTGGCCAGCACGCCGGTGCCGGCCATGGTCGGAATGTAGGGCGCGAAGGTGGAGAGGTAGGCGCCCATGCCGGCGGTGTTGCGGGTGCGCAGGGCGAGGAATTTTCCCCCGCTGTCGAGCGCGATTTCGCCCGTCGTGATGTTGTCGCGGCCCTGCGTGTCGGCGAGGAATGCCTCCGACCGTTCGGAGACCCATTTCACCGGCCGGCCGAGCTTGCGCGCCGCATAGCAGGTCAGCGCATGCTCGGCGTAGAGGAAGATCTTCATGCCGAAGCCGCCGCCCACGTCGGGCGTCAGGATACGGAACCGGTCGGCCGGCACATTGAAGATGGCGCTGGCGAGCAGATCCTTGAGCAACCAGCCGCCCTGCGTGTTGGTCCGCAGCGTCCAGCGTCCGCTGCCGGCGTCGAATTCCGCCAGTGCCGCCCGCGCCTCCATCGAAGAGACGACAATGCGGTTGTTGACGACGGTCAGCCGGGTGACATGGGCGGCCTCGCGGAACAGCGCCTCGGTCTTCGCCGGGTCGCCGATCTGCCAGTCGAAGGCGATGTTGCGCTTCGCCTCCGGCCACACCAGCGGCGCGCCGTCGTCGGTCGCGGTGGCGAGATCGGTGATCGACGGCTGGATGTCGTATTCGACGGCGATCGCCTCGGCGGCGTCACGGGCCTGTTTGGAGGTATCGGCGACGATGAAGGCGACGGGATCGCCGACATGGCGGACGCGTCCGTCGGCGAGCACCGGGTGCGGCGGCATGACCATCGCCGACCCGTCGCGGTTCTTCACCGGCGCGGCACAGGGCAGCGTGCCGATGCCGTCGGCGGCAAGATCGGCTGCGGTATAGACGGCGCGGACGCCGGGCAGCGACCGCGCCGCGGCGGTGTCGATGGCGGTGATCACGGCGGCGGCATGCGGGCTGCGCAGAACCACGCCGGCCAGCGTGCCGGGGAGGGTGATGTCATCGGTATAGGCGCCGTTGCCCTTGAGCAGGCGCGGGTCTTCGACGCGGCGGACGGGCTGGGCAAGGCCGAACTTGGTCATGGGCGATCACGCTCCCGGTCTCGTGCGGATTTGTCGGCGGGAGTTTAGGGCATGTGGACGAAAGGCCAAGAGGGCGCCGGGCCGCAGCGGCACGATCGGGCCGGCCCGCCGGGGCGCGGACCCCTGCTTGCGGCGGGGGTGGCCGCCTGGTGGCATGGCCCGATTGCCCCGGGCCCTACAGCCGGCGCAACACCGGCAGGCGCGGGGCCAGTACGTAATTGAGCTGCACCAACAGGATGAAGCCGAGGCTCCAGAACGTATCGAGAAGGCAGAGCAGTGCGCCGATGGCATAGAACGCCTGGGCGAAAACGATGCGCCGCTCCATCGCGCAGGCCAGTGCCACGGTCACGTCGGAGCGCGTCAGTGCACGCCGCCGCGCATGCCGCCAGCTTGCGAACAGCAGCGCGCCGAGTAGCAGGATATTCGCCCAATAGACCAGCAGCGCGATCCGAAAGGTAACGAACTCCGCGATCAGCGCGGTGCTGAACGGCACCAGCGAAACGACGCAAAGGAAGCTGATATGCAGCCACGCCAGCCCCCGGTCGGCGCGGTCGAGATGGTTGAGCTGCGTCTGCTGGCCGATCCAAAAGATGCCGAGCGTCATCATGCTCATCACGAAGACGAGCAGCCGCGGTGCCAGCGCCATCAGCGCCTGGCCCAGTGCCGCCTCATCGCGGATGGCGGCAGCGGCGGGCACGCGCAGGTCGAGCACCAGCAGCGTCATCGCCACAGCGAATACGCCGTCGCTCAGTGCGCCGAGCCGCTCCAGGCTGCCGCCGGCGATGCGGTTGTAGTTCGGCGGCTCGTCCTCGGCGGCCACGGCTCAGCGCCGGTGCGCGACGGCGAGGCCGAGGCCGGCGCCGATCAGCATCCCGCCCGAGAGCCGGTTGCGCCATCGCCCCCGCCCGCCGAGCAGCGGCCGCAGCCGCCCCGCGAGCACCGCCCACAGACTGTCCACGATCAGCGCCACGGCGAGGAAGGTGGCGCAGAGCAGCCCAAGTTGCGGGGCTGCCGGCCGGCCGGCAGCGACGAACTGGGGAAAGAAGGCGCCGTAGAAGAACAGCGTCTTCGGATTGGTGAGTGACACCAGCAGGCCGCGCAGATAGATGCGCCTTGCATCGCGCGGCGCCGGCGTGAGGCGGCCGGGACCGGTCGGCGCGGCGCGCCACTGCCGCACGCCGAGCCAGAGCAGATAGACCACGCCGACCCAGCGCACCCAGCCCATCCAGGCCCCGAACCGGCCGAGCAGCGCCGTCATCCCGAGCGCGGTCAGCAGCAGTTGCGGCACCATCGCCGAGGCGGTGCCGGCCAGCGTCAGCAGCCCGTAGCGCACGCCGAAGGCAAGGCTGTTGGCGACGATCAGGGCGACGTTGGGGCCCGGGATCAGCATCAGGACCGTGGTCGCCAGGACGAACGCAAGATAGAGGGCAGGATCGGTCATGGCATGGCTCCGCCTTGGGCGAGCCAAGCCGGCAATGCCGCTGCCGCCACCGCAATGCCGCCGCGCCCGCCGATGATCGCCCGGGTGGCGATGCCGGCGATCGCCCAGGCGCCGTCGCCCCCGCGTACCAGCAGCGGCGCACCGCTGGTGCCGCGCGTGCCGGCGCAGTCGTGGCGGATCAGGGTAGCCGTGACGGCTGCGATGTGGCAGGCGGTGTCGGCCTCGATGACCTCGATCCGGTCCTGGTTGTAGCCGCCGAGCATGGCCGGCGTGCCGGGCGCCGGCAGGGCGGCGAGGGCGAGCACGGCGCTGCCCACCGGGGCGGAGAGCGTGACCGCGGCCACATCCTCCGCGGGTGCGATCCGGTAGCCGGCGGCAACGGCGTGGGCCGCGAACGCCTCCCGCCCGTAGCGGGTCAGGACATGCACCATGTCGGGCGGCACGAAGCGGTGCAGATGCGGGCTGAACAGGCAATGGGCGGCGGTGAGCGCGGTGCGTGGCGCGATCAGCACCGCGGTGCAGCGCGCGGCGCCGGGAACCTGCAACCGGGCCAGCGCCGTCCACGGCGGGGTCTCTGGATCGACCGGACGGCGCCCGTCGGTCGGGCCGATCCCCGGCAGCGGGGCGGCAGCGGGCAGCAGCAGCGCCAGCAGCACCAGGAACAACCGTCCGTGCCGGCGGCGGCGCTGGTTGGGGCGGGAGGATTCGAACCTCCGCATGACGGAATCAAAATCCGTTGCCTTACCGCTTGGCGACGCCCCAGCCCGCTGCATCGGGCAGGTCCATAGGCGGGGGGCGACGGCCCGGCAAGCCTGCCGCCGCGCCGGGCGCGTGATTTACCGGCCATTAACCGCAGGATCGTCAACTCCGCTGCGGACGTGTCCGGCGCGGTGCCCGCAATAATCGGGGCGCGGGACCGGGGGCGCGGGGACGGATCTCGGCAAAAGGGCCGGCCAGAACGGCCGGGGCAGGGAGCATGGATCGTTTTTCGGAACCGTCGGCGGATTTCACCGGGGTGGACGACGGGCTGGCCGGCGCGTTCCCCTCCCTGCCGGACCGGCCGGCGCACGGCCCGCAGCCGCGCAGCATTTCGGTGATCGTCAGCACCTGCAACCGCGCGGCGACGCTCGCCGACTGCCTCGCCGCGCTGCGCGGGCAGAGCTTCCCGCGCTTCGAGGTGATCGCCGTGGTCGGCCCGTGCAGCGATGCGACGCCGCAGGTATTGCAGGCGTATGCCCCGCATATCAAGGTCGTCACCTGTGGCGTGCGCAACCTGTCGGCGTCGCGCAATCTCGGCATCGCGGCGGCGGCGGGCGATATCTGCGCCTTTATCGACGACGATGCGGTCGCCCATCCGCGCTGGCTGGAGCGGCTCGACCGCCGCTACGACGATCCCGCGGTCGGCGGCGTCGGCGGCTTCACGCTCGACAACACCGGTGCGCGCTTTCAGTGCCGCTATACGGTGTGTGACCGCTTCGGCAACGCGACCCTGCTCGACCACGTCGATCCGACCGACCGGCTGAGCGTGCCGGGACTGTGGCTGTTCCCGAGCCTGCTCGGCACCAACAGCAGTTTCCGCACCGCGTTGCTGCGCCGGATCGGCGGCTTCGATGCCACCTATGAATACATGCTGGATGAGACGGATGTCTGCGTCCGCCTCGCCGATCTTGGCCATGCGGTGGTGACGGCGCCCGATGCGCTGGTGTTCCACCGCTACGCCGCGAGCCATGTCCGCGACCACCGGCGCATCGCCCGCACCCTGCTGGCACAAAGCCGCAGCAAGGCGCATTTCGTGCTCCGCCATGCCGCGCCGCGCCTGACGCTCGCTGCGGCGGCGGCCGAACTCGACCGGTTCCGCGCCGATCTGCGCTTTTCCAACCGCTGGCACGTCGATCGCGCGCTGATCGGCGGGGCACATTTCCTGCGCCTCAACAGCGAGCTCGAAGGCGGCCTGCGGCAGGGCATGGCAAGCGGCGCGGCGGCGCCGGCGGCGCCGGGCAGCGCCGCTTCCCCCCTGCCGCTGCGCCGGTTCGCCGCCCGGCCGGCGCAGGCGCTGCGCATCGCCCTGGTCAGCCAGGGCTACCCGCCGCGCGATACCGCCGGCATCGCCCGCTGGACGCAGGCGCTGGCCGAGGCGCTGGCGCTGCGCGGCCACGAGGTGCACGTCATCACCGCCGCCGACTCGGCGCGTCAGGTGGACTACGTTGCCGGCGTCTGGGTTCATGCCGTGCCGTCCGTGCATGCACCGCGCCATGCCGCGCCGGTGAAACTGCCTGGCCCGCTGCATGCCCGCGCCGCCGCGGTGCTGGAGGAGGCGCGGCGGATCATGCGCGATTTCGGCCTCGACGTGCTGTCGGCGCCGGTGTGGGACGTGGAGGGAATTCTCTGCGCCGCCCATCTCGACATCCCGGTCGTCACCAGCCTGCACACCGCCTGCCGCATGCTGCTGCCGATGAAGGAGAAATGGCGGACCGACCTGCCGTACCGCTACCACCACGTCGAACGGGTCATCGCGGCCGAGCGCTGGCTGTTCGGCCATGCCGCGCTGCTGCTCGCCAACAGTATGGAAATCTGCCGGGAATTGCAGGCGCTGTACGGGGTCGTCTTCGACCCCGCGCGGGTCGCGGTGGTGCCGCACGGGATCGCGCCGGTGGCCGTGGCGGCGCCGGACGCAACGGCGCAGGCGGACGGGGCGGCGGCGCCGGTCCGCGTGCTCTTTGTCGGCCGCATCGAGCGGCGCAAGGGGCTGGATCTGCTGCTCGATGCGATGCTGCCGTTGTTCGACCGCCATCCGGGCGTGACGCTGGACGTGGTCGGTGCCCCGGTGCCGGAGGAGGCGGACTATGCCGCCCTGATCGCGGCCCGGCTGGCTGCGATCGCGCAGCGCGGGCATGCGGCACGGGTGGTGCTGCACGGCCATGTCGATGATGCGGCGCTGCTGCGCCACTATGCCGGCTGCGATCTGTTCGTGGCGCCGTCGCGGTTCGAGAGTTTCGGGCTGATCGCGATCGAGGCGATGCGCTTCGGCAGGCCGGTGGTGGCGGCCCGCGTCGGCGGCCTCGCCGAGATCGTCGGGGACGGAAGGAGCGGTGCTCTGTTCACGCCCGATTCGGCCGACTCGCTGCGCGAGGCGCTGCAACCGCTGCTGGCCGACCGGGCGCGGCGCATCGCCGCCGGCGCGCAGGCGGCGTCACGTTTCACCGCCTGCTATACGCGCGAGCGCATGGCCGAGCGGGTGGAGGCGTGCCTTCTTGCCCTCGTCAACCGCGAGCCGCCGGCACCGGCGCAGCTGCCGGTCGCGACGGCCGAACTGGTCATGGCGTAGAGGAGACGGGCGGCGATGGATTCTGCAACGCGCGCCGAGGCGCTGATCCGCTTCCTGCTGGACCGCGGCCCTTCGGAGGGGGAACAGGCGCGCATCACGGCGCCCGGTTTCGACTGCGACGTGTTCCTGATCGGACTGCTGTGCTCGGACGAAGCCGCCGCGCGCTTCGGCGATCTGTCGCAGATCTTCATCGACCATCTGCGGCGGGAGGTGACGCACGGGACCGCACCGCACAAGGTCGCGCACGATCTCGCCCTGGCCGGGGACGAACTCGCGCAGACGCAGACGCGGCTGGACGGATTGTCCGCACAGATGATGGAGCTGCTGAAGCAGGAGGACCGCATCGCCGCTGTGTTCGATGCGGTGCGGGAGGTGCAGGCGGACTGCAACGCGCTGCGCCGCCGGATCGCGGCAATGGAGGGGGAGATCGTCAACATGGCGGAGAACGTCGATGGTATCTGAAGAGGCAGTGCTGTCCCTGTACCGGCTGGTGATGTGCCGGGAGCCGGAGGATCCGGGGATCGTGACGGCGCAGATGCATCATGAGACGGTGGCGGCATTGCTGCGGCAATGCGTCGGGTCGGAGGAGTTTCTGGTGCGCTACCGTTCGGCAATGCGGCATGCCTTCGATGCCTGACAGCATGCCGGGCGATCCCCGCCTTCTGATCGCGGAGAATGCGGCGATGGGCCTGCGTCTGGCCACGATCGAGCAGGAACTGGCCGCGATCCGCGCCGGCCTTGCCGAAATCGCGGATTTGTCCCGCCAGATCCGTCAGGTGGTCGGCCCGTTCGCAGTGCCGGTCTCGAACGACGATCTGCTCGTCCAGACCCTGTTCGGCGTCAAGTTCATCACGCCGATGCGCGACCTTCTGATGACGCCGCAATTGGTGGTGTATCGGCAGTGGGAAGCCCAACTCTCCCGCCTGCTGCCGCTGCTGTCGCCGCCCGGGTCGGTGTTCGTGGATGTCGGCGCGAATTTCGGCTACTTCACCTGTCTGGTGGCGAACGCGATGGGGGCAACGCCGGGATCGCGCGTGATCGCCGTGGAACCCAATCCGCAGATGCTCCGGTTGCTGGCGGTCAATGTGCAGATCAACTGGTCGATGGCGCCGGTCCGGGTGGTTGCTGCCGCCCTGTCGGACTCTCCCGGCCTCGGAACCCTGATCGTTCCCGCCGAACGCGCCGCCAATGCGACGCTCGTTGCCGCTGCCGACAATGGCGCACCGTCGGCCGCTGCCGACAATGGCGCACCGTCGGCCGCTGCCGACAATGGCGCACCGTCGGCCGCTGCCGACAATGGCGCACCGCCGCCGGACCCCTCCGCCACGGCCGCGGCAGTCACCGTCGATGTCCTCACCCTCGATGACGTGCTGCGGGACGAAGCGCGGGTCGATGTCCTGAAGATCGACGTGGAGGGGCTGGAAGCCGCCGTGCTGCGCGGCGCCAGCGGGACGCTGCGGCGGCCGGGCCTGCGCATCGTGCTGGAATGGGCGCCCGCGCAGGCACTCGCCGCGGGCTACGCACCCGCCAGCCTGCTATCGCTCCTGCGCGCCCACGGGTTCCGCATCTTCGACGCCGAAACCTACCTCGACGCGCCGGCCGAACTCGGCGATGAGGCGATCATGGCCCGACCCTACGGCAATCTTTTGGCGCTCACGGCATGATATCAGAGAGGCCGTGAGCGCCAGATCGGGTCTGCCGGTTACATCCCGCCCTTCATCACCTGTCCGCGGATTTCGCCGCCCGGATTGGCCTTGGTATGCACGTTCACATACCACTTGCCGGCTTCCAGATCGGCCATCTGCGCCGCGGTCAGCTTGGCGCTGCCCTTCACCGGGCTGCTGCCGGCGTTCGGGATGGGCATGGCGACGCCGGCATTGGCGCCGGGTGCCGCCGGCCCGTGGAAATGCGCGGCCGACGCCGGACCGCTCAACCCGCTGTATTCCAGCGTATAGCTGAACTCCCGCGTCGCGGTATCGAGGGTCGCCGACAGCGTGCCGGTGCCCTGCGTGGTCTTCGGCGGCACCTCGCTCGCCCCGTCAAGATGCGCCATGTAATGCACCATCTCGGCCTGCGCCGCGAAGGACAGCAGCCCCGCCGTCAACATCGCGGCGACGAACGACGCACGAATTGTCATCATCATCTCCCCTGCGATCAAACCAGTGCCAGCACGCGCAACGGACTGCCGGAGCCGCCCCTGATCTTCAACGGTGCCGCCACGATCAGCGCGCCCGTCGGCGGCAGCTTGTCGAGGTTGCACAGGCATTGCAAGCCGTAGCGCCCCTTGCCGTGCATGAAGAAATGGGCCGGGAACGGCGGGTCGAAGCCGAAGGCCTGGCCGGCATCGGTGCCGATCGTCTCGGTGCCGAAGCCCATCACGTCGCGCTCCTCCACCAGGAATTTGATCGCGCCGACATCCGGCCCCGGCGTGTGCGCCCCGTC
>JAJZNE010000070.1:0-1997 GCA_021847995.1 Pseudomonadota bacterium | reverse complement strand
CAATCGGTGCGCAGCAGCACCCACGCACCGTCGGGGATGCGGCCGTGCTGCCCCTCCCACGCCTCGATCCGGGCGCGCGTCAGCAGGAAATCGGGGTTGGCCGAGGTTTCCGCCGAACAGTCGATCACCGCGGCCGGGGCGATGAACTTCTCCGGCGGGATGGTGTCGGTGGTGTTGTTCGGAAAATCCTTGCCGCTGACCCAGTGGACCGGCGCGTCGTAATGCGTGCCGGTATGCTCGTTCATGGAGATGTTGTTCCAGTACCAGGCCGGCCCGCGCTCGTCGTAGCGCGACACCTCCTCGATGCGGAACGGCGCGCAGGCGCCGAATTGCGGCGGCAACTGGATGGTCGGGAAATCGGGCGCGAGCGTCTGTGTCAGATCGATCACGCGCACCCGCCCCGTCGCCACCGCGGTGGCGAACTCGCTCAGAGTCATCGGACAGTCTCCCTGGTTTGCATCGGCACGGCCGTCAGCGTGGCGATGGTCGCCAGCGCACCGTCAAGCATCTTCCCGTCCGCGTCGGCCAGGGCCGCCTCGCGCAGCCGGCGCAGCCAGTCCGCGGCATCGGCGCGGCCTGCCAGCATCGGCAGCGCGCCCGTCACCCTGTCGAACCGGCTCAGCCCGCGCGCGTGCGTGTCGCTGTAGCCTTTGACCAGTCGGCGGCATTTGACGATTTCGACGGCCAGCGCGTAGTCCTCCGTCGCGATGCGCTCGGCGAGCGCGAGCCATGCCGCCAGATGCGCCTGCTCGCGCGCATGGCGCAGCAGGCGCCGCCGCCGGCCGCGCAGCCCGGCCAGCGCATACAGCAGCAGATAGCCGTGCAGCGTCGTGGTGCGGATGCGCCGGCCGCGCGCAAACAGCGCCCCGATCAGGCGTGCGGCGAGCGGCGAGGCTTCCAGCGCCGCGCCCAGCCGCGCCGGCAGGGTCGCGCACAGTTCATCGAACCGCGGATGGAAGAACTCGGTGGTGTCGAGTACCTGCGCCGCCGTCGCTCCCGCCTCCGCCCGCACCCGCGCGAGGCGGTTGCCGCGCGTCTTGAGGTCGGCGACGCGGATCACGTCGTCATACGCCATCGCCACCGCCACCTGGCGCGCCGCCTCCGTGGTCAGGGCAAACCCGTGCGCGGCGTCGTCCAGGGCGTGCAGCCGCGCCACGCGGTCGAGATATTCATTGGCGTAGGCGCAGTCCTGGTAATCGACCAGCCGGCGCACGCCGTGATGCAGCATGTCGTGCGCGGGTTGCGGAAACGCACTCGCGATGCGGGCCAGGGCGCGCGCCAGTTCGGCGCGCGACGCCGCGCTGCCGCCGCGCGGCGTCGCCGGCGCGGGCCGATCGGGTGCGGGCGGACCGGACGCGCGCGGACCGGGCGAAGCTGGCGAAGCGGTCACGGCGGCGTAGCCGGCGGCGAAGGCGCGCAGGCTCGCCGCGACGCCGACACCGGCGCGTTCCACCGTCGCCTCGAACGCCTCGCGCGGGAACGGCAGCGCCGCACTGCCGGCAAGCGCACCGAACAGCGCGGCGGAGATCACGCTGCCGGCCTCTGCCGCCAGTGCCTGCATGTCGGCCGCGAGGAAGCGGAGCGAAGCGGCGGCAGAAGCTGTCGCGACCACCGCCGGATCGGCGCGGCCATCGCCGGGCGCCGTCTTCTCCGTCACCGCATAGGCGCGATGGCTGGACGCGATCAGGGTGGTGCGGCCGGGTGTCACCAGCCCGCGCTGGATGGCGCGGCCGGCTTCCATCAGTTCGGCGGCGATCACCACGTCCACGTCGCCCGGCACCGGCAGCAGCGACAGCACCGGCTGCCGCCCGGCACGCCCGCGGATCATCTCGACATAGTAGATCGTTGCCCCGGTGCGCTGCGCGACGCCGGGGACGGAGGTGGACTGCGCGTGCCACCCCGCCGCCTCGGCCAGGGCGACGATCCAGTCGGCGAGCACGCCGCCGCCCTGGCCCCCCATTGCCAGGATGGCGATGCCGATCGGCCGGTCCTCATTG
>JAJZNE010000008.1 GCA_021847995.1 Pseudomonadota bacterium | reverse complement strand
CCAGCGCCATGAAGGCCAGGTCTTCGCGCTGCGCAACGGCGACCTCGCGATGATCTGCGGCATCGCGCCCCCGGTGCTGGCGCTGCCGCACATGCTCGCCCGCCTGCTCGGTGTCGCCGCGTCGGACCCCGCCGGCACGGTGACGCTCTGGCCGCTGGTGGAAGACGCCGCCCGGCTGCTCGCCTATGCCGCCGAACGGCTGGCCGACCACGCGCCGGCGGCGCCGGACCCGCCGGACGGTCCCCCGCCGGTCTCGCCGCGCGTGATCGAGACCATCCTGACGGCGCTGGACCGGGCCGGGCGGCCGGCCGGGGCCGCGCCGGGCTGGACGGCGCGCGGCTGGATCGTCCTGCTCGATGCCTGCCGAACCGCGCAGGCGGCACTGCGTCCGCTGTTGCAGGAGATCGGGTTCGCCGCCCCGGCGCTTGCCGCTGCCGCTGCCGCCGCCGCTGCCGCCCTGGCCACCGACCCGTGCCTGTCCGCCCATCTCGCCGGGCAGTTGGACGGACGGCTGCTGGCGCTGCTGGCGGCGGCGCGCGGCGGCGGCGGCGTGCTCGACGTGACGGCGCCGGGGCGGGTGCCGACGCTGCTCGCGCTCACCCCTGCCACCCTGATGGGGCCGGATTTCGCTGCCCTGGCGCGGCAGGCCGGTGCGGAAGGAGCACCGCTCACGGTTGCCGTCGGCTTCGCCGAGGCCTGTGCCGATGCCGCCACGTTCGGCGCCGCGCGGCGCCTGGCGGCGGAGCTGGCGTGCCGGCTGGTGCTCGACGGCGTGACCTTCGAGGCGCTGCTGCTGACGCGGCCGTGGCTGCTCGGGACCGACCTGATCCGGCTCGACTGGTCGCCGCTGCTGCCGGGCCTGCCCGCCGCCGAGCAGGCACGGCTCGGCGCGGCGCTGCGGGCGGTCGGGGCGGCGCGGATCGTCCTGCGCCATGCCGCCGACGAGGCGGCACTGCGCTGGGGCCTGGCGCACGGCATCCGCCGCTTCCAGGGACCGCATGTGGCGACGATGCTGGCCGCCGCGCGTCTCGGCGCCTGCCCCGACGCGGCGGCCTGCACGCTCGGCCAGTGTGCCGCCCGGGGGGCCGCGACCGCGCCGGAGGGGCGGCATGGCTGCCATCGTCCGTCGCTGCTGGATTCCGGAGCGCCGGCCGCATGATGGCGGGCGCCGCTTCCCCCCGCCGACGGGACGACGCGGCGGCGCTGATTGCGCGTGTCACCGCCTCGGCCGCATCGGGGGTGGCGCGGCGGGCGCTGGTGCTGCGCCTGTCGGCGCTGCCGCCGGCGCTCGCCCGGCCGCACCACCTGCGACTGGCGCGCGCCGCGCTCGACCCGCTGCGGATGGCCGATCGCGCCGAGACCTTCGATCTGCCCAATGCCGACACCGCGGTGCTGTGGCGCGGCGGCGGCGGGGCGGCGCTGCGGGCGAGCCTCGCCCACCTCGCCGAACTGTTCGCCGACGCCGGCACGGCCGGGTCCGGCCCGGATGATGTCTGCGTGCTGCTCGATCTGCCGGAACAGGCGGAAGAGCTGCTGCGCATCGCCGACGCCAGCCGCATGAAGGCGGCCTCGGCGGTGGCGGCTTGCCGGGCAGCGCCGCTCGATCCGGCGGGGCTGGCGGCGCTGGAGCAGACCCTGGCCCATGCTGATGTGGCACGCTTCGCCCGCCGCCGCCCCGTCCACGAGGTGACGGCGGACGGCGGCATGCGGCTGGCGTGGGAGCGGCGATACCTGTCGGTCGCCGAGCTGGAGCGGGAACTGGCACCCGATGCGGCCCTCGATGCCGCGCCGTGGCTGCTGCGCCGGCTCGCCCGCACGCTGGAGGCCCGGCTGCTGGCGCTGCTGGCCTCGCCCGGTGAACTGCACGGGGCCGGGCCGTTCGCCCTCGACCTCGGGGTGGCGAGCCTGCTCGGCCCGGCGTTCCTGCGCTTCGACGCGGCGCTGCCGGCGGCGCTGCGCGGGGCGGTGGTGATCGGACTCGCGGCGCCGGATGTGCTCGCCGACCTGCCGGCGTTCGCCTTTGCGCGCGATTTCGCGCAGGCGCGCGGCTACCGGCTGCTGCTGCATGCGCCGGGGCCGGAAGCGGGATCGGTGCTGCCGTTGCCGCGACTCGGCCTCGATCTGGTGCAGATCGGCTTCTCCCCGGCGCTCGCCGCCGCGGCCCCGGAACTGGCGGGGGCACGGCCGTCGCAGGTGGTGCTGGGCGTTGCCGAGTCGGCGCAGGCCGTGGCCTGGGGCCGGCTGCGCGGCATTTCGCTGTTCGAAGGAGCGGGCGCCCTGAACCGATCGTGATGCCGCACTGCGGAATGGCCTGGGTCCGTCCCGCGGCTCCAGCGATTACACGGCCGTGCCGCCAATGCACGTCGGAGCCCGGCCAGATGACGCTTCCGCAGTACGCTGCCACCGCACGCGGGCCGCGCTCCCCCGTGACCGTTCCGGTCGGGCGGTGGCGGCCGCAGGATCGGCTGCGGTGGCCGGGAGCTGCCGCGGCGCTGCTGCTCGGCCTGCTGCTGACGGCGCCGCTGGCGGCGGTACCGGTGCCGTTCCTGCTCGACTACCCCAACCATCTCGCCCGCATGCAGGTGCTGATCAGCGGCAGTGCGGTGCCGGCGCTGCATGCCATGTTCCGCCCCGCCTGGGCATTCATCCCCAATATGGCGATGGATCTGGTGGTGCCTGTGCTGGCGCGGGTGCTGCCGCTCACCGTCGCCGGCAAGCTGTTCATCGCGCTTGCCATGCTGCTGCCCCCGGCCGGCGTGGTGGCGCTGCACCGGAGCTGGTTCGGCACGCGCACGTGGTGGCCGTGGATCGCCGTGGTGGCGGCGGTGAACGCCTGCCTCGTGCTCGGTTTCCTCAACTACCTGGTCGGACTCGGGCTGGCGCTGCTGGGCGGCGCGTGGCACGCGCGGGCCGGCGCCGCCGGGCCGGACGGCGATGGCGCCGCGACGGCATGGCGCGGCGATGGCGCCGCGACGGCATGGCGCAGCGATGGCGCCGCGACGGCATGGCGCAGCGATGGCGCCGCGACGGCATGGCGCAGCGCGGCCGGCGTGGCATGGGGCATCACCTGCCTGCTCTGCCACATTTTCGCCTTCGGCATCCTGGTCCTGCTGATGCTGTCCACGGAGGCCGGCCGGATCGCGCGCGAGGGGCCGCATCGGCTGCTGCTGCGGCGGGCGGTGCCGATCCTGGCCACGGCGGCGGTGCCGCTGCTGCTCTATCGCGCCTTCGGCCCCGCCCGCTCCTATGCCGGCAGCGGGGCGCTGGCGCTGGCGGGATGGCAGATCCTGCATGACGGGATGTTCTCCCAGCCCTATTTCCGCGTCCGCTGGGTGTTCGCCGCCGCAACCGGCGAGAGCGAGGCGGTCGGGGCGGTGGCGGCGGCGGTGCTGCTGATGCCGGTGGCCTGGGCGGCGTTGCGGCGCCGGCTGCGCGTGGCGCCGGAAATGGTGGCGGCGTTCACCATCCTGGCCCTGCTCTATGCGGTGCTGCCGCCGGTGCTGGTCGATAACGGCATGGTCTATGAGCGGCTGAGCGTGCCGCTCGCGCTCATCGGGATCGCCGGCGTGCGGCCGCTGTCCGGACAGCGGGCGGGGGCGGCGCTGGCACTTGCCGTGGTGGCGCTGGTGGCGGGGCGCAGCGCGCTGAACTGGCGGAACGCGCGGGCGCAGGCGGGCCTGCTTGCCGCGTTCGAGCAGACGATCGCCGCCATTCCCGCCGGCGCGCATGTGCTGGCGGTGCGCGACGGGCACAATTTCTGGGACGTCGATCCGGATGAATCGCGGGCGCGGCGCATCCTCGGCAGCACCGTGGATTACCAGCACCTGCCGGCGCTGGTGACGCTGGAGCGGGATGCGTTCTGGCCGATGATCTTCGCGACGCCGGGCAAGCAGCCGGTGGCGCTGCGCCCGGACTATGCGGCGGCAGCGCAGCAGGAGGGGCTGCTGCCGCTGACCAGCCAGCTTGGCCCCACCGAGACGATGGCACCGCTGCCGGGGCCGTGCCCGGGCGGCGACCCGGCGGTGCTGCCGTGCCAGTTGTATTCCTGGCCGCGGCGCTACGACTTCCTGCTGCGGCTGAATGCCCATGACGATCCGCCGGCCGGGGCCGCGCATCTGCGGGAACTGGAGCGGCATGGCTGGACGGTGTTGTACCGCGTGCTGCCGGCGGGGACGCGATGAGCGACACCTCGCTGCGCACGCGGACGCGGCCGGCGCGGCTGCCGGCAGAGCGCACCGCCTCGCGCCTGGCGGCGATCGCCATCGTCGCCGCCGCGGTACTGATCGCGATCGCCGCGTCCGTCGGGCGCTCCTTCGAGCTGGACGAGGGCTATACCTATCTGATCCTCAATGACGCACCGCGGATCACGTGGCCGGTTGGGGTATTCCAGCGCGGCGAAATCGCGCACTGGTTCGCCGGCAGCGCGCCGCTGGCGCGCATCGCCGCCGATCTCGTCACCTATGACGTGCATCCCCCCCTTTGGTTCTACCTCGAGGCAGGATGGCGCCATCTGGTCGGCCCCGGCCTGCTGGCGGCACGGCTGCTGTCGGTTGCGATCATGGCGGTGGGGCTGGTCCTGACCGGCCGCGTGGCGCGGCTGTGCCGTGCGCCGGTGCCGCTGACGCTCGCCATCACGGCGTTTTCCTACGCCATTCTGTACACCGGCGCGACGGTGCGGATGTATCCGTTCGCCAACGCCTTGCTGCTGGCGGGCACGCTGGCACTGCTGCATGCGCTGGCGCCGCGCCGGCAGGGCAGGGAAGGATGGCGCTCGGTACTGTGGGCGGCGGCGGCCGGCCTGGCCTTCGGGCTCGGCACCGCGTCGCATCTGTTCGTGGTGTTTCCGGCCTTCGCGCTCGGCCTCGTGGCCGCCGCGGCGTTCGCCACGCGGCGGCGCTTCGCCGAGGTGCTGGCCGCGGCGGCAACGGCGCTGCCGGCGATCCTGTGGGCGGCGAGCTATTATGCCGTGCAGCAGACCCACGACTGGCAGTTCGCGCCGTTCCGTGTCGGCGGCATGCTGATGCGGATTGCCGAACGCTACGCGGCGGCGCTGTTCGGCGGCACGCCGGTCTATCTGCCGCACCCCCTGACCGTGCCGGTGAGCGCGCTGCTGGGGCTGCTGCTGGTCACGGCGCTGGCGGTTGCGGGGTTTGCGGTGCGGCGGATGATGCGCGACGTGCAGGGCCGGATGGTGCTGGCCGGCACCGCGGTGATGCCGGTGATGCTGTTCGTGGTGGGGGCAGCGGACGGCAAGGAAACGGTGGAGCTGCGCTATCTGATCTATGGCGTGCCGTTCCTGGCGATGTTCCTGGCACGCGGCTGGCGCGAGCAGAAAGTGGTGCCGCGCCGGGCATGGCCGGTGCTGGCGGCGGTCTTCGTGGCCGCGCAAATGGCCGGCGCGGCGGCGATGCCGTTCGCGCACATGACGCAGCAGGCGGCCCGCCCGGCCATGGCGCAGATCGGCCGGCTGTGGCAGCCGGGCGCCCTGCTGCTGCTGCCGCAGGCGACCGATACCTCCGGCATGACGCTCGATTATGCCTATGAGGCGCCGGCGGACTGGCCGATGCTGCTGATGACGGAGGACGAAAGTCCCGCCAGAGTGCTGCAGGCGGTGGCCGGCCGGCCGCGCATCTTCCTGATCCTGCTCGCCGATGCCGACGGAACGGCGGCGCTGGCGCGCACCCGGGCGATCCTGCGGGCCGCCGGCTGGCAGTCCGCCGGCTCGCCCGGCGCCGATGTGACGCGGCTCGGCGTGGCATGGGAGGAGATGGTGCCGCCCCGCTGATACCCGGTCGCGGAAAGACCGACCCTTCCGGTCTTTCGGCGGCCTGGTATGCGCGCCGGGTTGGCGGGCGGCGGCGCGCGAAAAAAGCCTCTCTGCCGGCCGGCGGGGACACTGCCTGGTCGCGGGCGACGCTATGCCGGGTGGCGGCGCCCGGCGATCGTTTGGCCGCTCAGCTCGGCCCCGGCGGTGCGCGACATGAACAGCGAGACCGGGGCACCGAGCAGCGCGACGCCGGCAACGGTCAGGAAGGCGAACGAGAAGTCGCCGAGTGCCGGGCGTGCATGGCTGGCCATTGCCATCGCCGCCGACAGCGCCGCCGCGCCGGCGGTGACGCCGAGCGTCAGCGACACCTGCTGCAACGTCGCATAGAGGCTGGTCGCCGCGCTCATCCGCGCCGGGGCGATGTCACCATAGGCGACGGTGTTGTAGGCGGTGAATTGCAGCGACCGGCAGAGTCCGCCGCCGAGCAGCACGAGGTAGATGCCGGCGAGCGGCCACGCCGGCCGGAACGCGGCGCAGACGCCGAGCGACAGGGCGGAGAGGATGCCGTTCACCAGCAGCGTATCGCGGAAGCCGAACCGGCGCAGCGCCGTCGTTGCGGCCGGCTTCATCACGATCGCGCCGGCGGCGTTGGCGAAGGTGATGGCCCCGCTCTGCACGGCCGACATGCCGAAGCCGAGCTGCAGCATCAGCGGCAGCAGAAAGGGCATGGCCCCGACGCCGATGCGGAACAGCGACCCGCCGACCACCGAGACCATGAAGGTCGGGATGCGCATCAGCGAGAAATCGAGCAGCGGTGCGCTGTGGCGGCGGGCGTGCAGGGCATAGAGCACGGCGGCCAGCAGGCCGAGGCCGAGCGCCGTCGCGCCGGTCCATGACGGCAGCCCGGGCCGCGACGCCGCCTCGAAACCGAACATCAGGCCGGCCAGGGCGATCGCCGAGAGGACCAGCCCGACACCGTCGAGCCGTCCGGCGCCGGCATCGCGCGTGTTGGGCACGAAGCGGGTGACGAGGCCGATGCCGAGCAGGCCGATCGGCACGTTGATGTCGAAAATCCAGCGCCACGACGCATAGGTAACGAGAAAGCCGCCGAGCGGCGGGCCGAGCACCGGACCGATCAGCGCCGGCACCGACAGCCATGCCATCGCCGCCACCAGTTCATGCTTGGCGGCGGTGCGCAGGAGCACGAGCCGCCCAACCGGCACCATCAGCGCCCCGCCGACGCCCTGCAGGATGCGCGCGGCAACCAGGAAACCCAGGGTATCGGCGCGCCCGCACAGTACCGAGCCGAGCGTGAACACGGCGATCGCGCCACGGAACACGGTGCGCGCGCCGAAGCGGTCGGCCATCCAGCCGCTCATCGGGATGAACACGGCCAGGCTGAGCAGATAGGAGGTGAGGGCGATGTTCATATGCACGGGATCGGCACCGAAGGCGCGCGCCATGGCGGGCAGCGCGGTGGCGATTACGGTGCCGTCGAGATTCTGCATGAACAGCGCGCAGGCGACGATCAGGGCCGTCAGACGCGTGCTGCCGCCCGGCACCGTCGCCGCCGGCGCGGGGCCGGCGGACGATGCCGCGGGGGATGAAGCTGCGGACGAAGCCGCGTCCGGCCGGCTTGCGGACACGCAGGATCAGGGCAGCAGCACGGTACTGCCGGTGGTGCGGCGGCCCTCCAGCGCGCGATGCGCTTCGGCGGCGTCCCGCAGGCTGAAGGTCTGGTTGACGCGGATCTGCACCGCCCCCGATTGCACGACGCCGAACAGGTCAGCCGCCGTCGCTTCCAGGTCGCGGCGTTTCGCGGTGTAGGTGGCGAGGCTCGGGCGCGTCAGGAACAGGCTGCCCTTGGCGCCGAGCAGGCTGATATCGACCGCGCCGACTGGGCCCGAGGCATTGCCGTAGCTCACCATCATGCCGAGCGGGGCGAGACTGTCGAGGCTCGCCATGAAGGTGTCGCGGCCGATGCTGTCGTACACCACCGGCACCATCGCGCCGCCGGTGATGCGCTTCACTTCGGCGGGAATATCGGCCTTGCCGACCAGGACATGGGCGGCGCCATGGGCGCGGGCGAGCGCCGCCTTCTCCTCGGTCGAGACGACGCCGATCACGGTGGCGCCGAGATGCTTCGCCCACTGGCAGAGAATGAGGCCGACGCCCCCGGCCGCGGCGTAGACCAGGATGGTGTCGCCGGGCTGCACACGGTAGGTGCGGCGGAGCAGGTATTGCGCGGTCATGCCTTGCAGCATCATTGCCGCCGCGGTCTGGAACGCGATGCCGTCGGGCAGCTTCACCAGGCGGTCGGCGGCGATCACGCGCTCGGTGGCGTAGGCGCCGAGGGGGCCGGCATAGGCGACGCGGTCGCCGACTGCGAGCCCGGTGACGCCCTCGCCGAGCGCGGTGACGGTGCCGGCGCCTTCCTGGCCCGGCACCAGCGGCAGCGGCGATTTGTAGAGGCCGGTGCGGAAATAGACGTCGATGTAGTTCAGCCCCACTGCTTCGTGATGCACCAGCGCCTCCCCGGGACCGGGTTCAGGCGTCGGCACGTCCTCCCAGCGCATGACCTCGGGACCGCCATTGGCGTGGATGCGGATGGCCTTTGTCATGGGTGTTCCGATTTGTTGATGGGTCGTGAGTGTGGGCGCGAAGCGGATGTCGGCAAGGCCGCTGCGCCCGCTTCCAGGTCGAGCAGCGCCCGCTTGGTGGCCGGCCCGTCGCCGCCGGAATAGCCGCCGAGACCGCCGGCGGCGACGACGCGGTGACAGGGGATCAGGATCGGGATCGGATTGGCGGCGCTGGCCATGCCGATCGCGCGCGGCGATCCGCCAACCAGACCGGCGAGGGCGCCATAGCTTCGCGTCTGTCCGTAGGGGATGGCACAGAGTGCCTGCCAGACACGGCGCTGGTAGGGCGTGCCCGCAGGTGCCAGAGGGAGGTCGAATTCGGTCACCGGCCCGTCGAAATAGGCATCGAGCAGGTCGCGCGCACGCGCCAGCAGGGGCGTAGGTGTCTGGTCACGGCCCCACCCCCAGTCGAGCGCGACGATGCGCCCGTCCTGTTCCGAGACGGTGAGGTCGCCGAGCGGCGAATGAAGCGAGAGCTGCGGCACGCCACGATGGCAGCCCCGGACGCGGGCTCTGTCAAGCCATCGGGCCGCGCCGGCGCAGCGCCGCCGCCAGGGACGCGGGATCGGTGAGCGGCAGGCCGCAGATGCCGGCGCGGCACAGGAAGGCGGCGGCCTCGCTGCCCGGCGGCGCAATCTTGCCATGCGCAGGATGCAGACGCGGCAGCGGCGTGGCGCCGGCGGTCCGCAGCAGACAGACCGCGGGATCGGGCGACGCCAGGGCGGCGGCGGCAAGGGCCTGGGTGGCGGCGCTTTCCGCCGGCCCGGCGATGACGACGAGGGTGCCTTCCTCCAGCAGGTCGGCCGCGGCGAGCAGGGTCGGGCAGGCGCTGAGCCGATCGCCGAGGCCGCCGAACGCGCGCAGCACCCCCTCTGCCCGCGTCCGCCAGCGCTGTTCGCCGGTCAGGTGATGAAGGCGCGCCAATGCTTCCGCGAACAGGCCGTTGCCGGCGGGCGTGGCATTGTCGCCGGCGGTGCGTGGGCGGGCGGCGGGGCCGAGCGGCAGGTCGGCGGTGTCGGCGGCGGTGGTATAGGCGGCGCCTTCCGGCTCGGCGAACCATCGATCGATGACTTCGACCAGTTCGATGGCATGGCGGAGATAGTCCGGCTGGCCGGTTGCCTCGAACAAAGCGAGGGCCGCGCGGGCCATGCCGGCCTGGTCGTCCAGCAGCCCGGCAGCGGCGATCCGGCCCTGCCGCCAGGCATGGTGGATGCGGCCGTCGGGCGCGCGCATGGTGCCGCGGATGAAGGCATAGGCCGCGGCGGCGCGGGTGCGCCACTCCGGCCGGCCGAACACGGCGGCAGCCCGGCAGAGCGCGGCGATGGCGAGGCTGTTCCAATCCGCCAGCACCTTGTCGTCGCGGGCCGGGCGTGGGCGCCGGGCGCGTGCCGCCAGCAGTCGGGCGCGGGCCGTTTCCAGACGGGCCTCCGTCGCCGCATCGGCCGGACCGGCACGGCGGCGCAGGATGGTGCGTCCTTCCCAGTTCCCCGCCGCCGTCACATCATAGGCCGCCTTGAACATCGCGCTCCCGGCGCCGAGCAGGGCGTCGATCTCAGCCTCGGTCCAGACATAGAAGCGGCCTTCCTCGCCCTCGCTGTCGGCGTCCTCGGAAGCGGCGAAGGCGGCCTGGCCGGCGCGCGCCTCGGCCGCCATGTCGCGTGCCAGCCAGCGCACGATGCCGGCGGCGGCGGCGGCGAAGGCGGGGTCGGGTGCATCGGCGTGGGCGAGCGCCAGCAGGTCGAGAAGCTGCGCGTTGTCGTAGAGCATCTTCTCGAAATGCGGCACGAGCCAGGTCGCGTCGGTGGCATAGCGGGCGAAGCCGCCGCCGAGATGGTCGTGGATGCCCCCTGCACTCATGCGGTGCAGCAGCAGGCGCACCGCCTCGGCGCCGGCGGCATTGCCGGTGCGGCGGCTGTTCTGCCACAGGAAGCGGAACAGGGGCGGATTGGGGAATTTCGGCGCGCCCCGCAGGCCGCCCTCCACCGGATCGACGGCGCGCAGCAAGGCCGCAGCGGCACGATCGAGCGTGGCGGGGCCGGGGCGTTCGCCCGGCTGGGCGGCGGAGAGGTCGGCGAGAACCTGGCGCAGCGCCGCGGCGTTGCGGCTCACCTCCGCCCTTCGGGTGCGGTAGGCGTCGGCGACGCCCTGGAGCACCTGGCGGAAGGAGGGGCGGCCCCAGCGCGGCGCGGGAGGGAAATAGGTGCCACCCCAGAACGGCTCCGCGGCCGGTGTCAGGAACATCGTCAGCGGCCAGCCGCCCTGCTCGCCCAGGGCCTGGAGCCCGGCCATGTAGAGATGATCGAGGTCTGGCCGCTCCTCCCGATCGACCTTGATGCACACGTAGAGCGCGTTCATCAGGGAAGCGGTATCGGGATCCTCGAACGACTCGTGGGCCATCACATGGCACCAGTGGCAGGCGGCGTAGCCGATCGAGAGCAGGATCGGGCGGTCGAGAGCCTGCGCCTCCGCCAGCGCCGCCGTCCCCCACGGACGCCAGGCCACCGGATTGTCGGCATGCTGCAGCAGGTAGGGCGATGTCTCGTGCCGCAGCAGGTTGCCGGCCGGTCGGGTGTCCGCAACGGTCATGCCGGGCTCTCCTTGCATCGCTGTGTGGTTTGTCAGATAGGGATGGCGGGGGGTGGGTGCGAGGCAGGATGGCCCGCCGACCCGACACCAGGGACGACGCCGGACGACCTGCGGTCCTGCGGCAGTCGCGGAGAGCGCCGATGCCGCAGCGTGCGGGGGATCCCCCCCTTTATTTCGATGCGCATGTGTTCGTGTGCTGCAACCGGCGTCCGGAGGGGCATCCGCGCGGCTCCTGTGCCGCCCGTGGGTCGGAGCGGGTGCGCGACTATATGAAGGCGCGCGCCAAGGAGCTCGGATTGCGGCGGGTGCGGATCAACACGGCGGGCTGCCTCGACCGCTGCGAACTCGGACCCTGTGTGGTGATCTATCCGGACGGCATCTGGTATCGCGTCGGCTCGCCTGAGGAGGCGGACGCGGTGCTGGAACGGCATATCGCGGGCGGCGGGCGCGTGCCGTCGCTCGCGCTGCCGGACACATGAGCGGCGAGGCGGACACCATCTTCGCGCTTGCCTCCGGCGCCGGAAGGGCGGCGGTGTCGGTGGTGCGGATCAGCGGCACGGAAAGCGGCAATGTGATCAGGGGCCTCTGCCGCGGGGCGGTGCCGCCGGCGCGTCGGGCGTCGCTGCGCACCCTGCGCGACGAGGCGGGCGCGGTGCTCGACCGCGCGCTGGTGCTGTGGTTCCCGGCACCGCGCAGCTATTCCGGGGAGGACAGTGCGGAGTTGCACCTGCATGGTGGTGCCGCCGTGCTGGCGGGCGTGGCGGACCGTCTCGCGGCGCTCGGGGTACGGCCGGCCGAGCCGGGCGAGTTCACCCGACGCGCGTTTTTGCATGGGCGGATGGATTTGCTGCAGGCCGAGGCCGTCGCGGATCTGGTCGCGGCGGAAACCGCTTTGCAGCGGCAGCAGGCGCTGCGGCAACTGGAGGGCGGGCTCGGGGGGCTGTATCGGGCCTGGTCGGAGGCTTTGCTGCGGTTGCTGGCGCAGCAGGAAGCGCTGATCGATTTTCCCGACGAGGCTCTGCCGGCGGACGTTGAGACGGGCCTGCGGGAAGAAATACTGGCGCTCCATCTGGCGATGACGGCTCATCTGGACGACGGGCGGCGTGGGGAACGGTTGCGGGAGGGGCTGGTGTTTGCGGTTATGGGACCGCCGAATGCCGGCAAGTCGACGCTGGTCAATGCGCTGGCGGGCCGCGACGTGGCGATCGTATCGGCGCTGCCTGGAACCACGCGCGATGTCCTGGAAGCGCGCGTGGTTCTGGGTGGGGTGCCGGTGACACTGCTGGATACCGCCGGATTGCGGGCGGCCGGCGATCCGATCGAGGCGGAAGGGGTGCGACGGGCGCTGGCGCGGGCGGCGACAGCGGATCTCGTGATCGAAGTGCATGATCCGCAGACCCCGGCGACGGCGCAGTCCATGCTTGGCGAGGCCGCAGGAAAGCGACGTGTCGTTGTCGCCAACAAGGCCGATCTTGGGACGGCCGCCGACGGCTCGGCGCTCCCTGTCAGTGCCACCACCGGTTTCGGCCTGGAGCGACTGAGCCGCGTGCTGAGCGGGATCGCGGCAGAGATGACCGCCACCGCGGGCCCGCCAACGCTGACCCGGGCACGGCACCGGGCTGCGCTGGGTGCGGCGGCGGCGGCGCTGGCGCGTGCCGCGGACGCGAAGCTGCCGGAGCTGCGCGGGGAGGATCTGCGCACTGCCATGCTGGCGCTGGGCCGCATCACCGGCCAGGTCGGCGCCGACGAGATTCTGGACTCGCTGTTTGCGCAGTTTTGCATCGGTAAGTGAAAGGGGTGGGCGTGGATCAATCCTGTGATGTGCTCGTGATTGGCGGGGGACATGCCGGGTGTGAGGCGGCAGCGGCGGCGGCACGGATGGGAGCCAGGACCGTGTTGCTCACGCAGCAGCGTGCCAAGCTCGGCGAACTGTCCTGCAATCCCTCGGTCGGCGGGATCGGCAAGGGACACCTCGTGCGCGAGATCGACGCGCTGGACGGGTTGATGGGTCGCGCCGCCGACGCGGCCGGGATCCATTTCAAGTTGCTCAATCGCAGCAAGGGGCCGGCGGTGCGCGGGCCGCGGGCACAAGTTGACCGTTCGCACTACCGGACGGCGATCCAGTCCATGCTGGCCGCACAGGATGGCCTTGCGATCAGGGAAGGAACGGCGGAAGCCCTGGAACTGGCTGGCGATGGTTCGCTGGCGGGGGTGGTGCTCGCCGACGGAACCACGATTCGCTGCGGTGCAGCGGTGCTCGCAACCGGGACATTCCTGCGCGGCTGCATCCATGTCGGAGCGCGCAGCCAGCCCGCCGGCCGGATCGGGGAAGCGCCCGCGGTCGGACTTGCCGAGGCGCTGCAACGCCTGGGACTGCCGCTCGGTCGGCTCAAGACCGGGACGCCGCCGCGACTGGCGCGTGACGGCATCGATTGGCAGGGGCTCGCCGAGGATCGGGGCGATACCAATCCCGAGCGCTTCAGTCCGTTGACCGAAAGTCTGCCGTTGCCGCAGATCAGTTGCCATCTCACCGGAACAACGCCGGCGACGCATGCGCTCATCCGGTCCAATCTTCATCTTTCCGCGGTCTATGGTGGTCATCTGTCAGGGCGGGGGCCCCGGTACTGTCCTTCGGTCGAAGACAAGGTAGTGCGTTTTCCGGACCGTGTTCGCCACCAGGTGTTTCTGGAGCCGGAAGGTCTCGATGACCCGATCGTCTATCCGAATGGGATTTCGACCAGCCTGCCGGAAGAGATCCAGGCGGCATTGATTGCAACCATTCCGGGACTGGAGAGGGCACGCATCGTGCGGCCGGGTTACGCAGTCGCCTATGATTACGTCGATCCGCGGGCATTGCGACCATCGCTTGAGTTGCAGGCACTGCCGCGGCTGTTCCTGGCCGGCCAGATCAATGGCACCACCGGATATGAAGAGGCTGCCGCGCAGGGGCTGATGGCTGGGGTGAATGCGGCGCGGCGAAGCGCAGACACGGAAGCGGTCACTCTGGATCGTGCCGAAGCCTATATCGGCGTGATGATCGACGATCTGGTGAGCCGGGGCGTGACCGAGCCATATCGAATGTTCACCTCGCGGGCGGAATATCGGCTTTCGCTGCGTGCCGACAACGCGGATCTGCGTCTGACGCAGCGCGGAATCGCTTGGGGCTGTGTAGGGCAGGCACGGCGGGTTGCCTTTTCCTCGTTTGCCGGAGAGGTGGAGCAAGCGCGCAGGTCGGCCCAGGCGACGGTTGTGCGTGCGGGGTGTCTTACCGCGCATGGCATCGCGGCAGGGCACGGCGAGAACCGAACAGCGTTTGATCTGCTCGGGATGGGATTGGCGACAGAGGATATCCGGGCCCTCTGCCCGCCGGTCGCGGGCATCAGCGCGCGGGCGCTGGAAGTGCTGCGGGCCGATGCACAATATGCCGGTTATCTGGTCCGACAGGCGGCAGAAATTCGGTCCTTCCGTCGCGCCGAGGCGATCACCATCGACCCGGAGGAGGATTTTTGCAGTGTGCCGGGATTATCGAACGAAGCGCGCTCGCGCTTGAGCGAGCAGCGGCCCGTCTCGCTCGGCGCGGCATCAAGGATGGAGGGCATGACACCCGTGGCCCTGGCGGCACTCAGCGCCCACCTTCATCGTCGCAGTACTTCCGGACGTTTCACGTGAAACAGGGCTTGCCAGCCTGGGAGGGAATAAGCGGCGACGCCGAGGCGCAACTGGAGACGTTTGTTACCTTCCTGCAAAGCTGGAATGGTCGCATCAATCTCGTCGGCCGTGCCGACACCGCTACGCTTTGGCAGCGACATGTCTTGGATTCGGCTCAACTTGTTCCCGTGCTTCCACCCGGATCCGATCCTTTCATCGACCTCGGCACCGGCGCCGGCTTCCCGGGGCTCGTGCTGGCGGCTTTGACCCGGCGTCATGCGCATCTGGTCGAGTCCGATCAACGGAAGGCAGCCTTCCTCCGCGAAGCCATTGGTCTACTCGGCGTTGACGCAACGGTTCATGCGACGCGGGCGGAATCCCTGCGCTTACCGGCGGCGCGCCTGATCACTGCCCGTGCGCTTGCGCCCCTCCCGCGTCTCCTATCGCTTGCAGCGCCGCTGCTTGCTCCGGACGGTGTCTGTCTCTTCCCCAAGGGCGCCAATGCGGTTGCCGAATTGACGGCGGCACGGCAGGATTGGCAAATGCAGGTCGAGCACTTCGAGAGCCGTACCGACCCAACCGGCGCAATCCTGCGCCTTTGCGAGATCCGCCGTGCCCCCCCAAACCGATGAACGGCGCATTCTCGCTATCGCGAACCAGAAGGGCGGGGTCGGCAAGACCACCACCGCGGTGAACCTCGCCACTGCGCTTGCCGCCGCCGGGCAGAATGTGCTGCTGATCGATCTCGATCCGCAGGGCAACGCCTCGACCGGGCTTGGTCTGATGCGGGCAGACCGGCGCCAGGGCACCTACCAGTTGCTCACCGCAGGGGCCCACCTCGCCGCCGTCACCCGCCCGACCTTCGTTCCCAATCTTTTCATTGTACCCTCCGATCCCGACTTGACCGGCGCCGAAATAGAACTGGTCACCCAGGCGCGGCGGGAATTCCGCCTGCACGATGCGCTGGCCGCCGCCGACCCCGCCGGCCATCGGCGCGATTTCATCCTCCTCGATTGTCCGCCCAGCCTCGGCCTGTTGACCCTGAACGGGCTCACCGCCGCCAACGGGGTCCTGGTGCCACTGCAATGCGAGTTCTTTGCCCTCGAAGGAATCAGCCAGCTGCTCCATACGATCGATCTCGTCCGCCGCAGCCTCAATCGGCAGCTTTCCTTGCAGGGAATCGTCCTGACCATGCATGACCGCCGCAACAACCTCTCCGAACTGGTGGCCGCGGATGCGCGGGGGTTCTTCGGCGACCAGGTTTATGAGACGGTGATCCCGCGCAACATCCGCATCTCCGAGGCGCCAAGCCACGGAAAGCCTGTTCTGCTCTACGATTATCGTTCGCCGGGCGCCCAGGCCTATGTCCGGCTCGCAACCGAACTCCTTCGCCGGGAGCGGCGCCAGACCGCAACCGCTGTCGAACCCGTCCGCGCATGACCGCCCGCGAACCCGTGCCACGACTTGGCCGAGGTCTCGCCGCCCTTCTTGGCGAGGCGGCGACGGCGACATCCGCCGACACCCTCGGCGTGCGGTCGCTGGCCCTCGATCTGCTCGACCCCAGTCCCTACCAGCCCCGCCGCACCGCCGATCCGACTTCGCTCGACGAACTGGCGGCCTCGATCCGCGCGCGCGGCGTCCTGCAGCCGCTGCTCGCCCGACCCCATCCCGATCTGCCGGCCCGCTACCAGATCGTCGCCGGCGAGCGCCGCTGGCGCGCCGCCCAGCGTGCCGGTTTGCACGAAGTGCCGGTGCTCGTCCGCCCGCTCACCGATGTGGAAGCAATGGCAGCGGCGCTGGTGGAGAATCTGCAGCGCCAGGATCTCAACCCGATCGAGGAGGCAGAAGGCTACCGGCGTCTGATCAACGAGTTCTCCCTCTCGCAGGAGGCACTCGGGGAGGCGGTCGGCAAGTCCCGCAGTCACGTTGCCAACACGCTGCGACTTCTCAACCTGCCTGCGCAGGTCCAGGCCGAAGTGCGCGCCGGAGGCCTGAGCGCCGGCCATGCCCGCGCCCTGCTCGCCCACCCCGACCCGCAGCACGCAGCCCTTCAGGTCATTGCCCGCGGCCTCAATGTCCGACAGACCGAGGCCCTTGCCACCCGCCGCGACGATCCCGCCGGCAGCGCGTCCGAGCCTGCCCTGCGCAAGCCACCCGACCTGCTCGCACTGGAGCGCTCTCTCGCAGCCCGACTCGGTCTTCAGGTGGAGATCTCGCCACGCGGCGCCGGCGGCACCGTTCATATCCGCTATCGCTCTCCCGACCAGCTCGAGGGGTTGCTGACCCTGTTGTCGCCGGCCGGATAGCCATCGACCGATGGCGACCTCACCGCCGGCGGAGGCCACCGGCTCGTAATGCCAGGGTCATGACGGCGTGGCGGCAAATCGCCTCCGCCGGCGCGCCCGTCTTCTTGCACGCTGCCTCGTCACGCCACAGCGCTGCCGCCGCCGCCACCAGAAGCCGTGGCGACCACACCCGCAGAGCGGTGAGAAAATCCGGCTCACGGCGGAAAAACACCGGCGGTCGCAGGGCCTTCACCGCCTCCGCCGCCGTGGCTCCGCCGCCCACGGCCGCGCGGGCGCGCAACAGTCGCTGCACATGCACGAGTGCCGCGCGCAGCACGCCGACCGGCGACGCCCCCTCGGCCAGCGCGAGCGTCAGGGCCCGGTCCGCCCGCGCAGGCTCGCCGAGCGTTGCCGCGAACACGGCATCCTCCAGCGAAACATCTGCCACATCGCCGACGCACGCCATCGCCGCCGAAAGATCCACCGTCCCTGCCGTCCCGACATAGAGCGCGAGCTTCCCGATCTCGGCACGCATCGCCGCGAGATCCCCGCCGAGCCGGCCCTCCAGCCAGGCCAGCGCCTCGGGATCCGCACTGACCCCGTCCCGGTCAAGCTGCTGGCGGATGACCCGCCCCAGCCCCGCCGCGTCCAGGGCATAGCACCCGATCGCGGCACCCGCCGCCGCGCGTTCCACCGCCGCACGCAGCCGCGAGCGGCTCGGCAGGCCCGGCGCTTCCAGCACCAACAGGCCCGGCATCTCATGTGCCAGGGCCAATTCCGCCTCCGCCGCCACGGCATCACCTGCCTCGCGCACCCGCACCACAAGCCGGCCACCGGTCAGCGGGATGGAGGCAAGCTCTGCCCCGATCCGTCCGATCGCGTCGCGCCCGAGTTCGACGACGCGAAAAGGGTCCGCCACGTCCCCCGCCACCGCCTGCACCAGACGTGCCGCGCGCTCGGCGATCAGGCCGGCGTCATCGCCATACAACAGCACCGCGCGGACAGCGCCGGGATCGGCAAGGAAGGCTTCGACGCGCCGCGCCTCCAGTTTCATGCCGCCCCCGACATCTCTGCCGAACCCGCGCGCACTGCCCCCGCCGCGCCGCCCGCGTCAGCGCGCCGCCAGCGCTGCCTGCTGCTCGAAATAGGCCGCCAGCTGCTGCGTGATTTCATCGGCAACCGCCTGCGCCACCCGTCCTGTCACCGCCTCGGTCTCCAGCTGCATGGCGAACAACTGCTGGTCGAACACCTGCAATCCGTCCACCGCCCGTGCCGTGCCCGTGGTCAGCACCGTCCGGTTGGGGTCCTGCGCGATAAGCTGGTAGCTCGCCGTGCCGACCAGCCGGTTATAGGCGTTCGAACTGTCCGGCTGGATCGCAATCGCGGCGCCTGCGACGTTGAAACTGACGTTCAGGTCATACCGCTGCGCTTGCGAAATTCCGCTGCGCTCGAACCGCTCCTGCAGCGCCTGGCGCAACAATTGTCCCGACCGCTCCGGAATCAGCCCGACATTGATCGCGGCGAGTCCCGCCGCTGCCGGCCCGGCCGTTCCGTCGGCGTTGGAAGCATAGAGCGGGTGGAAGCCGCACCCGGCCAGACCCGCCGCTGCCGCTGCCAGAACCACGCCACGCCGGCCCATCCTGAGACGCTGCCCCATCCCGGCTAGCCCCCGATGACGAAATTGACCACGCGGTCGGGCACGTAGATGCGGCGGCGGATGGGCTGCCCGGCCAGCATGCGCGCGACGTTCGGCTCCTGCTCCGCTGCCGCGATCACCTCCGCCTCGGGCTGCCCCGGTGGCAGCGCAAGTGTCGCCCGCAGCCGCCCCATTACCTGCACCGCGATCGTCACCGTCTGCGCCGCCACCAGCGCCGGATCCGCTTCGGGCCAGGGCAATTCGGCCACCAGCGCCCCGCCGCCGCCCAGCCGCGCGTGCATCTCCTCGGCCAGATGCGGCATCATCGGAGCGATCAGCCGCGCGAGCAGCGCCACGCCGTCGCGTCGCGCCTCGGGCAATCCCGGCTCGTCCGCCCGCCGCTCGGCGTCGGCAAGCGCATTGGCGAATTCGTGCAGCCGCGCCACCGCGACATTGAAGGCGAAACCCTCCAGCGCCTCGGTCACCGCGACAATGGTGCGATGGGTGAGCCGTCGCAGCGCCTGCGCGGCCGCGTCCGGCACCTGCGGGCCCGAAGCCTCCGAACCCGGCCCCTCCGGTCGCGTCCCGCCCGGCGCGGACGCCGCCGTCCCGGCGATGGCATCCACCAGCCGGAACACGCGCTGCGTGAAGCGCCACGCCCCGGCGACGCCGGCCTCGGTCCATTCCATATCGCGCTCGGGGGGATTGTCCGACAGGATGAACCAGCGGGCGGTGTCGGCACCGTAGCGGGCGATGATGGCACCCGGATCGACCGTGTTGCGCCGCGATTTGGACATCGCCTCGACCCGCCCCACCGTCACCGCACCGCCGCTTGCCCGCTCCCGCGCGGAACCGTCGGCCAGCCGTTCCACCTCCTCCGGATAAAGCCAGCGCCCGTCGGCACTGCGATAGCTCTCGTGCGTCACCATCCCCTGGGTGAACAGGCCGGCGAACGGCTCCTCCACCGCCAGATGTCCGGTCGCCGCCATCGCCCGGGTGAAAAACCGCGCATAGAGCAGATGCAGGATCGCGTGCTCGATCCCGCCGATATACTGATCAACCGGCAGCCAATGCCCCGCCGCCGCGGCGGCCACCGGTTCCGCCGCGTGGGGGCTGCAGAACCGGGCAAAATACCAGGAACTGTCCACGAATGTGTCGAATGTGTCGGTCTCGCGCTCCGCCGGCGCCGCGCAGCGCGGGCAGCGGACATGCTTCCAGGTCGGATGGTGATCGAGCGGATTGCCCGGCCGGTCGAACGTCACGTCGTCCGGCAGGCGCACCGGAAGATCCGCGTCCGGCACCGGCACCACACCGCAGGACGGGCAGTGGATCACCGGGATCGGGCAGCCCCAGTAGCGTTGCCGGCTGACCCCCCAATCGCGCAACCGCCAGTTCACCATGCCCTCGCCGACGCCAAGACGGCGCAGTTCGTCGATCGCCCGCGCCTTCGCTGCCGCCGTGTCGAGGCCGTCGAGAAAGCCCGACTGGATCACCCGCCCCGGCCCGTCATAGGCGCGCGTGCCGACCGTGAACGAAGCCGCCGCCTCGCCCGGCGGCAGCACCACCGGACGCACGGCGAGGCCATAGGCGCGGGCGAATTCCAGGTCGCGCTGGTCGTGCGCCGGACAGCCGAAGATTGCCCCGGTGCCATATTCCATCAGGACAAAATTGGCGATCCAGACCGGAAACACCGCCTCCCGCTGGAACGGATGGCGCACCCTGAGGCCGGTGTCATAACCCCGCTTCTCCGCCGTTTCGATCACCGCCTCGCTGGTACCCATGCGGCGGCATTCCGCGATGAAGGACGCCGCCGCCGGATCACCCGCCGCGACCGCAGCGGCCAGCGGATGTTCCGGGGCAATCGCCAGGAACGACATGCCGAACAGCGTATCCGGCCGGGTCGTGTAGACCTCGACCTCGGCGATCCCCTCCATCTCCGTGACCAGGCGGAAACGCAGCCGCGCGCCCTCGCTGCGGCCGATCCACTTCGCCTGCATCAGCCGCACGCGCTCCGGCCACCGCTCCAGCCGATCGAGGGCGGCGAGCAATTCGGGCGCATAGCGCGTGATGCTGAGGAACCACTGCGACAGCGAGCGCTTCTCGACCGGCGCGCCGGAGCGCCAGCCGCGCCCGTCGATCACCTGCTCGTTGGCGAGCACCGTCTGATCCACCGGATCCCAGTTGACCCAGCTTTCCCGCCGCTCCGCCAGGCCGGCGCGCAGCATGTCGAGGAACAGTTTCTGCTGCTGGCCGTAATACGCCGGATCGCAGGTGGCGAATTCCCGCCGCCAGTCGATCGACAGGCCCATCCGCTGCAATTCGGCGCGCATCGCCGCGATGTTGTCGCGCGTCCAGCGCGCCGGATGGATGCCGCGTTCGCGCGCCGCATTTTCCGCCGGCAGGCCGAAGGCATCCCAGCCCATCGGGTGCAATACCACATGCCCGCGGGCCCGCTTGTAGCGCGCCACCACGTCGCCGAGCGTGTAGTTGCGCACATGCCCCATATGGATCTTGCCGCTGGGATAGGGGAACATCTCCAGCACGTAGTATTTCGGCCGGTCCGTTTCCGGCACGTCGGCGACGGTGAAGCAGCCGCGCTCCGCCCAGGCGCGCTGCCAGCGGGGCTCGGCACTCTGCGGATCATAGGCCGCCGCGTCGCTGCGTGCGGGGAGGTCGGGCGGAAGGTCGGTCATCGGCAATCGCTGGCTCGGCTGCGGCGGCGTCTTCTATGGGTCACAATCCGGCGGCCGGCAATGCACCACAAGGCCGGGCACCACAAGGCCGCGCCGTCACTGGCTGGACGCCGATTGCGCCCGCAGTTCCCGCGCCTTGGCCAGCACCTTGTTCTCGATATCGGCCGAAGTGCCCGCCGCGACCGGCGCATCGACCCAGGAGCCGTTCTGCTGCACCTGACGGAAAATCGTCACCTTGACGCCGTCAGCGCGCAACTGCCTTCCCAGGATATAGGCATTGGCCTTGAACCGTTCGCCGGGAGAGGCGGGCGGCGTGAACCAGTCAGTGATGATCACCCCCCCGAACGGGTCGGCGGAGGCCAGCGGCATGAAGGAAAGCGTATCGAGGGCACCGCGCCACAGATAGGCGTTCACCCCGAGCCCCGCCCCCTGCCCGGTTCCGGCCCCGGCATTCTGGCTCTTGCCGATATTGAACAGCGAGCCGGATGGTCCGCCCATCCCGCCGCCGGTTTCCCATGGCGGCGTATCGACGTAGTTGCGGAAACTGCCATCGGGCTGCGGCGGTCCGCTGTTGTTGCAGCCGCCGAGCATCAGCGCCAGCACCCACGCCGACGCCGCCAGGCCCCCGGGCCTGCGCCGGGTCGTCCCACGATGCCGCTGCACTGGTTGACACCTCACAACTCCGAGCACGCAGTGATACCTCACTTCGCGATGCGCGCCAAGACAGCCGGGCCGCCGGAACGGAGTGCCCGGACGCCGACAGGCGGGAAGGGGCTGTTGCCCCCGCCCGCCGGCCGGTCCTGCGCCGATGGCGCCGTCCGTCTTACCAGGTGAAGAACGTGCCGATGCCGAGACCCATCGGGTGATAGGTCACGTTGCCCGCGCCCTTGGCCGAGTTCGGCGTGTAGTACGAATTGCCGGCGGTCATGTTGGCGGTGATGCCGTCGAGATACACGACCACGCCCGGCCCGACCTTGTAGCTCGCGCCGATGCCCTCGCCGCTGATCGTGCCGGTGGTGCCGAGCGTGCCGCCGAGATCGGAGGCATCATAGGTGACACCGTAGTACATCGCACCGACCTTGATCGGCCCGGCCTCGTAGCCCGCGCCGGCGATCCAGGAGGTGGTGCCCTTCGCGCCGGAAGCGAGCGGACCGAGCGTATTGCCGCCGTCCGCCACCGCCACGTTGTACTTGCCGGAGTTGATGCTGCCTTCCAGTTCGAACCCGGCGATATGGAGTTCGAGGGCGGCGTTGAAGAAGTTCACGTCCTGGCCGGTGGTGATGCCGCCCGCCTTCTCGACGCCCGCGTGCACGAAGCCGACATCCGCCTTCACGCCGACCGCGCCCAGCGTCCCGTCGTACTTGCCCGCGATCTCGATGCGGTTGCGGCTGAGCAGGCCGGTGTTGCCGGGATTGAGGCCGTTGACGTTGCCGTCGTTCCAGCTCATCCCCACCGCCGACGGCGCATACGACAGCGCGCCGCTGAAGCCGCTGATCGTCGGCGTGGTGTACATCAACTTTTCGATAGCGTTGTAGTTGTCGTACGCGTCGCCCATGGTCCAGGGCACGTAGGGCGTGCTGGAATACCAGGAGAAGAACATGCCGGTGCCGAAGTCGTCGCCGGTGCCGACCGCGCTCGTCGTCATGGCGCCGTTCGGGGTGCCGAACCAGAACTTGCCCCAGGTGGCGCTGGAGACATAGCCGAACGCCTGGTGCCATTGCGGCAACTGGCCGAGACCGCCGGCAGGGTTGGCCGATCCGGCCGAACCGCCGACGGCGCCCGGCGCGATCGATGGCCCGGCCCCGTTCGGGTTGCTGGTCGTCCACAACTGCGCCTGGGCGCCGAAATGGATGCCGCTCGGCGAGGCGTAGTCGAAGCCCGGATAGAGCTGGAACCACGTGTTGAACTGCGGAACCGTCACTTGTGCGTTGCCGGGCGTGCCGGACGGCGTACCCGCGAACCACACCGACGAATAGAACCGCGCGCCCAGGTTGACCTGCACCGACCCCGGCGCCGCACCGTTCAGCGACGGACCCTGCACGCCCGCCAGATCGGTTTCCGTGGTGATCGGAAACACGGCTGCGGGCGTCGCTCCGGCCGCCGGCGTTTCCTGCGCCTGCGCCGGGGCGGCCAGCCCGAGCGCCCCGAGTGCCGCCAGTCCGGCACCTCCCAAAAGTAGCTTACGCATTCCCCACTCCTTGTCCCTATGAGGCCGCATCGGCCCGGCCGGCGCGGCACAGGTGCTGTCGCGAAATCGCGGAAAGGCCCAGATTTTCACTCGCAACCGCGCGACCATCCCGCCCGCGCAGCTAATTGCGCAGTTTTCATCGACTGGCAATCCGGCAACCGCGCCTTGCGTGGCAATCCCGGGACACTGTGGCGCTTCTGTGACAGGTGCCGGGCGGCGACCGTTCCCCGCACCACGCAAAAAAGGGGCGGCCGTCGCCAGCCGCCCCGTCCGCCAAGCCGCCGCCGCCAAGGGCGGCGCGCGACTTCACCAGGTGAAGAACGTGCCGATGCCGAGACCCATCGGGTGATAGACCACGTTGCCCGCCGCCTTGGACGTGTTGTAGGAATAATACGACGTGCCGGCGGTCATGTTGGCATTGATGGCGTCGAGATAGAGCACCACGCCCGGCCCGACCTTGTAGCTCGCGCCGATGCCCTCGCCGCTGATGGTGCCGGTGGAGCCGAGCGTCCCGCCGAGATCCCCGGCATCGTAGCGCACGCCGTAGTACATCGCGCCGACCTTGACCGGCCCGGCCTCGTAGCCGGCGCCGGCGATCCAGGCGGTGGTGCCCTTCGCGCCCGCCGCGAGCGGACCCTGCGTATTGCCGCCGTCGGCCACGGCGATGTTGTATTTGCCGGAGACGATGCTGCCTTCCAGCTCGAAGCCGGCGATGTGGACTTCCAGGCCGACGTTGTAGAAATTGACCTGCTGGGCGGTGTTGATGCCGCCCGCCTTTTCGGCATCCGCGAAGACATAGCCGGCGTTCGCCTTCACGCCCGCGATGCCGATCGTGCCGTCGTATTTCGCCGCGATGTTGATGCGGTTGCGGCTGAGCAGGCCGGTGTTGCCGGGATTGAGGCCGTTGACATTGGCGTCGTTCCAGCTCATGCCGACCGCGGAAGGCTGGTACGACACCGCGCCGGTGAAGCCGCTGATGTTCGGCGTGATGTAGACCAGCTTTTCCGTCGCATTGTAGTTGTCATAGGCATCGCCCATCACCCAGGGCACATACGGCGTCGTCGAATACCAGGAGAAGAACATGCCGGTGCCGAAGTCGTCGCCGGTGCCGACCGCTTCCTGCGTCAGGGCGCTGTTCGGCGTGCCGAACTGGAACTTGCCCCAGGTGGCGCTGGAGACATAGCCGAACGCCTGGTGCCATTGCGGCAACTGGCCGAGGCCGCCGGCCACGTTGGCCGACCCTGCGGTACCGCCGACGCTGCCCGGCGTGCCGGGCCCGACGCCGTTCGGGTTGCTCGTTGTCCACAACTGCGCCTGGGCGCCGAAATGGACCCCGCCCGGCGTGGCGTAGTCGAAGCCCGGATAGAGCTGGAACCAGGTGTTGATCTGCGGCTGAGCATTGGCCGCATAGCCCGGCGCGGTCGAGGGCGTGTTGCCGAACCAGACCGCCGAATAGAACCGTGCGCCCAGATTGACCTGCACCGATCCCGGCGCCGCGCCGTTCAGCGATGGTCCCTGCACGCCGGCCAGATCGGTCTCCGTGGTGATCGGGAACACCGCCGCGGGCGGGGTCCCGCCTGCCGGCGTTTCCTGCGCCTGCGCCGGGGCGGCGAACCCGAGCGCCCCCAGCGCCCCCAGCGCCGCCAGCCCGGCACCCCCCAGTAGAAGTTTGCGCATCTCCAACTCCTTGCCCTATCGTTAACCCCAGTTAATCTGGCGCCACCGCCCACATGAACGGACGGTAATTCAGTATTCAGGTGTCCGACGGGAACGTTCCCGGTCGCCGCGGAAGCATTCGCCACCGCGATTTGTTTGGTGCAGGCAGGGTGGACTCGCAACTAAACAACGCTCACGAACTCGTGAATTTAGCCGTGATCGCGATTGCTGTGACCGAAATGCGACAGAAGTGCCGGTTGGCCACGCTCTACTCACAGACCCGTGATCCCGCACCGCCGCAACCCCGGCCGCGGCCCAAGCGGTCAGCCGATGCCGCGCAACGCCCCGATGGCGCCGCAGCCGTGGCACAAAAGTCGCGGCAGCCGCCGCACGAGCTGGCCGTCCAGGCCGCCCAGCGCCGCCGCGCCGCGACCCCGGCGCGCCGCCAGACCCCAGCGCAGCGGACCCAGCACTGCCGCGCCGGGATGACTCCCGGTCGCAAAAATTGGCGACAGGAACACGAGCGCCGCGCCGGCACGGCGGGCACGCAGCAGATCGGCGGCGCCGTGGGCGGACGCCGTCAGGGCAGGAAGCCGCCGCGGCGCCCCGCATGGCCGCCGCCCGCCCCGCACATGCAGGCCCGCGTGCAGCGCCGCCGCCAGCCGCCAGTCGCCCGCGACCGACAGCACCAGCCGCCGTTCCCGGCACAGCGCCGCCAGCCGCCGGCCCAGGGTCTTTCGATCCGGCATCGCATCGTCGCGCAGCACGACGCCGCACAGCCCCGGCGGCAGCCGCCGCACCGCCGCCACAGGATCACCGAGCCGCGCCGCATCGGTGAACAGCCACAGCACCGGCAGGCCCCCGCGCCCGCGCCGCCGCGCCTTGACCCCGCGCGCCCACGCGACCAGCCTTCCGTCCATGTCCGACGCTCCCTCGCCCGATCCCGCACCCGACTTTGCGCCAGGTTCGGCGCCCGATCCGGCCGCCATCGCCGCCAACCTCGCCGCGGTCCGTGCGCGCATCGCCACGGCCGCCCGCCGGGCCGGCCGCGCGCCGGAGGATGTCGCCCTGGTCGCGGTTTGCAAGACGCATCCGGCCGACGCCGTCCGCCACGCCCTCGCCGCCGGCCAGCTTCGCTTCGCCGAGAACCGGGTGCAGGAGGCAGCGGCGAAGTTTCCCCCCCTGCGGGCCGCCTATCCGGCGCTGTGCCTGCATCTCATCGGCGGCCTGCAGACCAACAAGGCCCGCGACGCCGTGCGCCTCGCCGACGTGATCGAAACGCTGGACCGCCCCCGGCTGGCCGACGCCATCGCCGACGCGGCGGCCCGCGAAGGGCGGCTGCCGACGCTGCTGGTGCAGGTGAACATCGGCGACGAGGCCCAGAAATCCGGCATCCCGCGCGCCGCCGCCGACGCCTTCATCACCGCCTGCCGGCACCGTTTCGGGGCGGCGCTCGCCGGCCTGATGTGCATCCCGCCCGCCGCCGCCGACCCCGCCCCCTATTTCGCCGCCCTCGCCGCCTTCGCCGCCCGCCACGGCCTCGGCGTGCTGTCGATGGGCATGTCGGCGGATTTCGAGGCCGCCATCGCCCACGGGGCGACCCATGTGCGCATCGGCAGCGCCATTTTCGGCGCCCGTCCGCACCCCGCAGCGGCCGGCACGCACTGACCGTCCGCGCGCCCGGCCACCGATTCCGCCGCCGCTATCCCCGTCCCCCCGCCGGCTGCGCCGCGACCGCCTGCGCATCTGCCGGCGCCGTCGCGCAGCGGTTACGTCCAGCGTTCTTCGCCGCATAGAGCGCCGCATCCGCCGCCCGCAGCAGCAGCGCCGGGTCGCCCTCCGCCTGCGGCACCGCTGTCGCAATACCGAAGCTGGCGGTGAGCACCGCCGCCGGGGCTGCTTCGTGGCCAATGCGCAAGGCCGCGATGCCGTGGCGGATGCTCTCCGCCACCGTCTGCGCCGCCGAGAGGCCGGCATCCGGCAGGATCAGGGCGAATTCCTCGCCGCCGAACCGGCAGGCGAGTTCGCCGGCGCGGCGCACACCGGCGCGGACCACGCCGGCGACGGCGCGCAGGGCATCATCTCCGGCGAGATGGCCATAGCGGTCGTTGAATGCCTTGAAATGATCGACATCGATCAGCACGATGGCGAGTGTCCGACCGAGGCGCCCGGCGGAGCGCCACTCGCGCGCCAGCGTCTCATCGAGCCGCCTGCGGTTGGCGAGGCCGGTCAGCCCGTCGGTGCAGGCCAGCGCCGCCAGTTCGATATTCGCGCGCTCCGCCGCATCGCGCATCGCCGCCAGTTCGGCCTCGCGCTGCTTCATCGCGGTGATGTCGATGCGGATGCCGACCCGTCCCCCCTCGCTCGTGCGCCGGTCCTCCAGCGCGATCCAGCGCCCGTCCGCCAGTCTGCGCTCGTAGCGCGCATGCGGCCTGCCATGCCGGGCGCTCTGGTCGGCGAGCCATGCCGCCGGTTCCTGCCCGCCGATGTCGAACTGCCCGCGCTCGATGCCGAGGGCGGTCAGCTCGTCCGCGGTGATGCCGGGGGTCATGCGGTCGGCGAGATCGGGATAGATGTCACGGTATCTGCTGTTGCACAGAACGAGCCGCCCCTCGGCGTCGAACAGCACGAAGCCGGCCGGAATCGCCTCGATCGCATCCCACAGCCGGGCATGCAGGCGTGCCGCCTCCGCCTCCGCCCGCTCCGCGCGGTGCAGCGCCGCCTGCAATGCCTGCTCGCCGCGCTTGCGGTCATCGATGTCGCGCACCACGGCGACGACGCCCGGCTCCGCGCCATCGGCGCTTCCCGCCGGCACGGCGACCCAGTTCGACTCGACCCAGATATAGCGGCCGTCGCACCGCCGCAGCCGGTAGGTGCTCGATGTCCGCCCGCCCCGCTGCTGGAATTCGGCGTATTCCCGCTCCACCCGCGCGCGGTCTTCGGGGTGGAGGAAGGTCGCGAAGTCGCGGCCGACGATCTCGTGCGGCGCGTAGCCGAGCAGATTGCGCGATCCCGGCGAGACATAGGAGCGGGTCCGATCGGGCCGCGTATGGACGATCATCTCCGTCGCATAGTGGGCGACGCCGCCCCCCGGCTCGGCGCCGCAGGCCGGGACGGAGGCGGCGACGGGCACGCGCGAGATCTTCACCGCCGCGACGCCGCGCCGCGTCCGCCTGGTGCCCACCCGGCCGCCCTTGCGACCCTGGCCGTCCGCGCCGTCCGGCATACGGACCCTCGTGTCCAGACAACAGCTTTCGCCCGCGCCAGCCGGTGCGGGTGTTGCGATAACATTATAATCCTTTGGCCCCGCTGTCCAGTTCCGATGCAAGCCTGCCGTGGCCGCGTCCGCTGCGGGCTTCCCGAATCCCGGCGGGGTAGAAGTCGCCGGCAGGCTCCGCTAAGGCCGGTGGGCATGACGACAGAGCGGCTCGACGGACTTCGCGCCCGCGCCGGCGGGGCGGCGGCGGCGCTGCGGCTGGCGCTGCGGCTGCTGCGCGCGCCGCGCCCGCCGGAACAGGACGTGGCCGCGCGCCTCGCCGCCCTGCCGCGCCGCCTGCCGCTTGCGGCCCCGGTGACGATCCACTGGGACGCGCACCAGATCCCGTTCATCGAGGCGGCGTGTGACGACGACCTCGCCGTCGCCCTTGGCGCCGTGCATGCCCATCTGCGGCTGGCGCAGATGGAGATGCTGCGCCGCCTGTCGCAGGGGCGCGTCGCCGAGCTGATCGGCCCGGCCGGCATCGCGCTCGACCACGCCCTGCGGCTGTTCGGCTTCGGCCGCGCCGTGCCCGCGATCATCGCCGGCCTGGCGCCGGCGACGCGCGCCTGGGCGGAGGGATTCCTGCGCGGCGTCAATGCCGTGATCGGGCAGGGGCGGTTGGAGGGGCGGTTGCCGCCGGAATTCGCCTGGCTCGGCATCGGCGCCGCCCACTGGACGCTCGCCGACCTGTTCACCGCCGCGCGGCTGGCCGGGGCGGACGTGAACTGGATCGTCTGGGCGCGGCTATTGCGCACCCGCGCCGCGCTGGCGCCGGAGGCATGGCAGACGCTGTGGCCGCGCCTGCTCGGCAGCGCCGACCCGCCGGTGCCCGAAGCGATGGCGGAGGTCGCGATGGCGGCATCCGCGCGGCACGGCAGCAACGCGGCCGTGCTCGCCGCCGCGCGCAGCCGGAGCGGCGGCGCCCTGCTCGCCGCCGACCCGCATCTCTCCGTCGCTCTGCCGAACATCTGGCTCGCCGCGGCATTCCGCGCGCCGGGCTATCATTGCTGCGGCCTGATGCCGGCCGGCTTTCCGATCGTCGCCATCGGCCGCAATCCGCATCTCGCCTGGGCCGGCACCAGCCTGCACGCCGCCGCCAGCGACCTGTTCGATGCCGCCGGCCTGCCGCTCAGCGAACAGCGGGAGGTGATCGGCGTACGCGGCGGAGCCGACCGGACGGTGACGCTGCGCACCTCGCCGCTCGGCCCGATCGTCAGCGACGGCATGGTGCTGCGCCATCCGCACCCGCTCGCCCTCGCCTGGATCGGCCATCGGCCGAGCGACGAGATGGGCGCCATGCTGGGCGTCATGCGGGCGACCGACGGCGCGCAGTTCCGCGCTGCCCTCGCCGGGTTCGCCGTGCCCGGCCAGAATATGCTGCATGCCGGCAGCGACGGGCGTATCGGCCATCTGCTCGCCGCCACCCTGCCGCGCCGGCCGCCCGCTCCGCCCGCCGACCTGATCGCGCCGCCCGACGCCGCCGCCGCGTGGCATGATCCGCTCGGCACGCCGGCCCTGCCGCACTGGACCGACCCGCCCTGCGGCTTTCTCGCCTCCGCCAATGATCGCCCGCCCGACGGTCGCGTGCCCGACGGTGGCGTACCGGTCGGCTTCTTCTTCGCCGCCGGCGAGCGGGTGACGCGCCTGCGGACGCTGCTCGGCGGCGCGAACCGCCTCGGTCTCGACGATCTCGCCGCCGTGCAGCAGGATGTCGTCGTCCCCGGCGCGCCAGCGCTGCGGGATGCGCTGCTGGCCCGGATCGGCGGCACGGCGCCGGGCCGGGCGGCAGCGGCGCTGCGGGCGTGGCAGGGCGACTATGCCCCCGGATCGGCTGGGGCACTGGCCTTCGAGGTGATGCTCGCCGACCTGGCCACCCGCCTCGCCCGGCGCGGCCGGCTGCGGGGGGTCGAGGCGGTGTGGACCGGGCGCGCCCTGCTGGCCGGCGAACTGGCCGCCATGCCCGACGACGACGCCCTGCCGCTGCTGCGTGCCGCCCTGCGCCGCGCCGGCCGGGCGCTGCGGCGGCACGGCGCGTGGGGGAGGATGCACCGGATGCGGCTCACGCATCACCTCGGCCTGCTGCCGCTGCTTCGCCGCCGGTTCACTTCGGCCGAATGGGCGGCGCCGGGCGGCAACGACACGCTGAACAAGACCGGCCATCCGCCGGCCCGCCGGCGCCACACCGTGAGCTACGGCGCCTCCGCCCGGTTCCTCGCCGATCTGGCCGACAGGGACGCGAACCGCGTGGTGCTGCTCGGCGGGCAGGACGGCTGGCCGGGCAGCAGCACCTTCCTCGATCAGGCAACTCTGTGGGGTGCCGGCGAGTATGTCCCGCTGCCGCTGCGGCCGGAAACGGCGCGGGGCTGGCCGCATCACCTCACGCTCACGCCGGGATGACATCCATGCTGGACGCGACGCCGCTGTTGCGGGCCTATGCGCTCCGCCGGCGCGCGGCCCTGGCGCGGCAGGATCCGGCGGCGGCGCAGCGGCGGGAATTGCTGCGCCTGCTGGAACGGGCGCGCAACACCCGGTTCGGTCTCTCGCACAGTTTCGGCGGCATCCGTGAAGTCGCCGAATACCAGGAACGGGTGCGCCTGCGCCGGTGGGAGGAGTTCTGGCACGATTGGTGGCGGAAGCCGTTTCCCCGTCTCGCCGACGTGACCTGGCCGGGCGTCATCCCCTGTTTCGCCAACACCTCCGGCACCGCCGGCGCCGCCTCCAAGCGCATCCCGGTCAGCCGTGCCATGCTGCGCGCCAACCGCCGCGCGGCGCTCGACGTCCTGGTCCATCACCTCGCCGCGCGCCCGCACAGCCGGGTGATGGCGGGGCGCAACTTCCTGCTCGGCGGCAGCACGGCGCTGGAGAGGGTGGCGCCCGGCATCGTCGCCGGCGATCTTTCCGGTCTTGCCGTCGCCGACATTCCCCTCTGGGCACGCCCGCGCAGCTTCCCGCCGCCCGCTCTCGCGCTGATGGCGGACTGGGCGCAGAAGATCGCGACGCTGGCGCCGCTGTCGCTCGCCGCCCATGTCACCAGCATTTCCGGCACGCCGAGCTGGCTGCTGCTGTTCTTCGAGGAGCTCGGCCGCGGGCATCCCGGCGCGCGGCTCGGCGACCTCTATCCCGCGCTGGAGCTGGTCGTGCATGGCGGCGTCGGGTTCGCGCCCTATCGCGCCGCCTTCGCCGCCTGGCTCGCCGGCAGCCGGGCGGAGACGCGCGAAGTCTATCCGGCGAGCGAAGGCTTCATCGCGATCGCCGACCGCGGCGCGGGCGAGGGGCTGCGGCTGCTGCTCGACAACGGCATCTTCTACGAGTTCGTCCGTCCCGCCGACCTCGACGCGCCGTGGCCGGAGCGGCGCTGGATCGCGGATGCCGAGATCGGGGTCGAATATGCCCTGGTGCTGAGCACGAATGCCGGCCTGTGGTCCTATGTGCTCGGCGATACGGTGACGCTGCTCGGGCGCGATCCGCCGCGCGTGCTGGTGACGGGCCGCACCGGCTGGTCGCTGTCGGTCGCGGGCGAGCATCTGGTGGGGCAGGAACTCGATGCCGGCATCGCCGAGGCGGCGGCGGCGGTGGGCGGCACCGTCGCCGACTATGCCGCCGCGCCGCTGGCGCCGCAGGCGGGCGATGCGCGCGGCGGCCATCTGTTCATCATCGAGCTGACGGGCGCCGCCCCTGCCTGCGCGACGGCCTTCGCCGCCGCGCTGGATGCGGCGCTGGCGCGGCAGAACGATGATTATGCCACGCACCGCCGGGGCGATTACGGGCTGCGCCCGCCCTGCGTGCGGCTGATGCCGCCCGGCGGCTTCGCCCGCTGGATGGCGGCGCGGGGCAGGCTCGGCGGCCAGAACAAGGTGCCGCGCGTGATTTCGGACCCGGCACTGCTCGACGATCTCTGCCGGTTCGCCGGCGGCGCCACGTCGTGCTCGGATGCCGGCGTGCGGGAGGCTATGCGTCGGTCAGGTCGAGATGGAGAAACTGGTTGAAACCGCTCTTTTCGTAGTCGGCGAAAGGAGCGCCGTTGACGAAGCCGCGCTTCCGGTAGAGTGCCAGCGCCGGTTCGAAGGCGGCGCCGCTGCCGGTTTCCAGGCTGAGGCGTCGCACACCCTGCGCCTTCGCGCTGCCGATGATCGTCTCCAGCAGCGCGGCGGCGACGCCGGTGCGCAGATAATCCGGGTGGGTCCGCATCGATTTGACCTCCGCCGCGCCGCCGCCGAGCCGCTTGAGCGCGCCGATGCCGGCGATCCGGCCGTCGCGCCACGCTGTCCATGCGGTGACCTCGGGGGCGGTCAAACCGGAAAAATCCAGGGCGAAGACGCTGCCCGGCGGTGAGTTCGCGTGCATGCCGGCCAGATGGAACGCCAGCAGGTCGCGCACCTGCTGGTCCGAGAGATCATCTTCCCGAATCACGACCATGCGACGGTCCCCGCTGCGCCCCCGCGTCCTTATCCGTCCGCCGCCACTGGCCCGGCATGCGGCGCGATGTGCAGGGCATCGCCGGTATAGGGATGCGACCGCGCCACGTCCTCATCCAGTTCGACGCCGAGGCCCGGCGCGTCCGGCACGATGACGTAGCCGTCCTGCCAGACGATCGGCGTCTTCAGGATCTGCGCATGAAAACCCTGCCAGGTGCCGATGCTTTCCAGGATCAGGAAATTCGGGATGCAGGCGGCGAGCTGGATGTTGGCGGCACCCTCGATCGGGCCGCAATAGAGGTGCGGTGCGACCTGGGCGTAATAGGCCTCCGCCATGCCGGCGATCTTCTTCGCCTCCAGGATGCCGCCGACGCGGCCGAGCGCCATTTGGAGGATGGAGGCGGCGCGGCATTCCAGCACGCGGGCGAATTCGTATTTCGTCGTCAGCCGCTCCCCGGTCGCGATCGGGATGGTGGTCTGGCGCGCGACCAGCGCCATCTCCTCCGGCTTTTCGGGCGGCGTCGGCTCCTCGAACCACAGCGGGTCGTAGGGTTCGAGGCGGCGGGCGAGGCGGATCGCGCCGCTGGCCGTGAACTGGCCGTGCGTGCCGAACAGCAGGTCGGCGCGGGTGCCAACCGCCTCGCGCAGGCGGCGGCAGAACCGCTCGGACAGTTCGGCGCGGGCGAGACTGGGCTGGCGCGGATCGAACGTGGAATAGGGGCCGGCGGGGTCGAACTTCACCGCGGTGAACCCCATCGCCACGCACTCGGCGGCGCGCGCGGCGGCGATGTCGGGGTCTTCATAGACCGCGGCGGCACGATCGTTGGCGCCGGCCTCGTCCGGCGCGGGATAGAGATAGGTATAGCTACGCAGCCGCTCATGCACGCGCCCGCCGAGCAGGGCATGCACCGGCTTTTCGACCGCCTTGCCGATGATATCCCACAGCGCCATCTCGATCCCCGACAGCACGCCGACCAGCGTCGGGTCGGGCCGGAGCGAGTAGCCGCGGCCATAGACGTTGCGCCACAGCGTCTCGATCGCGAACGCGTCGGCGCCTTCGACGTGATGGACGAACACATCCTCGATCAGCCGCGCGATCGCGTGCGGGCCGAAGCTCGCGGCATAGACTTCGCCCACACCTTCGATGCCATTGTCCGCGATCAGCTTGAGGAAGATGAAATACCGCCCCCCCCAGTGCGGCGGCGGGTTACCGACCACGAAGGTCTTGAGCGCGACGATCCTCATGGGCCGAACACGATCACGTTGCGCAGCGCCTCTCCGCGCCTGACCGAGGCGATCGCCTCGTTGATCTGATCGAGCGGATAGCGGCCGGTGATCAGCTCCTCCAGCTTGAGACGCTCCTGCTTCCAGGCGGCGACCAGATGCGGGATGTCGATGGGCAGCCGCGCCGACCCCATCTTGGAGCCGAGGATGCGCTGCTCGTCCGCGGCAAGCCAGCCCGGATCGTAGCGGGCGAACACGCCGGAGGCCGGCATGCCGACGATCACCACGCCGCCGCCGCGGCCGATCAGTTTGGTCGCCTGATCCATCGCCGCCTTGGCGCCGACGGTCACGAACGCCCAGTCCGCGAGCCGTCCGCCGTTGAGGGCGCGGACATAGCCGACCACGTCGTCCGCCGCCGGATCGACCGCCTGCGTCGCGCCGAAGCGCAGCGCCGCCTCCCGCTTCGCTTCCGAAAGGTCGAGCGCGATGATCGGCGCGGCACCGGCCAGTGCGGCGCCCTGCACCGCGTTCAGGCCGACGCCGCCGGTGCCGATCACCACCACGCTGTCGCCCGGACGCACGCCGGCGGTGTTGATGACGGCGCCGACGCCGGTCAGCACGCCGCAGGCGAGCAGGGCGGCGCAGTCGAGCGGCATGTCCTCGGGGATCGCAATCGCCTGCGAGGCCTCCACCACCACTTCCTCGGCAAAGGCGGCGGTGCGCAGCCCGTGCCCGAGGACTTCGCCGGTGCCGCGAACCGTCAGCGGGCTTTGCTGATCGAGGGGAAAGGTAGTCTCGCACCGCACCGGCGCACCGCGCGAACAGGACGGACAGTGGCCGCAGGAGCGGATCAGGGTCACCACGGCATGATCGCCGGGCTTGAGATGCGTGACGCCGGCGCCGACTTCGGCAACCACGCCGGCCGCTTCGTGGCCATAGACGGCGGGCAGCATGCCGCCCCAGGCGCCGTCGGCACACATGATGTCGCTGTGGCAGATGGCGCAGGCGACGAGCCTGACGCGCACCTCCCCGGCACGCGGCGGCGCGAGGTCCACCTCCTCGATCGTCAGGGCCTCGCCGAAGGTGCGGCAGACGGCAGCTTTCATGGGTCGGTTCCGATCGGATCAGACGGGCCGACTATGCGGGCGGCGCCGGCCGCCGGCAATGGCGCCTCAGCCGCCGGACAGCCTGCGGATGGCGCGCCCCGCCGCAGCCGGCAGCGGCAGGGCGACATCTGCGGCGACCAGGGCCGCCAGCCGCGCCTGCATCGCCGCCGGCATCGGGCAGACGCGCCCCTCCGCCACCGCGACGTGCAGCAGCATCTGTTCGCAGGTGGCGGCCACCGCGTCGTCATCGGCGCGGCGGAGTTCCTGCCAGATATGCACGCGCCTCGCGTCCGCGCCGAGCACCCGGCCGATGACCCGGAAGGCGGCGCCGAGCCGCAGTTCGCGCAGATGGATCAGATGCGTCTCGGCGGTGAACAGGCTGCACCCGCCGGCGGCATAGTCCGGCCCGGCCCCGAACCGCGCCACCAGCACGTCGGAGGCGCGGCTGAACACCGCCAGATAGCGGCTTTCGGTCATATGGCCGTTGTAGTCGATCCAGGCGGGTTCGACGCGGCCGGTGAAGTGCGGTGTCGGCGCATCGTCGCCCGTCGGCATCGCTCCTCTGCCCTCACCCCCAATGGCCCGGCACCCAGAAGCCGCGCCACGTGTAATGCCCCGGCACCCAGCGCGCCACCGGCGGCGCATAGACCACGGGCGGCGGGGCGACATAGACCGGCGCGCGCGGTGCGGCATAGACCGGCGCCTGCGGCGCGACATAGACCGGAACCGGCGGGACCACCACGCCGCCCACCCACCACGCCCGCGCCGGCACCGGCCGCAGCAGCATCGGCAACGCCACGGCGGCCAGCACCGCCGCGGTTGCGGCAAGGCGGGGCAGGGAACCCTTCGTCATCGGTCGATCCTCCTCTCCGACAGGCTTGACGGCGGCGGAGATAGGCGGCCCATGTTGCAGGCGTGTATCCGCATCGCAACAGCGGATAACATCGCCCTCACGGCAGACGGAGGCACGCATGGACATGCACGTGGCGCACGGCCCCGACCCCGCCCGGCTGGTCGAGCCGGATCGGGTCCACCGCTCGGTCTATACCGATCCCGCGATCTTCGAGCTGGAGATGCGCCGCATCTTCGGCCGCGCCTGGGTCTATGTCGGGCATGAGAGCCAGGTGCCCAACCCGGGCGACTACCATCAGGCGCTGATCGGCCGCGAGTCCGTGTTCATGGTCCGCGCGCCGGAGGGCGGCGTGCATGTCCTGTTCAACCGCTGCGCCCACAAGGGCGCGAAACTGGTCGCCTTCCCGGACGGGAACGTGGGCAAGTTCATCCGCTGCCCGTTCCACGGCTGGAACTACAGATGCGACGGCACGCTGCATTCGGTGCCGATGCGCGAAGGCTATGCCGGCACCCGCTTCGATGCCGCCGATCCGCAGTTCTCCGTCCGCCGCGTGCCCCGCCAGGCGAGCTACCGCGGCTTCGTCTTCGCGAGCCTTGCCGCCGACGGACCGGATCTGGAAAGCTTCCTGGGCGGCATCCGCACCTCGCTCGACAATTTCTGCGACCGCGCCCCGGCGGGCGAGGTCGAAGTGGCGGGCGGCGTGTTCCGCGTCTGGCAGCATTCCAACTGGAAGATCTTCTTCGAGAACCTGAACGACACCTCCCACCCGATGGTGACGCACGAATCCTCGGTCAACGCCGCCCGCGCGCGCTACCGGGCGATGGCGGGCGAGACGAAAATGCCGTTCAAGCTGCTGATCATCGAAGGCAACGGCGAGCCCTACGAGTTCTGGGACAAGCTGGAAATGGTCGCCTTTGATGGCGGTCACAGCTACATGGGCGCGATCTTCGTGCCCCCCACCGATCCCGTCTCGCTCGCGCATATCGAAACGCTGAAGGCGGCGTACGGAGAGGCGCGGACGCAGGAAATCCTTGAGGTGCAGCGGCACAACTCGATCATCTACCCGAGCTGCTCGCCGCACACGTCGTTCCAGCAGTTGCGCGTGATCCGCCCGGTCGCGGTCGATCGGACGATGGTGGAAATCTACACCTTCCGCCTCAAGGGCGCGCCGGAGGCGCTGTTCCAGCGCGCCATCACCTACGCCAACGTGGTCAATTCGCCATCCTCCAACGTGATGCCGGACGATATCGAGGTCTATGCCCGCTGCCAGCAGGGGCTTGCCACCGACGGCGGCGAATGGGTCAGCCTGCACCGCGATGCCGGGCGCGACCGGGCGATCCAAGGCGGCTTCGTCGCCAACGGCCTCTCCGAACTGCCGATGCGCAACCAGTTCCGCGCCTGGGCGCAGTACATGGCAGAGGAGGGCTGACCGGTGCCGGACGACGTTGCCGCCTTCCTGTTCGCCGAGGCACGGCTGCTCGATCAGCGGCGCTGGCAGGACTGGCTCGGCCTGTTCACCGCCGACGGCATGTACTGGGCGCCGCTCGGTTTCGATCAGCCCGACCCGGTCAACCATGCCTCCCTGTTCTACGAGGACGCCCTGCTGCGCGAGGTGCGGGCGCAGCGGCTGGAGGAGAAGCGCGCCTGGTCGCAGCAGCCGGTGACGCAGGCGGCGCGCATCGTCGGCAACATCCTGCCGCTGCCGGACGAGGACGGCGATCTCATGGTCGCCTCCACCTTCCACATGCTGGAATGGCGGCGCGACGGACAGCGCATGCTGGGTGGCCAGTACACCCACCGCCTGCGCCGCACGCCGCAGGGATTGCGCATCGTCCTCAAGCGCATTGACCTGATCAACCGCGAGGACGTGCAGGACACGCTGGAGACGTTCCTGTGAACGTGGTGCGGACCGCGCTGGTGGCGCTGCACTACCAGAACGACGTGGTGCATCCGAACGGCCGCATCCGGCTCGGTTTCGCCGAGGGCGACGCGGAGCGGGAAGGGGTGCTGGCGGCGGCCGAGCGCCTGCTGGCCGGCGCCCGCGAGGCCGGCGTGCCGATCGTGCATGTGCGCATCGCCTTCCGCGCCGACCATGCCGACGTGCTGCGCAACGGCCCGATCTGGGAGAATGTGGTGCGCCTCGGCGCGGTGTCGGAAGGTTCGTGGGGGGCGGCTTTCCATGACCGGCTGCGCCCGCAGCCGCACGAGATCGTCCTGCGCCACGGCCGCATCAATGCCTTCTTCGGCTCGGCGCTGGAGGAGACGCTGCGGCTGTGGGACGTGGCGGCGCTGGTGCTCGCCGGCGTCGCCACCAATTCGGTGGTCGAACACACGGCGCGGCATGCCGCCGACATGGGCTATCGCGTCACCCTCGCCGCCGACGCCTGTGCCGCGAGCGATCCGGCGCTGCATCGCGCGGCGCTTGACAACGTGGCGCTGATCGGCAGCGTCGCCGGCGTGGACGACATCGTGGCGGCATGGCGGGCGGCATGATCGCGCTGGATGGCCGCGCCGCCATCGTCACCGGCGCGGCGCAGGGCCTCGGCGCGGCGATCGCGCGCGGCTTCGGCGCGGCCGGCGCGGACGTGCTCGTCGCCGACCGCAGGGAGCCGGAATCGCCCGGTCCGCGCGCGGTGTTCCAGCGCACCGACCTCGCCCGCGACGCGGACATCGACGCCTGCGTCGCCGCGGCGATCGCACGGTTCGGCCGCCTCGATTTCCTGGTCAACTGCGCCGTCACCTATCTCGATCCCGGCCTTGCCGCGACGCGCGAGGACTGGCGCGCGGCGCTGGACGTGAACCTGATCGGGGCGGCGCTGCTGACGGCGCGGGCGGCCGAGGTGATGACGGCACCGGGCGGCGTGGTGGTGAATATCGGCAGTGTCGGCGGCAAGTTCGGCGCCGCCGGGCGCGCGCTCTATCCGGCGGCCAAGGCGGCGCTGCTGCAATTCACCCGCAACGCCGCCGTGACGCTCGCCCCGCGCGGGATCCGCGTGCTCTCCGTCTCGCCCGCCTGGACGTGGTCGCCCGCGCTCGCCGCCCTGGCGGGGGATGAGGCGCGGGCGGACGCGGTGGGGGCGCGGCTGCATCCGGCCGGGCGCGTCGGGCGGGGCGAGGATGTCGCCAACGCGGTGCTGTTCGCCTGTTCCGACCTGGCCGGCTTCATCACCGGGGTCGATCTGCCGGTCGATGGCGGGTTCTCCATCCTCGGCCCGGATGCCGGACGCGGCCCGCGCGCCTTTTTCGCGGCCGAGGGCTGACGCCAGGCGCTATCCGCCGGGACGGCCGAGCGGCAGCAGCAGCGCCGCCGGAACGATGTTCAGCACCGCGGCGCCGACCAGCAGCAGCAGCGTCGCCTGCGCCCCGAGATGCGCCACCAGCAGCCCGCCGAGTGCCGGCGTCGCCGCCTGCGCCAGCAGCGACGGCATGGCAAGCCGGCCCATCAGCGTCGCATACCCCTCCGCCCCGAACAGCGCGAGCGGCACCGTGCCGCGCACGATGGAGCGGATGCCGCTGCCGCTGGCATAGAGCACGATCGCCGCCGCGGCGAACTGCGGGGCGGCCAACAGCAGCCCGAGGCCGAGTGCGATGACGACGGTGGAGGCCACCATCGTCCGCACCGGATGCAGCCGGCGCCCCACCAGCGTCTCCAGCAGCCGGGCGCCGACCTGGCTCGGCCCGATCAGCGCCCCCAGACCGACCGCCGCGGCAAGCGGCACGCCGCGCGCCTGCAACAGCGTCAGCAAATGGACGGCGATCATGGTCATCACCACCGACGCGAGCGTGAGACTGGCCGCCACCAGCACGAAGGCGCGCCGCGGCGGTGCCCGTTCCGGCGCTGCCGCCGCATGGCCCGCCGCCACGTCGCGCCGCCGCTCACGCGGGATGGCGATGAGATAGAGCGGCAGCACGATCCCGAGATGGATCGCGGCATAGGCAAGGCAGGTGCCGCGCCAGCCGACATGCCCGACCAGCGCGGCGCTGAGCGGCCAGCACACGGTGCTGGCGAAGCCGCCCAGCAGCGTCACCTGCGTGATCGCCCCGCGCCCCTCTCTGCCATAGAGCCGGCCGATGGCGGCGAAGGCGGGATCATAGAGGCCCGCGCCCATCCCCGCCCCCACCACCAGCCAGCCCAGGTAATAGACCGCGAGATCGGGCGCCAGCGCCATCACGACGAAGCCCGCCGCCAGCAGCACGGCACTCGCGCCCAGCACCGGCCGGCCGCCCCGCGCCTCGATCAGCCGGCCGATGCGGGGCGACATCACGCCCGAGACCAGGAAGCCGAGCGAGGCGCCGCCCATGATCCAGGGCAGGCTCCAGCCGGTCGCGCGCGCGATCGGATCGGCCAGCACGGCGATCAGGTAATAGCTCGACCCCCAGGCAAGGATCTGCCCGGCACCGATGCCGCCGACCACCACCCAGCGCGGACGGGCAGCAGGATCAGGCATGGCCCTGCAGGAACGGGAACCGGCCCAGCAGATCGGCGCGCAGGGCGGCACGCGGGGCGGCATCGGCGCCGCGCGGCACGGCAAGGTCGGCGGCGAGCGTCGCCGGCACGCCGGACAGCACCAGCACCCGATCGGCCACCGCCATCACCTGATCGAGATCGTGCGTGGTCAGCACCACCGTCATGCCGTCACGGCTCGCCCGCCGGCGGATCACCGCGGCAAGGCCCGCCGCCAGTTGCGGATCGAGCGAGGCGAACGGTTCGTCCAGCACCAGCAGCGACGGGCCGACGGCGAGGGCGCGTGCCAGTGCCGCCCGCCGCGCCATGCCGAGCGACAATTCGCGCGGGCGGCGCGACGCGGCGTCGGGCAGGCCGACTTCGGCCAGCAGCGCCGGCACGTCCGGCTGCGGCGCGCCCTCCGGCACGACCAGCAGCAGATTCTCGCCCACCGTGAGCCACGGCACCAGAAGCGGCTCCTGGAACATCATGCCGAGGCGGCCCTGCGGGCGGATGATGCGGCCGCGGAACGCCGCATCCAGCCCGGCGACGATGCGAAGCGTGCTCGTCTTGCCGGCGCCCGAGGAGCCGAACAGCGCCAGCACCGCGCCCGGCGGCGCGCCAAAGGCGATGTCGCGCAGCACGGTGCGCCCGCCGGCGGCGAACCGCTTCTCCGCGATCGTCACTTCCAGCGCGGGATCGGCGCGCATCGTCTCAGCCCCGGCGCCAGGCATTCGCCCGACGCTCCCACGGTTGCAGCAGCGCCTTTTCCACCACCAGCATGATCGCGGCGAAGGCAAGACCGTACGCCAGCACGCCGGTGACGTTGAAATCCTGGAAATAGAGGTTCATGGCAAATCCGACGCCGCTCGGCCGGCCGAGCAGTTCGACGATCAGGACGATCTTCCACGTCACCGACAGGCCGCTCCGCCCGGCGGCCGCAAGATAGGGGGCGAGCTGCGGCAGCACGATCCGCCGCAGCCGCCGCAGCCGCCCGAGGCGGAACGCCGCGGCGAGATCGTCGAGACCGGGGTCGAGCGCCCGCGCCCCTTCGCGCACCGTCACCATCACCGTCGGCACCTTCGCCGCGGTCACCGCCAGGACGGCGGCGAGCTCGTTCAGTCCGATCCAGACATAGGCCAGGATGATGACCAGCAGCACCGGCAGGTTGAGCAGGATGATCAGCCACGGGTCGAGCCAGGCATCGGCCCGCCCGGATCGCCCGGCGAGATAGCCCCCGGCGCTGCCCGCCAGCATCGACAGCGTGAACGCGACCGCGACGCGCGCCATCGTGATGCCGACATTGCGCGGCAGCGCCCCGGCCAGCGTCTCCTGCCCCACCAGGGCGAGCACCGCCGCCGGGGAGGGCAGCAGTTCCGGCGTGCGCACCAGCGCCGCCGCGATCCACCACAGCGCGACGAAGCCGATCAGCGACAGCGTGCCGTCCCTGAGCGCGCGGCGCCGCTCAGGCGGCATGCGCGACCGGCCAGAACACCCCCGGCGGCAGTTCGGCAAGCCCCCCGGTCGCCGCGCGTCCGCCCTGCTGGCCCAGGATCGCCAGCACCTTCGCCGCCGTCTGCTGTTCCTGCTCGGCCGTGGGATGGGCGATGCCGTCGCGGAAGCGCCGGCGCAGGCTGTTGAACAGCGCCTCCTCCGGCGCATCCATCAGCGGGCGGATCGCCTGCCATTCGGTATCGTCATCGGCGAGGCGCCGCTCCGCCGCCTCGGCGGCAGCCAGGAACCCGTCGGCGACCGGGCGGTTGCGCAGCGCCCACTCCTCGTGGAACACGAAGCCGACGAGGCCGAGCGGGCCGGGCAGGCCGAGTGCCGCGGCGCACTCGGCAACGCCGACCATCTGCCGGTAGCCCGCCGCCTCCAGCCGGGCGGCGAAGGTCCAGAAGGTCAGCACCGCGTCGAGTTCGCCCTGGCGCAGCTTGGCGCCGAGCAGCGGCGGTGTGCCATAGGCGAGGTGCGCGGCGGCGGCCAGGTCGATGCCGGCGGTGGCGGCGGCGGCGGCGCGCACCAGCAGCCAGGACTTGTCAAGCGGCCCGCCGGCCACGCCGAGCGATCGTCCGCGCAGGTCGGCGAGCGTGTGCAGCGGCGCCTCGGCCGGCACCATGATGGCGCCGAGAGCGCTGGAGAACGGCGCGAAGCTCAGCCGGTTGCCGGCGGCGCGCTGGGTCGCCACCATCGTCCAGTCGGACACGACGACATCGGCCGCACCGGCCATCAGCGCCACCCGCCCGGCCTCGTTGTTGGCGAGCCGCACGCCTTCCAGCCGGAACCCGTGGGCGGCATCGAGGGCATGGCGCCGCATCACGTCGGCGACCCATTGCACCGTGCCATATTGCAGCACGCCGAGCCGCACCGCCGGCAACGCGCCCGCCCCGCCGCCGGCCAGCGCCGCGAGCGCGGTCAGCAGCCAGGCGCGTCGCGCGATCGGTGGTCCGGATCCGTTCATCCTGCGTCCTCCCCCGGCATCGCTGCCCAAGCCGCTCCGGCCGGCGCATTGACCGCGCCCGTCCCGCAGCGTTAGCACGGAGCGGGCGGGAGGAAAGGGGCAGGACCCATGATCGATGATCGTGCCGTTGCGCAGTACCGGGAACATGGCTTCGTGATCATCCCGGACGTGCTGGAGGCAGCGGAACTGGCCGAGGCGAACCGGCGGGTGGCGGCGATTCTGGCGGGCGCGCGCGGGCTGACCGGACATACCGAGGTCTATGACCTGGAACCGGACCACCAGCCGGACGCGCCGCGGGTGCGGCGGATCAAGGTGCCACACCGCCATGATCCCTATTTCCGTGCCCTCGCCGGATCGGACCGGCTGGTGAGCATCCTGCGCCGCCTGCTCGGCACCGAGGCGGTGCGGCTGCACGGCTCCAAGATCAACATGAAGGGTGCGCATGGCGGCGCGCCGGTGGAATGGCACCAGGACTGGGCATTCTATCCGCACACCAACGACGATCTGCTCGCCGTCGGCGTCATGCTGGACGATTGCACGCCGGAGAACGGCGCGATGCTGGTGCTGCCGGGCAGCCATCGCGGCCCGGTGTTCGACCATCATGCCGACGGGCATTTCTGCGGCGCGATGGATGTCGGTGCGCTCGACCTCGACCTCTCGCGCGCCGTGCCCTGCACCGGCCGCGCCGGCTCGATGAGCTTCCATCACGTGCGGGCCGTTCACGGCTCGGCCCAGAACCTCTCCGCTCACCCGCGGGCGCTGCTGCTCTATGAGTTCGCCGCCGCCGATGCGTGGCCGCTGATGGGGGTGAAGGATCTCGCCGAGTTCGACGCCCGCCTCGTCTGCGGCGCGCCCACCATCACGCCGCGGCTGGCGCCGGTGCCGGTGCGCATGCCGTTGCCGCCGGCCCCGCATCAGGGGTCGATCTACGAGAACCAGAGCAGCGCCAGAAGCCGCTATTTCGGCCGCGCCGCCTGACCGGAAGGGCGCCTGCCAGGACCAACGGAAGCGGGGAACGTGCCATGTCCGACCATGCGCGCCGTGGTGCCGCCCGCTGGATCCGGCTGATTCCGGTCATTTTCCTGATGTACACGATCTCCTATTTCGATCGTGTCAACATCGGCCTGGCGCTGCCCAGCCTGTCGAAGGATCTGGGGCTGTCGCCGGCCGAGGCGGGACTGGCCGGCGGCATCTTCTTCTGGGGCTACCTGATCACCTTCCTCGCCGCCGGCTGGCTGGCGCCGCGCTTCGGCGCCAAGCGCGTCATCCTGACCGCGCTCCTGGCCTGGGGGGCGTGCGCGATGGCGACCGGCCTCGTCCACAGCTTTCCGGCGCTGATCGCGGCGCGCTTCCTGCTCGGCGCGGCCGAGGGGCCGGTCTGGACCGCGACGTCGATGCTGCTCGCCCAGTGGTTCCTGGCGGAGGAGCGGGCGCGCGCCTTCGGCCTGTGGAATCTCTGCATCCCGGTCGGTGCCCTGCTCGCCGGCCCGGTCTCCGGCCTCATTCTCAGCTACGCCGACTGGCACACGATGTTCGTGCTGGAGGGGTTGCCGGCCTGGCTGTGGGCGCTGGTCTGGTGGCGCGGCATCCCGGATGGCCTGGACGGTGCGCGGTGGCTGCCAGCGGCGGAACGGCAGGCGTTGCAGGGCGCGCTCGCTGCCGAACAGGCCGCCCTCGGCGCCCGCCCGCGCGCCGACTGGCGGGCGATGCTGCGGGAGCGGACGGTGTGGCTGCTGCTCGGCGCCTTCTCGCTCATCAACATGGTCGCCTACGGGTTCAGCCTGTGGCTGCCGAGCGCGCTCAAGGCGGCGAGCCAGCTCGGCATCGGGCGGATCGGTCTGCTCTCCGCCCTGCCGTACCTCACCGCCGTGATCGGGCTGATCGCGGTGACGCAAAGCTCCGACCGGCGGCGCGAACGGCGGCTGCATGCCGGCGTGCCGATGATCGCGATCGGCGTGCTGCTGTGGGTGGGCGCGTGGTTCGGGGCGGGGGACGTGCGCGTGCAGATGGCCGCGTTCACGCTGATGGGATTCTTCCTCTACATGTATCTGCCGATCGTGTTCACGATGCCGACGGAATTGCTGCCCCAGCGCATGGCGATCCCGGCGATCGCGTTCATCGGCGGCGTCGGCAACCTGTTCGGCGGCTTCATCGGTCCGACGCTGGTCGGCTGGGTGCGGCAGGCGACCGGGGATTTCACCGCCGCCTTCACGCTGCTCGCCGCCTTCGGCGTGCTCGGCGGCCTGCTCGCGATCGCGGTGCGGGCCCCGGGCAACGACGCGCCGGGCATGCCCGCGCGCATACGCCCTGCCGGCTAGCGCCGCGCCAGCGCCAGCAGGGCAAGGATCTCGAACATCATCTGCGCGCCGACCTGCGCCGTCACCGTCGTCGCGTCGTATTGCGGCGCCACCTCCACCACGTCGCCGCCGACGATATCGAGGCCGGCCAGACCGCGCAGCAGCCGCTGTGCCTCGCGCGGCGTCAGGCCGCCGACCTCCGGCGTGCCGGTGCCGGGGGTGAAGGCGGGGTCGATGCCGTCCACATCGAAGGACACATAGACCGGGCCGTCACCCGCCACCGCGCGCGCCCGCGCGATCACCGCGTCCATCCCCAGCGCATCGACCTCCTCGGCATGGATCACCGTCATCCCGGTCGCGGTCGAGAATTCCCACAGATATTCGCCGCCGCCGCGAATGCCGATCTGGATGCTGCGCGCCGGATCGAGCACGCCGTCCAGCACCGCCTGCCGGAACGGGCCGCCGTGATGGAAGCGGCTGCCTTCATAGACGCCGGAGGTGTCGCAATGCGCGTCGATATGCACCATCCCCACCGGCCGCGCGCGCCCGACCGCGCGCAGGATCGGGTAGCTGATGGAATGATCCCCGCCGGCCGACAGCGGCCGCACCCCGGCCGCGACCGCACGCGCCACGAACGCCTCGATATCCTCCAGGCTCTCGGCCAGGCTGAAGCGGCTGCGGAACGGCACATCGCCGACATCGGCCGCGCTGAGTTCAGCGAGCGGTGCCAGCTTCAGCGCCGTGTGCCAGGGACCGATGCGCTCGACATTGCGGATCGCTCGCGGGCCGAGGCGGCTGCCGGCGCGATTGGTGACGCCGAGGTCCATCGGCACCCCGATCAGCGCGACATCGAGACCGCCGAAATCCGCCTGCTCCGGCGCCTCCGGCCGATACGGCGTGCCGAGCAGCGTGGCGATGCCGGAATAGGGCAGGGAGCGCCGCCCATCCTCCCGGAACGCCAGTGCCGCGGCCTTGCGGAAACCCGCATCCTCGGTCTGGTGCGGGCGATCGTTCGGGAAGCGTTCGCGCCACGCCGCCAGTTTCGCGGGATCGATCATCGCCGCCCTCACTGCACCCGGGCCGGCTTATCCCGCGGGCGGGGGGCGGGATGCAAGCGGCAACGCGCCCCTGTCCTGGCGCGCCCGGCCGCGCCGGTGTAACCTTCATCCCCCGCGTGGAGGCATTGGAACATGCAGGTCACGTTGCCGCCCGATCTGGAACAGCGCATCGCCGACCGCGTGGCCGCGGGCGCCAGCGCCAGCAGCAGCGAGGTGATCGAGCAGGCACTGCGCCTGCTGTTCGAGACCGAGGCCGCGCGGGTGCGCCTGCGGGCCGAGATCCAGATCGGACTCGACCAGCTCGATCGCGGGGAAACCCTGCCCGGCGAACAGGTGATGGCGGAACTTAGAGAACACTTCACGAATAGCTGGCGCGCCGGGTGAGTCGCTACGAGGTCACGCCGCAGGCGCGTCGGGACATGTATGACATCGGCGAATATGTCGGCGCGGATAACCCGCCTGCGGCGTTGCGGCTGATCGACCGGTTCGAGGCGGCGTTCGCGTTTCTTGCTGATGCGCCGGGCCTGGGCCATGTCCGCACTGATATTGTGCCGCGTGCCTCCGGCCTGCGCTTTTGGACTGTCGGCATCTACCTGGTGATCTATTGTCCGGCCGCGCATGGCATCAATGTCATCCGCGTGTTGAGCGGCTACCGCGACGTGAGCGCGGTGCTCCGCCGGTCGGAATGATACTGCCGTCCACCCCCCGGTACCCCTCGGGATGCCCCTCCCGCCACGCCAGCGCCGTCGCCACGATGGCATCCAGATCGGCAAAGCGCGGCTGCCAGCCGGTCTCCCGCATGATCCGCCAGGCCGCCGCCACCAGCACCGGCGGGTCGCCGGCGCGGCGCGGCGCGGCGTGCCAGGGCACGCGCCGTCCCGTCACCCGCTCCACCGCGCCGATCACCTCGCGCACCGAATGCCCGCGCCCGTTGCCGAGATTGTAGCGCACGCTGCCGGCATCGAGCAGATCGAGCACACGCAGATGCGCCTCCGCCAGATCGGTCACGTGGACGTAATCGCGGATGCACGTCCCGTCCGGCGTCGCATAGTCGGTGCCGAACACCGACAGCGCCGGCCGCCGCCCGAGCGCCGCGTCGATCACCAGCGGGATCAGATGCGTCTCCGGCACGTGATCCTCGCCCAGCCGGCCGGCCGGGTCGGCACCGGCGGCGTTGAAGTAGCGCAGGGCGGCGCTGTGCAGCCCATGCACCCGTTCCGCCCACAGCAGCGTGCGTTCCAGCATCGCCTTGCTCTCGCCATAGGGCGAGCCGGGATCGATCGGCGCGTCCTCGTCGATCGGCGCATCGCCGGCATTGCCGAACAGCGCGGCGGTGGAGGACAGCACGAAGCGGCGCACGCCATGCGCGACACAGGCGGCGATCAGCCGCACCCCGCTGCCGACATTGGCGGCGATGTAGCGATAGGGCTCGCGCATGCTCTCGCCGACCAGCGACAGCGCGGCGAAATGCAGCACCGCATCCCAGCGCCGTTCGGCCAGCAGCGCGCCGACCAGCACCTCGTCATCGAGGTCGCCGACCACCAGCCGCGCCCCCGGCAGCACCGCCCCGCGATGGCCGGTGCGCAGGCTGTCCAGCACCACCACCTCATCGCCGCGATCGAGCAGGGCGGCGACGGCATGGCTGCCGACGAACCCCGCCCCGCCGGTGACCAGATAGTGCCGGGATCGGCGCAAGCTCAGGCCGCCCGTGCCGGCAGCACGGCCGCGCGGGCCGCGAAGCGGCGCCGGCGGCGCTGGATCAGGCGCCAGGCAAGGCGCGCCGACAGATCGGAGAGCCGCCCGCGCGGCTTCAGCCCGACCGCCTTGAAGATCATGCCCATGCCGCGCTCGATGTGGCGGAAACGGTAGAAGGCCATCGCACGCGCCATATAGGCCGCGGTGCAGGCGGCGTGGTCATAGGGCGCGCCGGCCGGGTCGTTGCCACAGTGGAAGGCGAAGGCGAGTTCGTCATCCTCGCTCTCGCTGATGCGGCCGGCGGCGACGCGCAGACGGCGGACAAACGACAAATTCTCGCGCGCCAGATAGCGGCGCATGTGGTCATAGAACAGCTTGAAATGGCGGAACTCGTCGGCGGCGATCTGCTTGCAGATCAGCTTCAGCACCGGCTCCTCCGTCGCCTCGCCGAGCGCGGTGTAGTAGCTCGATGTGCCGGTCTCCACCATGCAGCGGGCGATCAGTTCGCCGGTGCGGCTACCCCGGATCGAGGCGTCGGCGCCGACCTGAATCCTGAACCCCTCCCGGTAGCGCGCGAACGCCGCCCGATAATCCCAGGACGGATCGGCCAGCATCGCCCATTGCCCGAGCGCGTCGCCGTGCTGCACCTCCTCCTCCGCCCAGTTGTCGGCAGCCCGGCGGAAATCCGGGTCATCGCGAAACACGCCGTTGAGATAGGCGGCGTATTCGGTGCCGTTCCGCTCCACCATCGCGGCCGCCTTGACCAGGGGAATGATGTCCGGATCGACCCGGCCGGCGTCGAACCGCGTCCACTCGATCTGCTCGATCCGCCAGTGCTTCATGCCTTCAGCCGCTCTCCTGCCCGCCGGCCGTCCGCGGCAACGCTGCCCTGGCCGCCCGCCGGCCGACGCATCGCCGCGAGAGTGTTGCCCCGCCGCGGCGAAATCAAGGGGCGGGAATCGTCACGCCGCCGCCGCGCAAGCGCGCTCCACCCGGCCGCCTACGCCGCCTCCGCCCGGATCGCCTCGGCCAGCGTGCCGAAGATGCGGTCGAGATGGCTGCGTTCGGCGACCAGCGGCGGCGACAGCGCGATGATGTCGCCGGTGGTGCGGATCAACACGCCGGCATCGAAGCAGCGGTGGAAGACGCGCACCGCCCGGTCGGTCGGCTTGCCGGCGCGCGGCTGCAACTCGATGCCTGCCACCAGCCCCATGTTGCGGATGTCGATGACATTCGGCAGCCCCTTCAGGCTGTGCGCCGCGTCCTCGAAATACCCCTCCATCGCGCGGGCGCGGCCGGGCAGATCCTCGCCGACATGCAGGTCGACCGCGGCCACCGCCGCGGCGGCGGCGAGCGGGTGGCCGGAATAGGTGTAGCCGTGGAACAGCTCGATCCCTGCCGGCGCCTGATCGACGATGGTGCGGTAGATGCGGTCGTGCACGGCGACCGCGCCCATCGGCACCGCGGCATTGGTCAGCCCCTTCGCCATCGTGATGATATCGGGCGCCACGCCGACCCGCTCGGCGCCGAAGAACGTGCCGAGGCGGCCGAAGCCGGTGATCACCTCATCGAAGATCAGCAGGATGCCGTGCTGGTCGCAGAGCGCCCGCAGCCGCTCCAGATAGCCCTGCGGCGGCACCAGCACGCCGGTCGATCCAGCCAGCGGCTCGACCATCACCGCCGCGATGGTGTCGCCGTGGAGCGCCACCAGCCCGGCCAGCGCGTCGGCCAGATGCGCGCCCCAGGCGGGCTGGCCGCGGGTGAAGGCGGTGTGCTCCGGCGCATGGGTGTGCGGCAGATGATCGACATAGGGCAGCAGCGCGCCGAACTGCTTGCGGTTGGCGCCGATGCCGCCGACCGACAGGCCGCCGAAGCCGACGCCGTGATACCCCCGCTCCCGCCCGATCAGCCGCACGCGCTGGCTTTCCCCCCGCGCACGCTGGTAGGCGAGCGCGATCTTGAGCGCAGTGTCAGCGCTCTCCGAGCCGGAATTGGTGAAGAACACGCGGTCCAGACCCGCCGGCGTGTGTTCGGCGATCTTCGCGGCGGCCTGGAAGGCGGCCGGATGGCCGAGCTGGAAGGTCGGCGCGAAATCCATCACCGCTGCCTGGCGCTGGATCGCCTCCGTGATCTCGCGCCGGCCGTGGCCGGCGTTGACGCACCACAGCCCTGCGGTGCCGTCGATCACTTCCCGTCCGTCATTCGTGTAATAGGCCATGCCCTCGGCACGGGCGAGCAGGCGGGGGCTCGATTTATAGGCACGGTTGGCCGTGAACGGCATCCAGAAGGCTTCGAGATTGTTCGGGCGCACGGGGATCTCGTTCATGGACCGGGTTCCGTCTTTGACCAGACGGTCAGGTTCGCGCGTTCGCGGGCCGAGGGCAAGGGAAGGCGTGGCATGGCGGATGGGATTCTCTATCTCGGCAACCGGCGCTATTCGTCCTGGAGCCTGCGCGGCTGGCTGGCCGTGCGGCTCGCCGGTCTCGATGTGACGGAGGAGGTGATCCCGCTCGCCGGCGGCAACACCCCGGCGGTGAAGGCGGTCAGCCCGAGCGGCCTCGTGCCCTGCCTGATCCATCGCGGCGCGGTGGTGTGGGAGACGATCGCGATCGGCGAATACTGCGCCGAGATCAGGCCCACCCTGTGGCCGGCGGAGCGCCCCGCCCGCGCCCATGCGCGCGCCATCGCCGCCGAGATGCACGCCGGCTTCGCGGCGCTGCGCGGGGCGATGCAGATGGATCTCTGCCGCGCGTTTCCCGGCGCCGGCCGCACGCCGGAATGCCTCGCCGATATCGCCCGCATCGAGGCGCTGTGGCGGCAGACGCGCCTGCGCTTCGGCGGCGACGGGCCGTTCCTGTTCGGCGCGGCGTTCACCCTGGCCGATGCGATGTATGCCCCGGTGGTCACCCGCTTCCTGACCTACCGGCCGGAACTCGGCCCGGACACCGAAGCCTACTGCGCGGCCGTGCGCGGCTTTCCGCTGGTGGCGGACTGGTACGCCGCGGCGGCGGAGGAGCCGGCAGCCTGGCAGATCGCCAAATACGAGCCGGTTGCGGTGCCATAGCTCGGCAGCCTCCCCCGGCCTAAGCATCATCTCGCGGGAGGCCCTTGCGTCCCGCGAAAAAGATGATGCGTTTTCAACAGATCCTAAGCAGGCTTTCGTGGTGCGAACCACGAAAGCCTGCTTAGGTGTCGCCGCCATGCCGTCCGATGAGGTCGCGATCGTCCTGCCGCCGCGCGAGGCTTTCTCACCCGAGGCGACCGGCGCGATCGGCCTCGTCGTCCGCATGCTGGCCGCCGGAACGGAGGGGTTCGCGGCGCGCGTGTTCGGCACGCCGACCGCTTCCCCGTTCGCCGACGTGCCGTTCACGCCGGTCCGCCCGGCACGCCTGCTCGGCGGCCAGACGCGCCGCTTCGCCGCGGCGCTCGCGCGCACGCTGGGCCGCGCCCGGCCGGCGCTGATCGAGGTGCATAACCATCCGGAACTCGCCCTGCTTCTGGCGCGTGCCCTGCCGTCCGTGCCGGTCAGCCTGTTCCTGCACAACGATCCGCAGGGCATGCGCGGCGCCCGCAGCCCCGCCGAGCGCGCCCGCCTGCTGGCGCGGCTGGCGCAGGTGGTGACGGTCTCCGCCTGGCTGCGCCGGCGGCTCATGGAGGGGCTGGCGGACGGCGCCGAGGTGCCGGTGCTGCCCAATTGTCTCGACCTGGCGCGGCTGCCCACCGCGGCGGCGCGGGATAACACCATCCTGTTCGCCGGCCGGGTGGTGCCGGACAAGGGCGCGGATGCCTTCGTGCGGGCCTGCGCGCGGGCGCTGCCGGCGCTGCCGGGCTGGCGCGCGGTGCTGCTCGGCGCCGACCGTTTCGGCCGCGCCAGCCCGGAAACGGCGTTCGTGCGCGCCCTGCGGGCCGAGGCAGCGGCGGCCGGCATCGCCATGCCGGGCTGGCAGCCGCACCGGGACGTGCTGGCGGCGATGGCGCGGGCGGCGATCGTGGTGGTGCCAAGCCGCTGGCCGGAGCCGTTCGGCCTGACCGCGCTGGAAGCGATGGCGAGCGGGGCGGCCCTGCTGTGCGCGCCGCGCGGCGGCCTGCCTGAAGTGACCGGCGACGCGGCGGTCCCGATCGACCCCGACGATCCGGAGGCGCTCGCCGCCGCCATCGTCGCATTGGCCGCCGATCCGGCGCGCCGCCGCGCGCTCGCCGCTGCCGGGCGGCAGCGGGCGGCCGGCTTCGATGTGGCATACGCCGCGGCCACGCTGGCGGCGCTGCGCCGCCGTACGCTCGCGGCATGGCCGCAGCGCGCCGCCGCCCCTATATGACCGGTTTCCCTGGTCCCGACCGCGAGCGAGAGCACCATGTCCGAAACCGCCGTCCAGTCCGACCTCGTTCCCGTCACCGTGCTGACCGGCTATCTCGGCGCCGGCAAGACGACGCTGCTCAACCGCATCCTCTCGGAACAGCACGGACGGCGCTATGCCGTCGTGGTCAACGAGTTCGGGGAGCTCGGCGTCGATAACGACCTCGTCGTGGACAGCGACGAGGAAGTGTTCGAGATGAACAACGGCTGCATCTGCTGCACCGTGCGCGGCGACCTGATCCGCATCGTCGGCGGTCTGATGAAGCGGCGCGGCCGCTTCGACGGCATCATCATCGAGACCACCGGCCTCGCCAATCCCGCGCCGGTGGCGCAGACCTTCTTCGTCGATGAGACGGTGCGGGCGAAGACGCGGCTCGATGCCATCGTCACCGTCGTCGATGCCCGCAACCTGCCGGCCCGCCTCGCCGACAGCCGCGAGGCGGAGGATCAGATCGCGTTCGCCGACGTGATCGTGCTGAACAAGACCGATCTGGTGACGCCGGAGGAACGCGCCGCGGTGGAGGCGCGCATCCGCGCGATCAATCCGGCCGCCGCGATCCACCACGCGGTGCGCGGCAACGTGCCGGTCACGGCCGTGCTGGAGCAGGGCGCCTTCGACCTCGACCGCGTGCTCGCGCACGCGCCCGCTTTCCTGGAGGACGATGCGCACGAACACAACGAGGACGTCGCCTCGATGAGCTTCGAGGCGGCGCGGCCGATCGATCCGGAGAAGTTCAACGCCTGGATCGGCGCACTGCTCGCCGCCGAAGGCCAGAACCTGCTGCGCACCAAGGGCATCCTGGCCTACCCGGAGGAGCCGCGCAAATTCGCCTTCCAGGCGGTGCACATGATGGCCGACGGCGACTTCGTCGGCCCCTGGAAGGACGGCGAGCCGCGCCGCAGCCGCATCGTCTTCATCGGCCGCAACCTCAACCGCCCGCAGCTCCGCCGGGGCTTCGAATCCTGCCAGGTGGCGGCGTCGAACCCGTCCTGACGGACGGGCGCGCCATCGGGAAACGTACAGGATGAGCCAGACCATTTCCCCCGACCATCTGCTCGACGCACGCGGCACGCATGCGACGTTCGATGCCTTCGTCGTCGCCGCCTGCTTCGACCGCAGCGGCGTGCCCGGCTTCGCGCTCGGCGACGGGACGATCCGGACGCTGCGCGGCGGCGCGTGGCACAGCATCGCCGCGCATGACGGCGGCACGCTGGCGCTCGCCCCCGACGTTGTTCCCGCCGGCTTCGTCTCCGGCGGCGATGACGGGCGCCTCGTGCGCGCCGGCGCCGACGGCCGGGTCACCGAACTCGCGACATTCGGCATGAAATGGGTGGAGCATGTCGCGAGTTTCAGCGACGGCAGGGCGGCGCTGCTCGCCGCCGCAGTCGGCCGGCAGGTGCATCTGTTCGATGCGGCCGGCGCGCGCCTGAAGACGCTGTCGCATCCTTCCAGCGTCACCGGCCTCGTCTTCGATGCCCGCGGCAAGCGCGTGGCGGCGAGCCATTACAATGGCGCGAGCCTGTGGTTCGTCGCCTCCCGCAGCGACAATCCGCGGCTGCTGGAATGGAAGGGCAGCCATGTCGGCATCGCGATCAGCCCCGACGGCGACAGCGTCATCACCGCGATGCAGGAGAATGCACTGCACGGCTGGCGGCTTTCCGACGGGCAGCACATGCGCATGAGCGGCTATCCCGCCAAGACGCGGGCGCTGTCGTTCAGCCGCGGCGGCAGGTGGCTGGCGACGTCGGGGGCGGAGTCGGTGGTGCTGTGGCCGTTCTTCGGCGGCGGCCCGATGGGCAAGGCGCCGACCGAACTCGCCGGCGGCGCCACGGTCCTCTGCACCGATGCCGCCTGCCATCCGCAGCACGAGGCGGTGGCGGCGGGCTTCGCCGACGGCATGGTGGTGCTGGCCGATATCGGCAGCGGACGGCTGCTGCCGGTCGCCGGGCCGGGCCGCGGCGCGGTCTCGGCGCTGGCCTGGAACACCGACGGCAGCCGGCTCGCCTTCGGCACCGAGAGCGGCTTTGCCGCCGTGATCGACTTCTCCGGACACTGAAGGCACGCCGCGCCGCGAACGTACTCCCCGCCGGCGGCAGGGCGCAACGTGTTGTGAGCCGCCGGCGCCGCACCCCGCCGCGCCCTCCGCGTTGCTGCCCGGATGGGGCAGCTTGAAGCGGCAGACCGGATGGCGGCAGGACGGGCGTGGAGCGGCATCCTGGCGGGCGCGCTGCTGCTGTGCTGGCCGGCGGTGCTCAACGGCTATCCGCTGGTGTTCGCCGACACCGGCAACTATCTCGCCCAGGCATTGCAGCTTTTCGTCGGCTGGAACGCGCCGCCGTTCTACAGCTTTTTCCTGCTGGCGACGGATTGGCGGCTCAGCCTGTGGCCGCCGGTGCTGGTGCAGGCGGGGATCGTCGCCCATCTCATCTGGCTGGTGCTGCGCCAGTTTGGCTGGGCCGGGAAGCTGCCGGTGCTGGCGGCCTGCGCCCTGCTTGCTGCCACCACCAGCCTGCCGTGGTTCGCCAGCCTGCTCACCACCGACGTCTTCACCGGCGTCGTTGTGCTGGCATCATGGCTGCTCGGCTTCGGCGTGCTCGGGCGGTGGGAACGGCGCTATCTGTGGCTGCTCGCGATCGGCGCGGTGTCGGTGCATCTGTCGCATGTGCCGCTCGGCTTCGGCCTCGCGCTGCTCGGCGGCGTGCTGGCGGCGGCGGCGGCGGGGCGGCGCGCCGGGCTGGCGGCGTTCGCCCGCATGGTGGTGGCGCCGGCCACGGCGGCGCTGCTGCTCATCCTGGTCAACCTGGTGGCGCACCGCACGCCGACGCTCGCGCCCTACGGCAGCGTCGTCGCCGCCGCGCGCATGCTCGGCGATCGTACCGCCCAGGCCTATCTGGCCACCGCCTGTCCGGTGCGGCATTTCCGGATCTGTCCCTATCTCGATCAGGTCGGCGCCGGCGGCAACGAGTTCCTCTGGCACCGCGACCTGATCGCCCGCGACCTCGGCGGTGCCGAGGGCTGGGCGCCGGAAGCGGGCGCCATCGTGCGCGGCACCATCCTGAACCAACCGCGCGCGGTCGCCGCCGCGGCGTTCGGCAACACGTTCCATCTGTTCGGCCATCTCTGGCTGCGCGACGTGCTGACGCCGTGGCCGGGCACGCCGGGGCCGGCGCCGGTGATCGCCCGCTTCTTCCCGGCGCGCGAACTGCGCGCCTACCGGGCGTCGCTGCAATCCGCCGGGCGCATGCCGGCGCTGGCCGGGACCGGCGCGCCGGTGCAGCTCGCCTGTGCCTGGGCCGGGCTCGCGGCGCTGGTCTGGCTGGTGGCGACGACGTGGCGCGAACGGGTCGGCTGGACGTTCTGCGCGCTGGTGCTGGCCGCGGTGCTGGCCAACGCCTTTCTCACCGCCTCGCTCTCCGGCGTGGAGGACCGCTACGAATCGCGCGTCGCCTGGCTGATGGCGTTCGCCCCCGCCGCCGTGCTCGCCGCCCGCGCCGCCGGTCAGTTGGCCGCCTGCGGTGCGTCCAGCGCATCGAGCGCGCGCAACCGCTCCACCACCGCGCCCGGTCCCGCCCCGCCCTGATCACCCAGCCGCATGATGCTGTCGGCGCTGCCGTCGAAGGCAGGCCAGAAGCCGAGGCCGGCGGCATTCGGCGTGCCGGTGGCGGCGAACGCCGTCCAGTAGGCACCGAAGAGTTGCGACAGCGCCCGGTCCGCCCCGGTCCAGGCCCGGCTCAGCACCGAAAGCGTGCCAAAGATGTAGGGATATTCGGAACTGTGGAAGGTGCCGAGCGCAAGCCCCCCCGCCGTCTCGTCGAAGCCTGTGCCCGGCAGCATCGGCTGGGGATGGCTGAAGAAATAGACATAGGTGGGAAAATGGTTGCGCGCGTGCAGCCGCGCCGCACTCCACGCGCCCCAGGCCAGTCGCCCTTCGCCGAACATCCGCACGCTCGCCGTGGTGGCGGAGGCATCGTCCTGCGCCGGATAGATCGCGAGCAGCCCGGCGGCGACGGCCTCGCCGTAGCGCTGGTGCAATCCGCTTTCATAGCCGGCGCGGGTGATCGCGTGGGGAAAGGTGGTTCCCTCATCGGCATTCCAGCCGGTCAGCAGCGGCACGTCCGCCTCCCGCCCATCGCTGAACAGCGCGTAGAGGTCGTCGGGCAGCACCGCGCCATCGACGATCGGCCCCCACGCCCCGCCCTCGTCGAGCAGCCGCGCCGCCGGCAGGGCGCGCAGCGCAGCCAGCCCCTCCGCGCCGAGCTGCGCAGCAAGCTGCGCACCCCGCGCCTCCGCCGCCTGCCGCCCCGGCATGTGCCGGGAGAGACCGTAGCTCTCGGCGATCGCGTGGTGAAACAGGCCGCGCGCCGGCGGTGCTGCCATCAGCATATCGACGGCGGCCGCGCCGGCGGACTGGCCGAACAGCGTGACATTGCCGGGATTGCCGCCGAATGCCGCGATGTTGCGCTGCACCCAGCGGAGTGCTGCGATCTGATCGAGCAACCCGTAATTGCCCGAGGCATGCGCGGGCGATTCCGCAGCCAGCTCGGGATGTGCGAAGAAGCCGAAGATGCCGACGCGGTAGTTCACCGTCACCACGACCACCCCGCGGCGTGCCAGCGCGGTGCCGTCGAACACCGGGTTCGCCGCCGATCCCTGCTGGAATCCGCCGCCATAGAGCCACACCATCACCGGCAGGTCATGTGCCCGCTCGGCCGCCGGCGCCCAGATATTGAGATAGAGACAATCCTCCGCGGTCGGCTGCGTCCCGGCATACTGGTAATAGACGGAGGTGTGGGAGCGCGGCTTCTGCATGCATTGCGCGCCGAAGGCATCCGCCGCGCGCACTCCCTGCCACGGTTGCAGCGGCTGCGGCGCCTGCCAGCGCAGCGCGCCCACCGGCGGGGCGGCGAACGGCACGCCTAGGAACGCCCGCACGGCGGCATTGTCGCGCCAGATACCGGAGAGGCTGCCGGCTTCAGTGGTGACCGTCCCGCCCGATCCCTGCGCCGCCGCCGCACCGGCGAGGCCGAGGCGGATGACCAGCGCCATCAGGCCGAACACCGTGCTGCGCCAGGTCATGCCGCTCTCTCCCGCCTTTGGCGGCAGGATAGCGGCGCCCGCCGGTCGGGCAAGCCGCGCCTCATACCCGCCGTCGCGGACGGTGACCCATGAAGGATGGGGTCACCCTCGGCCGTTATGGTGTCCTGCGTTCGCCCGCCGCCGGTCGCCAACCCGGCGCGCGTACCAAGCCACCGAACGACCGGAAGAGGGTGGCTTTCGGTGGCTTGGCGTCAGACGCCAAGCGCGCCGCCGGCGGCGCCCCGCGCCACCACAAGCAGCGGCGGCGCGCGCCACACCGTCAGCAGCACGAACCCCACCAGCGCCCCCGCCAGATCGGCCGGGCGCAGCACTGCACCGGTCCACACCGGCGTATAGAGCGCTGCCCCCAGGATGCCGACCACGGCCGCGTTGATGCCGCGCATCGCCGCCTGGGCGCGCGGGTGGGCGCGCAGTGCATCCCAGAACGGCAGCGTGCCGAGCAGCACCAGCATGCCCGGCAGGAAGATCGCCAGCAGCGCCACCACCGCCCCCGGCAGCCCGGCGGCGACGGCGCCGAGATAGGCCGCGAAGGTGAACAGCGGCCCGGGAACCGCCTGCGCCGCGCCATAGCCGGCGAGGAACGCGCCATCGCTGAGGAGGCCGCGCCCCACCACGGCATCGCGCAACAGCGGTAGCACCACATGGCCGCCGCCGAACACCAGCGCCCCGCTGCGGTAGAACGCGGCGAACAGCACCGGCAGCGGGGCCACCAGCAGCACGGCATAGAGCGCGAGACACGCCATTGCCACCCCGCGCCGGACACTGAGACCGAGCGGTACGGCCGGCAGTGCCGCCGCCGCCGGCAACGCCAGCCCGGCGAGGCCGCCCGACACGATCGCGCCGAGCTGCGCGGCGGGGCCGGGGGCGAGCAGCAGCAGCCCGGCCGCGAACGTGCCGATGGCGGCGCGCGGCCGGTCCGGGCAGAGGGTGCGTGCCATGCCCCACACCGCCTGCGCCACCACGGCTACCGCGACCAGCTTCAGCCCGTGCAGCACGCCCTGCCCCTGCGCCGACGCGGCGATGCCGCCGGCGCCGTAGGCGAACAGCACCAGCGCCGCGGCCGAGGGCAGGGTGAAGCCGAACCAGGCGGCAAGCGCGCCGGGAAACCCCGCCCGCATCAGCCCGAGCGCGAACCCGGTCTGGCTCGAGGCCGGGCCGGGAAGAAACTGGCACAGGGCGACCAGATCGGAAAACGCGCGGTCGTCGAGCCAGCGGCGGCGCTGCACGAATTCGGCCCGGAAATAGCCGATATGCGCGACCGGGCCGCCGAAACTGGTCAGGCCGAGGCGGGTGAAGGCACGCAGCACCTCGAACGCCGAACCGGCGGGGGCGCTGCCGGCGGAGGCCAGGGCGGAAGCTGTCATCGGCACCGGTTCCGGGGCTGTGGGAGAACGCGACAATGCCGGCGCCAGCGGACCGGCACAATCGCGGCCGGCATGGTCGCTGCGCGGCGCCGCGCCAGCCGCCGCCGTCGCCGCACGATCCCGCGATCTTCCGCCCCCTGACCGCAAGTTCACGCAACAGCTTGCCTCGGCCCGTCGTTCAGGCCGGCACAAGGGCAGGCGGTCGGGCGGCCCACTCCCCGCTCTTCCCCCGCCCCACGCCCCCTTCCTTCAGCCTTCCTCTTTCAGCACGGATGCGGCAGACAATGAGCAAGACGGTCGGCGATTTCTTCTGGGAACGTCTCCATGCCTGGGGCGTGCGGCGCGTCTTCGGCTATCCGGGCGACGGCATCAACGGCCTGCTCGGCGCGCTCAACCGCTTCGGCGGCGGCATCGAACTGATCCAGGTCCGCCATGAGGAAATGGCCGCATTCATGGCCTCCGCCTATGCCAAGTTCACCGGCGGTCTCGGCGTCTGCATGGCAACGTCCGGGCCGGGCGCCTCGCACCTGATCACCGGGCTTTATGACGCGCGCATGGACCACATGCCGGTGCTGGCGATCGCCGGCCAGCAGGCCCGCACCGCGGTCGGCGGCCACTACCAGCAGGAAGTCGATGTCGTCAGCATGTACAAGGACGTGGCCGGCGCCTTCGTGCATCAGGCAAGTGCCCCCGCCCAGGTGCGCCACCTCGTCGATCGCGCCGTCCGCATCGCCGTCGGCCAGCGCCGGGTGACCGCGCTGGTGCTGCCCAACGATCTGCAGGAAATGCCCTACGAGGAACCGCCGCGCAAGCACGGCACGGTGCATTCCGGCATCGGCTACACGCCGCCGCGGGTGGTGCCGCACGAGAACGACCTGCGCCAGGCAGCCGAGATTCTGAACAGCGGCCGCAAGATCGCCATCCTTGCCGGCGCCGGCGCGCTGCACGCGACCGACGAGGTGATCGCGGTCGCCGAGAAGCTCGGCGCCGGCATCGCCAAGGCGCTGCTCGGCAAGGCCTCGGTGCCCGACGATCTGCCCTTCGTCACCGGTTCGATCGGCCTGCTCGGCACCAAGCCGAGCTACGATATGATGATGGGGTGCGACACGCTGCTGATGATTGGCTCCGGCTTCCCCTATTCCGAATTCCTGCCGAAGGAGGGGGCGGCGCGCGGCGTCCAGATCGACATCGACCCGGGCATGCTCAGCCTGCGCTACCCGATGGACGTGAACCTGCAAGGCGACAGCGCGGAGACACTGAAGCTGCTGCTGCCGATGCTGGACCAGAAGACCGACCGCGCCTGGCGCCGCCAGATCGAAAACGAGGTCGCCGAGTGGTGGCGCGTGCTGCAAGGGCGCGCGATGGCCACCGCACACCCGGTCAACCCGCAGCGCGTCACCTGGGAACTTTCCCCGCGCCTGCCGGAGGGGGCGATCATCACCAGCGATTCCGGGTCCTGTGCCAACTGGTATGCGCGCGACCTCAAGATCCGCCGTGGCATGATGTGCTCGCTGTCCGGCGGCCTCGCCTCGATGGGCGCCGCCGTGCCCTATGCCATCGCCGCCAAGATCGCCCATCCGAGCCGGCCGGTGATCGCCCTGGTCGGCGACGGGGCGATGCAGATGAACAACATGGCCGAGCTGATCACCGTCGCCAAATACTGGAAGGCCTGGTCGAACCCGCGCTGGTGCGTCTGCGTGTTCAACAACCAGGATCTCAACCAGGTGACATGGGAACAGCGGGTGATGTCGGGTGACCCGAAGTTTGAAGCCTCCCAGAGGATCCCCGACGTCCCCTACCACCGGTTTGCCGAGCTGATCGGCCTGCGCGGCATCTTCGTCGATCATCCCGATCGGATGGCGTCGGCGTGGGAGGAGGCGCTGTCCGCCGACCGGCCGGTCGTGCTGGAGGTCAAGACCGACCCGAACGTGCCGCCGCTGCCGCCGCACATCACGCTCGATCAGGCGAAGAAGTTCACCTCGACCCTGCTCAAGGGCGATCCGGAGGAGGGCAGCATGATCGCCGGCGCTGCCCGCCAGGCGATCGATTCCCTGCTGCCGGGCCGCTGAGCATGCGCGGCGAACGGACCGGCGTGCGCCCGGGCACGGTGCGGGCGCGCGCCTACACGATCCCGACCGACAAGCCGGAAGCCGACGGCACCATGCACTGGGATTCGACCACCCTCGTTGTCGTCGAAATCGACGGCGGCGGCAGGACCGGCCTCGGCTACACCTACACCGACGGCTGCATCGCGAGGCTGGTCACCCACAAGCTCGCCGGGGTGATCCGCTCGCACGACGTGATGGACCCGCCATCCGCCTGGCAGGCGATGCGCGCCGCGGTGCGCAACATGGGGGCCGAGGGGCTGGCGGCCAATGCCATCGCGGCGATCGATGCGGCGTTGTGGGATCTGAAGGCGAAGCTGCTCGATCTGCCGCTGGCGGTGCTGCTGGGACGCTGCCGCGATGCGGTGCGAATCTACGGCAGCGGCGGTTTCACCACCTACAGCGACGCCGACCTGACCGAGCAGTTCCGCGGCTGGATCGAGCGTGACGGCTGTGCCTGGGTCAAGATGAAGGTCGGCACCCATCCCGCGCAGGATCCGCACCGTGTCGCCGTCGGCCGCAAGGCCGCCGGGGAGCGCGGCCTGTTCGTCGATGGCAACGGCGCCTACGACGCCGCCCACGCGCTCGCGCAGGCGGAGATTTTCGCCCGCGACAGCGGGGTCGCGTGGTTCGAGGAGCCGGTGAGTTCCGACGATCTCGACTCGCTGCGCCTGCTGCGCGGGCGCATGCCGGCCGGGATGGAGGTTGCAGCGGGCGAATATGCCTACCGTCCCGAATATGTCCGCCGCATGCTGGAGGCGCGCGCGGTCGATGTGCAGCAGGTCGATGTCACCCGCTGCCTCGGCATCACCGGCTTCCTGCGCGCCGCCGCGCTGTGCGAGGCCCACGGCATCGATCTTTCCGCCCATTGCGCGCCGGCGCTGCATCTGCATCCCTGCTGTGCGGCGCCGCGCCTGCGGCATCTGGAGTGGTTCCACGACCATGTGCGCATCGAGCACATGCTGTTCGACGGTGCGCCGTTGCCGCGCGAGGGCGTGATCCGCCCGGACCTGTCGCGTCCCGGTCTCGGCCTGGAACTCCGCCGCCAGGACGCCGAACGATACCAGATCTGAAGGGAACGGGAAGGGATGTCCGATCGACGCTTGCGGGCAGGGCGCCGCGTGCCCGCCACTGCCGGTGATCCGCACGTCGCGGTGACGGCGGCGCGGCGTCTCAATCGCGCGGCGGGACTGTTGGCTGGCTCCGTCCTCGCCGACAGCGCGCTGGAACACTATCGCGGCGACTTCCACAACCGCGCGATGTTCGCGCCGCTCGCTGCTGCGACGGTCAGCCTGCTGGCGAGCGGACACGGCGTCGGCGACCGCCGGCACGGCGCGCATGTCGCGCGCGACTCGGCCTATGCGCTCGCCGCCGCGACCGGCTTCGCCGGACTCGGTTTCCACTTCTACAATATCACCAAGCGGCCGGGCGGCTTCTCGTGGGGCAACCTGTTCTATGCTGCGCCGATCGGCGCGCCGGCGGCGCTCGTGCTCTCCGGCCTGCTCGGCTACTTCGCCGAGCGGGTAAGGGACAATCCGCCGGGGCGGACGCCGATGGTGTTCGACCTGCCGGCCGGCCGCGCCGCCGCGGCGCTGACCAGCCTTGGCCTGCTCGGTACGGTCGGGGAAGCGGGCCTGCTGCATTTCCGCGGCGCCTTCCAGGATCCGTTCATGGTCCTGCCGGTGACGCTGCCGCCGCTCGCGGCCGGCATGCTTGCCAACACCGCGCGCGGCACGGCGCGGCGCCATCGCGGCGCGACGCGCCTCGCGCTCCGCGTCACCGCGGCGCTCGGCTTCCTCGGGGTCGGCTTCCATGCGCTCGGCATCGCGCGGAACATGGGCGGCTGGCGCAACTGGACGCAGAACATCCAGAACGGCCCGCCGCTCCCCGCGCCGCCCAGTTTTACCGGCCTCGCCCTCGCGGGTCTGGCCGCGCTCGGCCTGCTGGAGGACGATGCGGATGCCTGACCGCTATCCCGGCTACGACGTGCTCGACAAGCGCGACACCCCGTCGTGGAATGATGCGACGCGGGAGGCTGTGAACGCACGCCTCGCGCTGCCGGATCAGCCCCGCTTCTTCACCGGAGCAGAATGGAAGATGGTGGCGCCGCTGTGCGATCGCATCGTGCCGCAGCCGATCGGCCGCCCAGCGATCGCGACGGCGGTGCTGCTCGACGACAAGCTGTACAGGAACGCAACCGAGGGCTACCGCAACGCGAAACTGCCGCCGTTGCAGGACGCATGGCGCCGCGGCCTTGCGGCGCTCGCCGCCGAAACCGCGGCCGCCTACGGGATCGCATTCGAGCTTCTGGCAGAAGAGCAGAAGGATGCCCTGCTCACCCGCATGCAGAAGGGCGAATTGTCGGCACCCGCATGGGGCGGAATGCCGCCTGCGATGTTCTTCAGCGAGCGGCTCGCGCACGACATCGTGGAAGCCTACTACGCCCACCCGACGGCGTGGAGCGAAATCGGCTGGGGTGGCCCGGCCAGCCCGCGCGGCTATGTCCGCATGGGCTTCAACCGCCGCGACGCCTGGGAACCGGTGGAACTGAAGGGCGGCGACGTGGCCCGCGTGACGGAGGCAAACCGGCGTGTCCGCTGATGATCCGATGACCACGCCGCGCGCCACCGGGGGACGCGCGCCGGACGTGATGCGGCCCGGCCGCTGGGTCCAAATGCGCGAATTCGACGACGGCGAGGAAGTCGATTTCGCCATCGTCGGCACCGGCGCGGGCGGCGGCACGCTGGCGTGCCGGCTTGCCGAGCACGGCTTCTCCGTCGTCGCCTTCGATGCCGGCGCCTACTGGCGTCCGCTCGAGGATTTCGCGTCGGAGGAAACCTCGCAGAACAAGCTCTACTGGACCGAGGAGCGCATCGTCGATGGCGACGACCCGCTCCAGCTCGGCGCCAACAATTCCGGCCGCTCGGTCGGCGGCAGCACCGTGCATTTCGCGATGGTGTCGCTGCGCTTCCGTCCGGAATGGTTCAAGGCGCGCTCGCTGCTCGGCTACGGCGCCGACTGGCCGATCGACTGGCGCGAGATGTGGCACTACTACCGGGAGGTTGAGCGGGCGCTGAAGATCGCCGGGCCGGTGCGCTATCCGTGGGGTCCGCACCGGCCGCGCTACCCGTACCGGCCGCACGAGGTCAACGCGGCCGGACTGGTTCTCGCAAAAGGCGCCGAAGCGCTCGGCATTCCATGGGCGGAAACGCCGCTGGCCACGGTCTCCGCCCCGCGCGGCCTGTCGCCGCCCTGCGTCTATCGCGGCCTCTGCGTCGTCGGCTGCGCGACCAACGCCAAGCAGAGCGTGCTCGTCACCTGGCTCCCCCGGGCGCTGCGGGCGGGGGCGGAGATCCGCGATCTCGCCATGGTCGGGCGGGTGGAGACGAATGCGGCCGGGCGCGCCAGCGGCGTGCAGTACCATCGCGGCGGCAAATGGCGCTTCCAGCGCGCGCGCAACGTCGTCGTCGCCGGCTATGCGATCGAGACGCCGCGGCTGCTGCTCAACTCCGCGACCGCCGCGCATCCCGACGGGCTGGCCAATTCCTCCGGTCTGGTCGGCAGATATCTGATGGTGCAGGCCAATCAGGCGGTGTGGGGCCGTATGGACGACGAAATCCGGGCCTACAAGGGTCCGCCCTCCCTCGCCATCACCGAGCACTGGAACTACGAGGATCGCGGCAAGGATTTCTTCGGCGGCTACGCGATCATGAGCCAGGGGCCGCTGCCGGTGCTGTGGGCGCGCACGCTGCTGGGCGCGCGCGGGCTGTGGGGCGATGCCCTGAAGCGGGAGATGCAGCACTACAACCATGTCGCCGGCCTCAAGATCGTCGGCGAATACATGCCGCAGGAACGCAACCGGGTGACGTTGGCCGGGGAAAGGGATGCGCTCGGCCTGCCGGTCGCCCGCGTCACCTACAGCCTGTGCGACAACGACCGGCGGCTCGGTGCGCATGCCCTCGCCTTCATGCGCCGGCAGTTGCAGGCGGCGGGGGCGCACGACATCTGGGACCAGGAGGATGACACGGCCCACCTCAACGGCACCGCGCGCATGGGCGCCGACCCGCGCACGAGCGTGGTCAACGCCGATTGCCGGAGCTGGGATGTTCCCAATCTCTGGATCTGCGACGGCTCGGTGTTTCCGACCATCGGCGGCGTCAACCCGTCGCTCACCATCCAGGCCATCGCCTGCCGCACCGCCGACCGCATCCGCGCCCTGGCGGCGCGCGGGGAACTTTGACGTCGCCGCCCCGCTAGGGCGCCCGCCGCACCTCGAAACGGAAGGGGCTGGCGCTCGCCGTGTGCGGGTCGAGTGCCAGCCGGTGTTCCAGCGGCGGGAACGCGCGGCTGCGGCAGTCGGGGCGTTCGCACAGGCGGCAGGACAGGCCGATGCCGACCGCGGCGCGTTCCAGGTCGAGGCCATCCGCATAGACGAGGTCTTGGGCATGCGCCGCCGGTGCCCCCATGGCGATCACATGCACCGGCGGCGGTTCCCCCCATTGCGCCGCCGCCGCCGTGATGGTGCGGGCGAAGCAGAGGAAGCGGGCGCCGTCGGTCAGCTCCGCCACCTGCACGCGCAGCATCCCCGGACTGGCGAACGCGCCATGCACCACCCAGCGCGGGCAGGAGCCGCCATAGCGCGCGAACGGGAAGCCGGCGCCGGCGAAGCGCTTGCTGACATTGCCCGCCGGATCGACGCGCAGGAAGAAGAACGGCACGCCGCGCGCCCCCGGCCGTTGCAGGCTGCACAGCCGGTGGCACGCCTGCTCGAAGCTGACGCCGAAGCGCGCCGCCAGCGCCTCCACGTCATGGCGCAGCACCGTCGCGGCGGCGGCGAACGGCGCATAGGGCATCAGCAGCGCCGCCGCGGTATAGTTCAGCAGCCCGATGCGGATCAGCGCCGCCGCCTCCGCCGAGGAGGCGGGGCTGTCCGCCATCGTCGCCTCCACCGCCTCCCGCACCTCCAGCATCGCCAGCTGGAAGGCCATGTGGAAGCCGCGGCTTTCGCGTGGCAGCATCTCCGACAATTGCAGGCTGCGGGCCGCCGCGTCGTAGCGGCGCAGCGCCGCTTCGAGCGGCCCGACCGTGACCGTGATGCCGTGGCGCCGGCGCAGCCGCTCGGCGACGGCGTGGTTCATCTCCGCCGGGCTCACCGCCAGTTCCGCCCCCAGCGCCTCCGCCGCCTGTTCGAGCGCGGGGAAATGGTTGGCGCGGTCGTTGAAGAAGTCCCGCGTCTCCTCGGTCGGCAGCAGCAGCCGCCGGCCGGAGGGGAGCGCGATCCCCCCCGCATCCTCCCGTGCCACCCGCCAGGCGCGATAGAGGGCGAGCACCGCGCGCGCCGCCGCCGGGCTGCCGGCGGCCAGCGCCGCCACTTCCGCCTCGGGCACCGCTTCGGCGTTCAGCAGCGGGTCGGCGAAGACTTCGCGCAACTGCGCCTCGACCTGCCGCTCCACCGTGCCCGACAGCGCCGCCAGATCGACCCGCAGCGTCTCCGCCAGCCGGATCAGGAGGGAGGCGCTGATGCCGCGCTGGTCGTGCTCGATCAGGTTGAGATAGCTCGGCGAAATGCCGAGCCGCACCGCCAGCGCCTGCTGCGTCAGCCGCTGCTCCTGGCGCAGGCGGCGAATGGTATGGCCGATCAGCCGGCGTGCCACTTTTTTACACCCTTTACGGATTCATCGGACGGTCGGTGAATCTCCTTACCGGATTGCCGCCCGGGGCGCATTTTCCCGATAAACTTTCCCGCCGCAATGTGAATTATTGACGCATTCCGATGCGCAAAATGGAGAATGTCGCATGCGCCCGACCCAGGATGCCGCCTTCGCCCCCGACGGTGTGCCGACCGGCATGCCGCTTGCCGAGGCCGATCGGTTCGCCGGCATCGTCCGCGACTACACCCCGGCCGAGGTGGAGCGGCTGTCCGGCAGCTTCCGCATCCGCCACACGCTGGCCGAGATGGGGGCGCGCCGCCTCTGGCACCTGCTGCGCACCGAACCCTATGTGGCGACGCTCGGCGCGCTCACCGGCAACCAGGCGGTGCAGCAGGTGAAGGCCGGGCTGAAGGCAATCTACCTGTCCGGCTGGCAGGTCGCGGCGGATGCCAATTCGGCCGGGCAGATGTATCCCGACCAGTCGCTCTATCCGGTCGACAGCGTGCCCGCGGTGGTGCGGCGGATCAACAATGCGCTGCGCCGCTGCGACCAGATCGACCGCATGGAGGGCAACAGCGGCACCGCCTGGATGGCGCCGATCGTCGCCGATGCGGAAGCGGGGTTCGGCGGCAGCCTCAACGCCTATGAGCTGATGCGCGCGATGATCGAGGCCGGGGCCGCCGGCGTGCATTTCGAGGACCAGTTGGCCAGCGAGAAGAAATGCGGCCATCTCGGCGGCAAGGTGCTGGTGCCGGTCAGCCAGCACATCCGCACCCTCAACGCCGCCCGCCTCGCCGCCGACGTGGAGGGGGTGGCGACGGTGCTGCTGTGCCGCACCGATGCCCACAGCGCGCAATTGCTGACCTCGTTGACTACGCGATCGCCCGCAGCCTCGCCTACGCGCCCTATGCCGACCTGCTGTGGTGGGAGACGAGCGAGCCCGATCTGGCGGAGGCGGAGCGTTTCGCCGCCGCGATCGCGCGGCGCTTCCCGGGCAAGATGCTGGCCTATAACTGCTCGCCGAGCTTCAACTGGCAGAAGAAGCTGCCGGCGGAGAAGATCGCCGATTTCCAGCGGGCGATCGGGGCGATGGGCTACAGGTTCCAGTTCGTCACCCTGGCCGGGTTCCATAGCCTGAACCACGCCATGTTCCAGCTCGCCCGCGGCTACCGCGCGCGCGGCATGGCGGCCTATTCCGAGCTGCAACAGGCCGAATTCGCCGCCGAGGCCGACGGCTACACGGCCACCCGCCACCAGCGGGAGGTTGGCGTCGGCTATTTCGACGCGGTCGCTATGGCGCTATCGGGTGGCCGCTCCTCCACCACGGCCTTTGCCGGCAGCACGGAGCGCGCCCAGTTCCATGAGGCCGCCGCCACGCCGCTGCCGCAGGCTGACCACGACGACGGCCTGGTGCATGGCCACGCCTGGGCGTGCAGCGCGACCGAGGCCGCCTGACCCACCCCACCCCCACGACAAGGGCCGCCCGGCACGCACCGGGCGGCCGGTTGTTTGTCTGTGCGCACGGCAGGCGGGAAGGCGGCGACCGGATTGCGCTGCAAGGTCGCCCGAGCGCCGACAGTAAAGGACGTCCGCTGCCCCCCGCACCTTTACAAACCACAGGGACGTATCGTACAGGCTACTGGCAGGTTCGGGCGGTTCAGGCGCGTGGCCATGCGCTGCGAGGAGGCCAATACCGGCGACTCCGCTATTGTCAGTTTTGAGCGCGGGATGATGCTGGCCAAATCCGTCCACACGGCCAAATCAGGACGCGGGCCGCGAAAGGTGGGCAGGAGCGAAGGCGCTGGCGAGAAACACAGGCGGCCATACGAGCGGCACGAGAAATGGTCATGCGCCTTCGGATCGACTATCATGCCCCCTACAAGCACACCAGAAAGGAAAAATATACAAGGAGCACCAAGCATGAAGAATATTTTGGGGCCACTCATCCGTCGTGCGCGCGAGAGGGAGGGACTGAAGCAGGCGGACCTTGCCGCCAAGATCGGCGTAACTCCAGGGGCTATTTCGAACTGGGAATCAGGAACATCCCACCCGACCAGCGCTAACAAGCATAAACTTGAAGAAATTCTCGGCAAGCTATCGAAAAGGGCACCGGAAGCTTCCTCCGCGCTGGACGTAAAAGAATCGGAACAAGATATACACACCGGCGAAGTTTCAAGCTTCGGTATTTGGGTGCGTGACCAAAGACTCAAGGCGACACTGACGGTACCAGAGCTAGCCAAATTGGCCAACATTTCTATTGCGTCGCTCTACAATTTAGAAAATGGAAAGATACAAAATCCACAAGCTGCGACACGGGACAAATTGGCAGACGCACTGAAGACCTCCCTACCAAAAGACGTGGTAACAGAGACAGAAAATGAGCAAGAAATTACCGGTCTGGGAAGTCTTATTGATTTCGATCCATATTCCAAACAAGAATGGCCACAATGTTGTGGCGTATATGTGCTTTATGACGTTAGTCAGCGTCCCATATACGTGGGAAAAGCTACGAGTTCCATCGCGTGCAGAATCAAATATCACTTTGATAAATTCTGGTTCAAGGATCCAATAGTTCGATACGGCTCATATATAGAGGTTAAGGACAAAAAACTCTGTTATCAACTTGAACAGGCGCTGATTAAATTCCTCAAGTCGAATGCAGTCGTTAATAAGCAATCCTCCGAAAGATTCGACGAGGATTGATACAATTTCATGTTGATGACGAACCGACACTCGATCGCAGTCAACGCACGTTGTGAATTCAGCAATTATCATCTCCACAGAACAGTAATTGATGTCGATAAGCGTAATTTCTCACCTGACTCGGTAAGTCTATGACTCGGAATGCAGCGTTGGTTATCAGGCTCTTGTGAGCACTCGCGCAAGCCGGCGGACGTGGGCGGTCAACGTCCAGGCAGTGGGGCTTTCGATCGTTGCTTCGAAGCCCTTGGCGAGCCTGCGGCACCGCCCGAGCCAGGCAAAGGTGCGTTCGACAACCCAGCGTCGGGGCAAGACCTCGAATCCCCGGGCGGTGTCCGGGCGTTTGATGATCTGCACCGTCCGGCGGCCCAGCACCGAGCGAGCATCGCGCAGTTTGTCGCCGGCATCCCCAGCACCGGATGGCAGCCGATACCGCGACCATACCGTCGCGATCCTGGATACCGGCGGTGTGCACGATCAGACCGACCGGATGCCCCGCGGTGTCCGTGACGATACGGCGACTGTGCCCTTGACCTTCTTTCCCGCGTCTTAGGCATGCGGTCCGCCGCTCTCCGTCGTCTTCACGGATTGGCTGTCGATCACACCGGCGGTCGGGCGCGGCTTGCGACCCACCTTCTCGCGCGATGCCATCACCAGCGCATGATTGATGATCTCCCGGCGCCCATCGCGAATCCAATGGTAGAAGTAGCCCCGTACCGTGGAGATGGGGCGGGAAATCCCGCGGCAATTGCCGCCATTGGCAGCCGGTGGCGGCGATGTCGCAGATCGCATTCACCAAGCTGGACAGCTCGGTGGCGCGAGGCCGTCCAAGCCGGCGCCAACCCCGCATGAACGGCTCGATCAGCGCCCATTCCGCACCCGCCAGGTCGCTTGCATAGCGCAAGCCCTCCCGCCGATACTACGGGCGAGGGAGTTCCGTCCAGGGCATCGTTGCTTCCGTCGTGGTTCGCACGCCGACAGAATCACAGCCTGCTGAAATCACTCAACCCTTTATCAGTCAGACACTTACAGAGCGCGGGAAGCGGACATGGGCAGTCCGTAAAATGCCGCGGTCGCAGCCCCGTCAAGCAACACGATCCTGCTCACAGCATCACCCGGCGACGGTGCCATGCCGCAGCGCGGAAAGGCGATTGAAGCGTGGGGGAGGAGCATGGTAGCTTCCGACGCATTCTTATTGCGATGACGCGACAAAGCGACGGAGGATTCGCGTGAGATTTCCGCATGCGGCGATGGCTTCAGGCGTCGCCCTGATGTTGATCCATGGCACGGCGGCTGCGCAAATCGCCGTCTCGACGCAACCCGGGGCTGATGGCTATTGGAGCAATTCCAGCACCTGGAATCCCGCGGTCGTCCCGAACAACACCGTTGCAACCACCTACGACACGACGATAAATGAAGCCTCGGTTTTCCTCAACCAGAACGCCGAGGTCAATTCGCTCACCGTCACCACCAGCGGCAACGTAGAGACGCTGCAGCCGGAAAATCTCACAGTCGATAACAATTTCCAAAACGATGGCCAAAGCCTGTTCGTCTCGGCGAGCAAGCTGCTGGTCAAGGGCAATCTTTCCAATACGGGCAGTCTCGGAACCTATAACGCCAATGCTCCCACGACCGGGCCGGCCGCCCATATCACCGTGGATGGCACGCTGACGAATTCCGGGAACGGCAACGTCACCCTCGGCGGCTACGCCCCGGATACCCTGACGGTCGGAACCCTGGTCAACGATGGCACCGGCAGCAGCGGCACGCCGCCCTCGGTCTACATCCCGACCGGGGCGACCCTCACCGTCAGGAACCAACTCGATCTCGAAGGCAAGGGCAGCCTCTATGTCGCCGGCACGCTGAACGGCCTCAGCAATCTCAACCAGTTCACCAGTCAGGAGGCACTTACGCTCAGCGGGACATCCGTCGCCGCAACGCCCGTCTTCAACGGCAACACGCTCCAATTCGGCGGCTCGGTCCTTCAGCAGAACGGAACCAGCCTCACCGTCACCGGCAATCTCAGCACGCAGGATTTTTACCAGACGTCGGGGGGCAACAATAAGCTCAACGTCTTCGGCGCCTTCAGCAACAGCGGCCAGTTCTCGTTGCAATCGGCGGGCGATACCGCAAATTTCGGGACGCTCCGGAATACCGGCAACCTTCTCATCGGCAGTGGCACATCGGTCTCCCTTACCGGCCAGCCCGGCGGCCTCACCGACATTGCCTCGGGTTCGCAACTGACGGTGAATGGCGGCTTCACCGCCGGCGGGGCATCGGCGCTGGCCCATCTCAACACCGTCAATGGAACGCTCAGCGTCGGCAACGGCACGACCATCGTCGATACGCCGGCCTCTGGCGCGCTTGCCATCGGCGCCGGGGGATCGTTCACCGAGCAGAGCGGCGCGTTCACCGTCAATGGGGGGCTCGCCGATCAGGGAAAATTCATAGTTGACCAGACCGCGACGATCACGGGGGCGCTCACCGGCAATGGTCTCGTGCAGATCTCTTCCGGCGGCACGCTTAATCTCGGCCAGGCCTTCACAACGGTTCCGGTGGGCGAGGAAGTGAACGTGTTCGGCACGCTTGCCGTCGCCGGGCAGCAGAACGCCCTCGGGCTCAATGCGGTGAATGGCACGATGGCCTTCGTCAATGGCCACAGCCAGACCATCACGCCGCCATCCGGCACCCTCGATGTCACGAACGCGTTCTATGTCGGCAACGGAAGCACCGTGACCATCCAGGGCAACCTGACCAACAGCGCCCCGCAGACCGCGACCGATCCCGCCTTCCCGGATGCAACCGGCCTCGGCGCAAGCGTTGGCGGCACACTTGCCGTCACCGGCACGCTGAACAATACCGGCTACCTGTTCGGCGGCAACATCAGAGCGGCCGCGATAAACAACTCCGGGGCGGTGTTTTTCGACCAGAACCCACCACTTGCGGTCGGTTTCCCGGAGAATATCAGCGTCAGCGGAACCTACACCCAGACCGGAAGCCTGGCCATAACCAGCCTCCTCAACCCGGACGAAGTCCTGAATGCGAAAACCGCCAACATCCAGGGCGGCAGCTTCACCGCCTATCAGCTGAACGCCAATACGTTGCAGATCGGCGCCGGCGCCCAGGTGTCGCTGTATGAGACCAATCTCGGCGGCACGCCGAGCGCGCAGACCGCCAATCCCACCGCCCAAACCATTGTCGCGAGCAACGGCGTGCTGGTCGATAACGGCTCGCTCAGTCTTTTGAGCCTGCCAAGCGAGGCCGGCTTCACCAATGCCGGCTCGGTGACGATCGGCGCCGGCGCATCGCTCGGCGAATACGCGGGAAACTATGTGCAGACCGGCGGGACGACGGTGGTGAACGGCTCGCTCACGGCACCGACCGTGGTGATCGACGGCGGCGTGCTGACGGGAACGGGAACCATCGATAGTACCGTGAAGATGGCCGGGGGAACCATCCGCTCCAGCGGCGATCCGCTCACCATCACCGGAAATTTCGACATGAGCGGAAACGATATTCTCTCAGCCACCATTTCCGGAGGGAAAGCGTTCGGAGAGGTGGTCGTGGATGGGATGGCAACCCTCTCCGGCACGCTCGACATCAGCCTCCTCAATGGCTTCTTTCCTTCGAACGGGCAGCGCTTCGTGATCCTCCAGTCCCTCGGTGGGCTGAGCGGAACCTTCGGATCGATCGACGGATTGACGTTCGGGCCGGGCGGTCTTGATAGCTGGAGCGTCTCCTATGGCAACGGTGAGGTGACGTTGACCGCGAACGCCCCCGTCGCCCCGGTCCCGGAGCCCGGCTCGGCCGGCATCCTGGCAACCGCGCTGTTCGCACTCGGCTCGACCCGCCTCGTCCGCCACCGGCCACGCACCGGCATGGCGCGCATTTCACAGACGACGATCTGATACCGGATGTCGCAACGACCGAAAGGTATTGGGGGCCGTCAATCGGCGGCGCAGTACGATTCGCTCTGTCCGGTCAGGCAGGAGGCAAGCAATGGATGCGGCAGACGAGATTGCCCGGACGGAGCATATCGCGAAAGCCTTCCAGGAGTTTGCGGCGAAGACCGGCGATGGCTCGCAGGTGCGGCGCTTGCCGGCGATTGCCCTGCGTCCGGACGGCCATTCGCGAAAGGCCGCGGCGGAGCGGGGCCGGGATGGACACGCCCCCTGCCTCACCCCACCTCCTTGGCGGTTCGCCGGCGGTTGAAGTGGGGCGGGCGCCGGGCGCGACTTGGGCCTGCGCCTGTTTCGGCGTGCGACTGATCGACGGTGTGACGTGGCTGGCGTTTGCCGCACCGGGCGGCGCCCCGGCGACATGCTGATCCGGCCGTCCCTTCAACCTGCCCCAATGAACTGAAATCAAGCTCCCGATAACGACGCAGTACCCGCGCCAGGCTCATCGTCGTGCCGGGATGACGACCAATTCCCCCTGCCACAAGGAGTCCCCAGGCCATGCACGCACGCAGATTTCCGATCGCCATTGCGGCAGCCGCTTTTGTGATCCTGATGACGAACGGTGCCAGCGCAGATGACTGGCATGGTGATGGTGGCGATTGGCGCGAGCATGGCTGGAACGGCGGAGATCGGTGGGGCTATCCACCCCCCATCGCGCCCTATGGCCCGGCGCCCGGCTACGCACCCTATGGCTATGGTCCGCCACCCCCGGTTGCCCCTTATGGAGTGAGTCCCTACGGCTATGGCTACCGATACGGCGAAGGCGACGATTAGCATGCAGCCGGGCAGCCGAGTCGGCAGCCCTGGCGCTCGTCGATAGGGACGGTCGCACCACCGAAGGCAAGCATACCCGTGCCGATACCGCCGATCGCATTGCACGGCCCTGGGGCGGGTTCGGGGCATCCGCGGCGGAGGTCCGGGGTGACCGCTTTGCAGCGTCCGACGGCAGGGAAAGCGAACGGCGGCAGGCCGTCCGCGGCCATCGCGGGTGTCGCTCGCATGTGGCCGTGAACGGCCTGGTCCCGGCACCCATTCACGCGGCCCCATCCGCGCTTTGCCCATCATCCGCCAGCCAATCTCTGCCATGCTCACCAGCGGGAGGGGCCAGGGTTCGGTTTGACACGCCAGCGGCGGCCGGCTACGCTGCAAATGCAAATCACTCGCAATTCACGCTGCGCCGCATGTCCGAGGCCGCTCTCCCCCGCCGTTCCTCCTCGTTCCTCGCCGTGTTCGGCCCCGGCCTCGTCGTCATGCTGGCCGATACCGACGTGGGCAGCGTCATCACCGCCGGGCAGAGCGGCGTGCAATGGGGCTACCGGCTGCTGCTGCTCCAACTGGTACTGATCCCGATCCTCTATGTGGTGCAGGAACTCACGGTCCGGCTCGGCGTGTTCACCGGGCGCGGCCATGGCGAGCTGATCCGCGACAGTTTCGGCCCGCGCTGGGCCTGGCTGTCGGCGGCGGGCCTGGCGGTGGCGACGTCGGGGGCGCTGCTGACCGAGTTTTCCGGCGTCGCCGGGGTCGGCGAGTTGTTCGGCGTGCCGCGCCGGGTCACCCTGCCGCTGGCGGCGATCGCGCTGCTCGCGGTGGTGCTGACCGGTTCCTACCGGCGGGTCGAGCGCGCGGCGATCATCATCGGCCTGTTCGAGCTCGCCTTCTTCGGCGTCGCCTGGGCGGCGCATCCCGACCTCGGATCGATGGCCGCCCAGATGCTCGACCTGCCGGTGCGCAACCCCGCCTATATCTATCTGGTCGCGGCCAATATCGGCGCCGTGATCATGCCCTGGATGGTGTTCTACCAGCAGTCGGCGATCGCCGATAAGCGGCTGCGCCCCGAGCACTTCGCGGCGGCGCGCTGGGATACCGCGATCGGTGCCGTGATCACGCAACTTGTGATGGCGGCGATCCTGATCGCAGCGGCGGCGACCATCGGCACCCATGACGCCGGATCCAGCCTCACCACGATCGGCGACCTCAGCCATGCGCTGACGCCGTTCCTCGGTGCCGGGATGGGGCGGGTGGTGTTCGGGGCAGGCGTGCTGGGGGCCGGGCTGGTCGCCGCCATCGTCGCCTCGCTGGCGCTGGCCTGGGGCCTGGGCGAAGTGGCCGGCTATCGCCGCTCCCTCGCGTACCACCCGCTGGAGGCGCGCTGGTTCTATGCGGTCTATGCGCTCGCTGTGGTCGGCGGGACGCTGCTCGTGGGGCTGGTGCCCGATCTCGTCTCGCTCAACCTGGGCGTGCAGGTGATGAACGCGCTGCTGCTGCCGCTGGTGCTGGGCTTCCTGGTGCTGCTCGCCATTCGCCATCTGCCGGCGGCCCACCGTCTGCGCGGACCGTATCTCTGGCTGGTCGGAACGGTGGTGATCCTCACCTGCGCGCTCGGCGTATGGGGCGGCATCGGCGGGCTGCTCCAATAGCGTTGGCCCGATTTCGCGGCACCGAGGGTAGCGCCGAAGCCACACGGCGCCGTCGGATCTCCCTTCGGCTGTGGATCACGCCCGACATCGGCGCGACCACCGGATCGCCGCCTTCCCCCATTTTTGCCCGCCTGCGTGTCGCTCCGCCCCGCTGGTTTGTGTAAGCCATGTCAGCGAAGCTTGGCCGTAACCGGGGAAGGCCCGCATGGCAGAACTCCGCCGCCGAGACCTCCTTCACTGCGGCCTCGCCACGCTCGGCGCCGCAGTCCCCGCGACGTCGGCGGGGGCGGCGGCAACCGCGCCGGCCTTTCCGCTGCGCGCTGCGGCGAACGGCCGGTACCTCGTTGATCAGGCGGGCACGCCGTTCCTGATCGTGGGCGATTCGCCACAGGCGATCTATGCCCGCCTGACGCCGGATGAACTGCGCTTCTATCTCGCCACCCGGCGCGCGCAGGGGTTCACTGCGCTGCTCGCCGATCCCGGCTTCACCAACAACAACGACGGGCGCGTCCGCCCCGCGGCCAACGGCACCCTGCCGTTCCTGCGCACCCTCGACGGCAGCCGCTACGAGGGCGTGACCGGCACCGCCGACCTCGCCACCCCCAACCCCGACTACTGGGACCATGTGGACCGTGTGCTCGCCGCGGCGGAGGCACACGGTTTCCTGGTGCTGCAATACGTGCTCGCCTGGGGCTATCGCGGGCGCAGCTTCTGGCAGGATCTGATCGCACCCGGCAACAGCGCCTTCGCCTGCTTCGCGTTCGGCAGCTTCCTCGGCCAGCGGTTCCGCGCGCGGGCCAACCTGATCTGGATCGACGGCAGCGATTTCAACGGCGACTACCTCCTGCGCGCGCCCGACGGCACCAGCGGCATCGCCCGCGCGCTCGCGATCGTGCGCGGCATGCGGGCGGCGGGTGCCATGCAGTTGCGCACCGGCGACTGGGCGGCCGACAGTCTTTCCACCGATCAGCCGGTCTTCGCGCCGCTGATGTCGGTCAACGGCGTCTATGCCTATGGCAGCAAAGCCGACGGGTTCGCGACCTATGTCCAGGCGCGCCGGGCCTGGCAATATGCGCCGCCGCTCCCCGCCTTCCTCAAGGAAACCGGCTACGAGACCGAGCGGATGATCCCCGGCGATCCCGCCGCGGTGCGCAAATACCAGTATTGGTGCCTGCTGTCGGGGGCACTCGCCGGGGTGGTCTATGGCCACGGCGACATCTGGCCGTTCACGCCGGGACGCTGGCAGGACGCGCTGCACGCGCCGGGCGCGTTCGACATGCAGCGCATGGCGGCGCTGATGCAGGGTCTGCCCTGGACGGCGCTGGTGCCGTCCGGGCTGTCCGGCCTGCGCCGTCTCGTCGTCTCGCGCAACGGCGCCTGGTCGCCGCCGGTGCCCGATTACATTGCCGCCGCGGCCACCCTGGATGGCACGCTGCTGCTTGCCTATGTGCCGCCGGTAGGGCACGGCCCGCAGCATCTCGAACTCGATCCCGGCGGCATGCGTGCGGGATGGCGGGCGGAATGGTGGGATCCGGCCTCCGCCCGCCGTGTCCCGGCCGCGGCCGAGCCGCGCGGGGGCACCGTTTCCTTCACCACGCCCGGCGACAACGCCGCCGGCGCGAATGACTGGCTCCTGATCGTCACCGCCGCCTGAAGGGGAGTTCGCCGAATGACCACCGCCAACGCGCCCCGCCTGCCCGCGGCCATGCGGCCGCGCTACGACGCGATCGTCGCGGTCACCGATGCGGTCTGCCGGGAGCATCTCAACGAAGGATACGCCACGCTCGCGCGGGAGATGGCGGCGGCCCTGTGCCGCAAACGGCCAAGCCCGGTCGCGACCGGCCAGCCGCGCAGCTGGGCCTGCGGCATTCTCCACCTGCTCGGCCGGATCAACTTCCTCTCCGATCCCGCGACCGAGCCGGCGATGACGCTGGCCGACCTGTGCCGGCGCATGGGTGCCGGGGAGAGCACCGGCAGCGCCAAGGCCCGCGCCATCGCGGCGGCGCTTGATATCCAGGGTCATGAGCCGCGCTGGATGCTGCCCGAACTGTTCGCCGAATCGCCGCTCATGTGGATGGTGGAGGTCAACGGGATGGTGGTCGATCTGCGCCACATGCCGCGCGAGGTGCAGCAGATGGCCTTCGACAAGGGCCTGATCCCCTACATTCCGGCCGACCGGACGTGACCGCGCGGCGGGCGCGGTCTGCCCGCCCGCCGCCGCGCCCGCCGCCGCTACGTGTTCATCGCGTCGAAGAAATCCTGGTTGGTCTTGCTGTATTTCAGCTTGTCCAGCAGGAAGTCCATCGCATCCATCGTGCCCATCGGGTTCAGGATGCGCCGCAGCACCCACATCTTGGACAGCGTGCCGCGATCGACCAGCAGCTCCTCCTTGCGGGTGCCCGACTTGGTGATGTCGATCGCCGGGAAGGTGCGCTTGTCGGACAGCTTGCGGTCCAGGATGATCTCGGAATTGCCGGTGCCCTTGAATTCCTCGAAGATCACCTCGTCCATGCGGCTGCCGGTGTCGATCAGCGCCGTCGCGATGATGGTCAGCGACCCGCCCTCCTCGATGTTGCGGGCGGCGCCGAAGAAGCGTTTCGGGCGTTGCAGCGCATTGGCATCGACGCCGCCGGTCAGCACCTTGCCCGAGCTCGGCACCACCGTGTTGTAGGCCCGCGCCAGCCGCGTGATCGAATCGAGCAGGATGACGACGTCGCGCTTGTGCTCGACCAGGCGCTTGGCCTTCTCCAGCACCATCTCCGTCACCTGCACGTGGCGCGTCGCCGGCTCGTCGAAGGTGGAGGCGATCACCTCCCCCTTCACCGTGCGCGCCATGTCGGTCACTTCCTCCGGCCGCTCGTCGATCAGCAGCACGATCAGGAAGACGTCGGGGTGGTTGTTGCTGATCGCGGTGGCGATGTTCTGCAGCATCACCGTCTTGCCGGTGCGCGGCGGGGCGACGATCAGCGCCCGCTGGCCCTTGCCGATCGGCGCGATCAGGTCGATCACCCGCGGCGTCAGATCCTTGCTCGGCCCCTTGGCGACGGACTGGAAGTTCTCCACTTCCATCTTCAGCCGCCGGTCGGGATAGAGCGGCGTCAGATTGTCGAAGTTGATGCGGTGGCGCACCGCCTCCGGCGGCTCGAAATTGATCGTGTTGACCTTGAGCAGGGCGAAATAGCGCTCGCCGTCCTTGGGCGCGCGGATCTGCCCTTCCACCGAATCGCCGGTGCGCAGGCCGAACCGGCGCACCTGCGAGGGCGAGACATAGATGTCGTCCGGCCCCGGCAGGAAGTTGCTTTCCGCGCTGCGCAGGAAGCCGAAGCCGTCGGAAAGGATCTCCAGCGTGCCTTCGCCGTGGATCGCCTGCTCGTTCTCGGCCAGGTTCTTGAGGATCGCGAACATCATGTCCTGCTTGCGCAGGCTGGATGCGTTCTCGATCTGGAGGGATTCGGCGAAGCTGAGCAGGTCCGCCGGGGATTTTGCCTTGAGTTCGGCGAGGTGCATCGAAATCGCCTCGGAAGGAAGTGCGGGAACGGTTATGCCGGACGGACGGCGCCCCTGCGCCGGGGCGCAACTGGCGCGGTCCTGATGACGAATGCCGGCAGCCCGGCAGCGAACCTGCCAAGGCCCCGGAACTGTCCCGGCGAAAGTAGGAACAGACGGAGGGGAGGGCGCCGTTGCGGGCGCCGCTTCGACCATCACGATAGCGAACGGCTTGCCGCGGGTCAACCGGAAGATGGCCGCACCGGCCCCGAAGTCAAGCCCCACCCGCTCAAGACCTGTTCAAGTCGCGCCGCCCGCCTCAGAACGGCCGCACGATCACCATCACCACGATCACCACCAGCAGCACCGTCGGTACTTCGTTCAGAATCCGGAAATAGCGCGCCGGGCGCGTGTTGCGGTCATGCAGGAAGTCCCGCCGCCGCCGCACCAGCACGCCATGCACCCCGCTCATCAGCACGATGCCGAGCAGCTTCACATGCCACCACCCCGCCGACCAGTCGATCACCCCCGGCGTCAGCACCAGCAGGGTGCCGAACAGGAAGGTGGCGATCATCGCCGGATTGACGATCTGCTTCAGCAGCCGGCGCTCCATCAGCTTGAACCGCTCGCTTTCCGCCGTGCCGCGCGGCACCGCGCAATGATAGACGAACAGCCGCGGCAGATAGAACATGCCCGCCATCCACGCCACCATGCTGATGACGTGCGCGGCCTTGAGCCACGGATAGAGCGGGGTCAGCGCGGCGATGGTCACGCCGCGCGCCGCCGCGCCGCCGCCAGCAGCCCCGGCAGCTCTGTCATGGCATGAAACGGCACCGCGCCTGCCGTGGACAGCGCCGCCCCGTCGCCCTCCGGCGCGAAGCCGAGGCAGTCCATCCCCGCCGCCACCGCCCCCCGCACGCCCGGCGGCGAATCCTCCACCACGAGGCAGTCCGCCGCCGTCACCCCTTCAGCCGCCGCCGCCGCGAGAAAGAGGTCGGGCGCCGGCTTGCCCTGCGCAACATCGGTGAAACTGTGCAGCCGCCCGCGCACCAGCTCGCAAAGCCCCAGCCGGCGGAACTTCGCCGCCATCTCCGCGTGCGAGGAATTGGAGGCGATCCGCCAGGCGATGCCGAGCCGGGTTGCCGCATGCAGGGCCGCGACGGCACCCGGAATCGCCGCCGCCTCCGCTGCCAGGGCAGCGACGATGCGCGCCGGCAGGGTGCCTGCCACCTCGGCGGCCAGCGCCCCACCGAGCCGTGCGGCGACGATCGGCCGCAGATCGGCGAGCGATACGCCGAGGAAGCGCCGCGTCGCCTCCGACGTCGTCATCGTCCAGCCGTACCGCGTCAGCTCCTCGGCGATGATGCGGTTGGCCACCGGCTCGCTGTCCACCAGCACGCCGTCGCAGTCGAAGATGACGAGCCGCAGCGGCGCCCGCCGCCGCTGCATCAGCGCCCGCGGAGTCATGCGGCGCGTGCCGTCACGCGCTCGCCGGCCGCCCCGGCCCGCCGGTGCGGACAGTCGGGATGCGCCGCCGGGCAGATGCCCGCCGCGCCATAGCCGCACAGGCCCGGGCCATCCGTGAGCGCCCGCCGCACCAGTTCGGCGAGGGCGGCAATGAAGCCGGGGTCGTCGTTCTGCGCCGGCACCCGGAAATACCCGGGCACGCCGAGCCGCTCCCCCATCTCGCGGTATTCGATGTCGAGTTCGACCAGCGTTTCGCTGTGTTCGGAAACGAAAGCGATTGGCGCCACCAGCACCGCCACGCCGTCCCGCGCCGCCCGCTCGATCTCGGCATCGGTGGACGGGCCGATCCATTGCTGCGGCGTCGCGCGCGACTGATAGCACACCACGTGGTCGAGCGCCGGCAGCGCCAGCGCCCGCACCATCGCGGCCACCGTCTGCTCCACCTGGAACTGATACGGGTCGCCCTGCCGGACGATGATCTCCGGCAGCCCGTGGGCGGAGAACAGCACCCGCAGGCCGATGCCGGGGGCCAGCGCCGCCCGTGCCGCGGCATGATGGCGCGCCACGATCGCCGCCGTCGCCGCGATGAACCCGGCGGCGTCCGGATAGCAGCAGATCGTCGTCACCTTCTTGACCAGCCCGGCCGTCACCGCCGCCTCGCGCCATTCGGTCAGGCTGCTGCCGGTGGTGGTGGTGGAGAATTGCGGATAGAGCGGCAGCAGCACCACCTCGTCCGGGTCCCACGCCACCACCGCGCGCGCCACCTCCAGACTGAACGGATGCCAGTAGCGCATGGCGATGAAGCAGCGCGCCTCCCGCTCCGCCAGCGCCGCCTCCAGCGCCCGCGCCTGGCGCTCGGTCAGCTCGAGCAGCGGCGAGCGCCCGCCGAGCAGCCGGTAGTTCTCGGTCGCCGGCGCGGTGCGGGCGCGGGCGATGCGGCGGGCGAGCAGCGGGCGGATCAGCCGCGGCACCCGCAGGATCGCCGGATCGGTGAACAGGTTGACCAGGAACGGCCGCACCGCCTCGATGCGGTCGGGGCCGCCGAGGTTGAACAGCACGATGGCGGTGCGCGGGCGCGTCATGGCCGCCAAGGTGACGCAGGATCGGCCAACGTCAAGCGCCCCGCACCTGTGCCACCAGGGCTGCGACATGATCGGGCGGCGTTGCCGGCAGGATGCCGTGGCCGAGATTGAACACGAATGGCCGCCCCCGCATCGCGGCCAGGATCGCCGCCGTCTCCGCCGCCAGCGCCGCCCCGCCGGCGAGCAGCGCCAGCGGGTCGAGATTGCCTTGCAGCGCCACCTCCGCCGCCACCAGCCGGGCCGCCAGCGCCGGCTCCGCCGCGGTGTCGAGGCCCAGTCCCTGCACCCGGCTGCCGGCCGCGTATTCGCCGAGCAGCAGGCCGGCGAGGCGCGGAAACCCGATCACCGGCACCGCCGGGTGGCGCGCCCGCAGCGCCGCCACGATGCGCGCCGCCGGCGCGATCACATGCCGCCGGAATTCGCCCGGCGGCAGCAGCCCGGCCCAGCTGTCGAACAGCATCACCGCCTCCGCCCCGGCGGCGATCTGCGCGTCGAGGGAGGCGATCGTCGCCTCCGTCAGCGTCGCCATCAGCCGGCCGAACAGCGCAGGCTCGCGCCACGCCATCAGCCGCGCCGCCGCGAAGTCGCGGCTGCCCTGCCCCTCCACCATGTAGCAGGCGACGGTGAAGGGGGCGCCGGCGAAGCCGATCAGCGCCGCCGCGCCGACGCCGGCGCGGACCCGCTCGATCGTCTCCAGCACCGGCGCCAGCGCCGCCGGCAGACGGGCGGGGTCGAGCGCATCGACCTCCGCCGCCGTGGTCAGCGGCGGCAGGCGCGGACCCTCGCCCTCGACGAAATCGAGCGCGCGGCCAAGCGCCCAGGGCAGGATCAGGATGTCGCTGAACAGGATCGCCGCATCCATGCCGAAGCGGCGCAGCGGTTGCAGCGTCACCTCGGCGGCCAGCGCCGGCGTCGTGCAGAGGGCGACGAAATCCCGCACCCCGGCCCGCACCGCCCGGTATTCCGGCAGATAGCGGCCGGCCTGGCGCATCAGCCAGATCGGCGGCGGCCATACCGCCTCGCCCGCCAATGCCTGCAGCAGTCGCTTCGTCATCTCCGCTCCCGCCTCATTGCCCTGGCTTCCTACCAGAAAGAGAGAAAAAGAAACTGGCTGAAGTGACAGATGGGCCTGTGGATAAGGGGGTACCCCGGCCGCGCAGCGGCGATCCGCCGGCTTATCCACAGGTGGCGCCGGCCGATGGCCGCGGTCGGCGGCGGGATTGCCGCCGCCATCCCCATCTGCGTCCGGAGACAGGTGTATTTTTCCCCCGGCACGCCGAACGGTGCGGTCATCCCCGCTGATCGGCGCCGACGGCCGCGGCAGGGCTGACGATCCCCATTTTCCCCGTTATCCTCCGTCCCGCATGACCAGCCGCATCAACCTGCATCTGGTGTCGGATGCGACCGGCGAGACGCTGAACGCGATCGCGCGCGCGACTGTGGCGCAGTTCGAGCACGCGCAGCTCCTGCATCACCGCTGGAGCCTGATCCGCACCCGTTTCCAGTTGCACCGGGTGCTGGAGGGTATCGAGGCCGAACCCGGTCCGGTGCTTTCCACCCTGGTCGAGAAGGGCCTGCGCGGGGAGCTGGAAACGGCCTGCCACCGGCTCGGCCTGCCGGTGGTGCATGTGCTCGATCCGGTGCTGTCGATGTTGCAGGAGCAGTTCGGAGAGGCGGCGATGTCGCGTCCCGGCCGCCAATACGTGCTGGATGCCGACTATTTCCGCCGCATCGACGCCATGCACTTCGTCCTCGCGCACGATGACGGCCAGTCCCAGGCCGGCATTGCCGAGGCCGACGTGGTTCTGGTCGGCGTGTCGCGCTCCTCCAAGACCCCGACCTCCTTCTATCTCGCCAATCGCGGCATCAAGGCGGCCAACATCCCGCTGGTCCCCAGCCTGCCGGAACCGGCGCTGCTGGCCGGGGCGCCGTGCCCGGTGATCGGGCTGACGCTGGAGGCGGAGGCGCTGATCGAAATCCGCCGCCATCGCCTGCGTCTCATCGGCGCCGGCGATGCCGCCGGCGCGATGCGCCACGACCGCGGCGATTACGTCGATCTGGAGACGGTGAAGGCGGAACTGCTGTGGGCGCGCCGTCTCTGCGTGCGCCATGGCTGGCCGGTGATCGACGTGACTCGCCGCTCGATCGAGGAAACCGCCGCCACCGTCCTGCAACTGATGGACGCCTGGCATCAGCGCCGCCGCCGCGCCGAGGCACCGCCGCCGTGAGCCTGCAAGGCGCCGCGCCCGAGCTCGTCCTTGCCAGTGCCTCGGCCAGCCGGCGGGCGCTGCTGGCGCGGGCCGGCCTGCGCTTCACCGTGCTTGCGGCGTCGATCGACGAGGCGGCGGCGAAACAGGCGGCGCAGGCGGCAGGGGCGAGGGCGTCCGAGGCCGCGCTGCTGCTCGCCGGGCTGAAGGCGCGGCGCATCGCCTCCGCGCGGCCGGAGGCGCTGGTCATCGGCAGCGACCAGTTGCTCGACTGCGACGGGCAATGGTTCGACAAGCCGCCCGATCTCGCGGCGGCGCGGGCGCAGCTGCTGGCGCTGCGCGGACGCCGCCATGTGCTCGCGACCGCGGTCGTGGTGCAGCGCGGCGACCGCCCCCTTTGGCAGCACGTCGCCCTGCCGCGCCTCACCATGCGGGCTTTCGACACGGACTTCCTCGATGCCTATCTGGCGATCGAGGGCGAGGTGCTGACCGGCACCGTCGGCGCCTACCGGCTGGAAGGGCCGGGGGTGCATCTGTTCGAAGCGGTGGAGGGGGAGCACGCGGCGATCCTCGGCCTGCCGCTGCTGCCGCTGCTCGCCTGGCTGCGGCAATACGGCGTGCTGCGGTGACGCAGCCCGTCCGGGACGACGCCGATCGCCAGATGCTGCTGCCGCTGCTCCCGCACCCGCTTCCCGCCGCCCCGTCAGCCAGCGTGCCGCGGCCGCCGCGCGACGGACGGCCGACCCTGGCCGGCCGCTTCAACCCCGAAGCCGACCTTCCGTTCGCGCTGCGGCTCGCCGATTTCCAGATGGCGATGCAGGACGTCTATGATTTCTTCCATGACGTGAACCGCAGCCTGCTCGACAAGGGGCTGCACCGGCTGGACGACATGCTGCGCCCGGCGGCAATGTCGGGCATGATCTCCGACATGCTGACGGCGAGCGTGGCACGCCATGCCCGCGGCCTGGTGGAGAACCGGCACTTCAACGGCCATCCCGATCTGATCGTGCAGGGCCGCTACCGCAACAACGCCGTCGCCGCCGGCAGCGACGGCATCGAGATCAAGAGCACGCGCAAGCCGGGCGGCGCGGTCGATACCCACGGCGCACGGCGGCAATGGATGACGGTGTTCGTCTATTGCACCGACCACACCACCGAACCGGCCGAAGCGCGCGCCCCGATGCGCTTCACCGAGGTCTATCTGGCGCTGGTCGAACCCTCAGACTTTCGCCGCAACCCGCGCGGGGAGCTCGGCACGCGCACGGCGACGCTCGACCGTGCCGGCATCCGCAAGTTGCGCGCCAACTGGCTCTATCTCGACCCGTGACAGCTTCGGCACCGCGCGCACGGCCAGCCGCGCATAGCGGGCATCCGCCTCGATGCCGATGCTGGCAAGCCCCATCGCATTGGCCGCGGCAAGGGTGGAACCGGAGCCGGCAAAGGGATCGAGGATAACCCCCTCGCCGAGCGGCAGCACCGCGCGCACCAGTTGGCGCAGGAAATCCTGCGGCTTCAGCGACGGGTGCGGCGCCAGCGCCCGCTCCGCCGCCGGGGTGGGGCGCGAGCGGATCACGTCGCCGAACGGCTGTGTCGCCGAGATGCGGCGGAAGCCGCCGGTGCCGTGGCGCCGCAGCGTGTCCTGCACCCGCCCGTCCGGCGGCCGGCGCAGCATCACCCAGGGTTCCCACATGGCGCGCGGGATCGTGCTCACGTCGGGGAATTCGCGGTGCGCGTTCTTCGGCCGGTCGCCGCCGCGCAGGGTCATCACCAGCCGCACCACGCTGCCCCGCACCTCCAGCCCCGCTTCCGCCAGCGCGGTGGCGACGATATGGGCGAGCAGCGGGTTGCTCGCCACGAGTATATTCGCCCCCGGCACGGTGACGCGCAGCAGCAGCCGGCCGAGGCGCAGGAAGAAGGCATGCAGCGCCGTGCGATCCTCGCCGTCCAGCACGGTGAAGCGCGGCAGCGGCGCGCGGCGGCGGCCGTCGAAGGCGGGCGGGATGCGCCACACCCCGCCGCGCCCGGCATGCAGCTTGCGCTGTTCGGCGGCGCTGTATTCCAGCAATCCATAGGGCGGATCGGTGACCACGGCATGGATCGAGGCCGGCTTCTGCTGCGCCAGCCAGTCGAAACAGTCGGCGTGATAGAGCACGGCGCGGCCGTGGCGCAGCAGCGGCGCGGCCGGCGCCGTGGCCGGCGCGCGGCACCCTGCCGGCCGCAGCCGGTAGCGGCCGCGTCCGACGCGCTCGAACAGCAGCGGCGTGTTGAGGTTGAGGTAGGAGCGGACGGAGGAATCCGGCACCGCCCCGAGCCGCGCCACCACCGCCGCCCGGATTTCGGCCACCGTCGCCTCGCCCCCGAGTGCTGCGAGGAAGCCCACGACGATATCGCGGATCGTGCCGGGAGGATGCGTCATCGGCCCTGGTTCATGCTGCTCCGCCGGTCATGCCCCGGGCAGAAGACGTCGCGACGTCTTTTGCCGCGTCCCGGTCATGCCGTCAAGGAAACGCCGCTGCCCCACACGGCTTGCGGATGCGCACCCGTCATGGCGAGGAGCGAAGCGGCGAAGCCATCCGGCGCCACCCCCCGCGGCCGGGGACGCCCGCCAAGAATCCCGCTTGCCCCGATCGTTCGTTATCAATTATAACGCATGCCGTGAACGCAGCCCCGCCCCGCCCCCCGGCCGAACGCTTCGCCACCCTCGTGGAAGGCGTCGCCAAAGCCCTCGCCGCCGAGGGGCTGCGGCTGGGGCTGGTGGCGCCCTGGCTCGCCCTGGTGTGGTGCAAACTCCGCAGCACCGGCGCCCGCATCCTGCGGATCGCCGCCGCCCTTGAGGCGGGCACGCTCCGCCTCACCCCGCCCCGGCCCCTGCCGCCGCTGCCACCGCTCGCACCCCGGCCAGAGGACGCATCGCCCCGGCCGGACCACCCCAAAGCCAGGCGAAAAGCAATCCCGACAGGCTTCGGCTGGCTGCTGCGAAGGGTGACGGCGCTCAGCTTCGGCCGCTCGCAGCTCGAATATCTCCTCGCCGAGCCGGACATGGCCGAACTGATCGCCGCCGCTCCGCAGGTGGCGCATCATCTCCGCCCGATCTGCCGGATGCTCGGGGTCAAACCCCCGCCCGGCCTCTTTCCCCCGCGCCGCCCGCCCCGCCGGACCAGGCCGCCCGCGCCGCCGAAACCCGTGGCGGAGGCGGCGGAAAAGAAACCGGCGGAGCCGGCCGGAAGGCCGGACGGCCCGTTTCCCGCCTTCGTGCCGCGCAAAAGAAAGCGCAGGCGGCGGCCGTTCACGCTGTTCCCCCTGCCCGCCGGAACCGGCCCGCCCTGGCCCGGCTAAGACTGGCCGGGCTGAGACCGCCGGCAGGAGGATGGCGCCGATTTCGTTCCACGAAAACAACATACCCGCCGACGACAGGCGTCGGCCGGTCAGCGCCGCCGGCGCAGCAGCAGGCGGACCGCACCGGGATTGGCGGGGTGCGGATGATGGGCCGCCAGCACCAGCGGGCGCAGCGTCGGCAGGTCGAGCCAGTGCGGCAATTCGCGCCGGATGACGCCGCCCGCCTCGCCGCTGCCGCGCCCGGTGATGATCTCGACGCAGCGCACGCGGTCGGCATGGGCCGCGACCAGGAACGCATGCAGCGCATGGAACGCCATCTGCGCCGTCCGCCCGTGCAGGTCGAGCGTGCGCGCCGGCGCCAGACGGCCGCTGCGCAGGCGGTTCCAGGTGCCGCCGTCCAGTCCGCCAGGCCGCACCCCCACCGCGAGACCGCCGGCACCCGGGCGGGACGGGGGCCGCAGCGCCGAAGACAGCCGCCCCGCTTCCGGCACCCTCGCTTCCTGCCCCGGCGGGTCAGGCAGCGGCTCGGGCGCGGCGCGGCCGGGCAGGCGGGTGATGCCGCGGGCGAATCCGGCCCAGGCGGCACGGTCCTGCTCGCTCAGCGCACGGCGCGCCATCGCTCAGCCGCGTGCCGCCGGCTCGTCGTCCACCAGCACGACATGCAGCCGCCGCGGCCCGTGCGCCCCGAGTTCCAGTACCGATTCGATATCCGCCGAGCGCGACGGCCCGGTCACCAGCATGACATTGCGCGGCAGCAGCCCGCCCGCCGTCTCCTCCGCGCGCAGCAGATCCCAGGCCTCCTCGTACGGGCCGACGATGCGGCTCGCTGCCAGCACGACGATTTCGGTCTCGCACAGCAGGTTGAGCGTGGTCGGCCGCGCCGCGCCGCCGGGCAGCATCAGCGTCCCGGTCTCGGCGATGCCGGCGAAGCCGTGCTGCAGGCTGACGACATCGCCCGCCGCGGCCGCGCCCTCGTGCAGTTGCAGCATCGGATGCCCGCTCCACGGCAGCGCGCGCAGGACGGGATGCGGCGCCATCACCAGCACCGGCGGCAGATTCTGCGACGCCAGGTAGTCGGCCACCGCCGCCGGCACCAGGGCCAATTCCGGCACCCGCCGGCAGGTGGCGAATTCCCGCTCCAGCCGCTCGATGAACTGCGCCACCAGCGCCGCGCGCGGCTGGCGGGTGCGCGCCGGGATCAGGTGGCGCGGATGGGCATCAAGGCGGGCACGCAGCGCCATCGCCTCATCCTCCGGCAGCGCGCTGCGCCGCAGCCCGCGGCGGATCGCGCCCAGGATCGCCTCGCGGCTCATGCCGCCCCGCGCCGCTGCGCGCGGGCATAGCGGGCGAAGAACGTCTCGCCCTCCGGTGCCGGCAGGTCGCGCCCTTCGGTCCAGCCGCCGGCGAGCGGCAGGCGCCGGAACCGGCCGCGCCGCCGGCCGAACAGGCCGAGCGCCGCCATCGCCGCGCGCGTCGCCGCCCGATAGAGCGCCGGTCGCCGCGCCAGCCACGCCCACAGGGCGAGATTGCGGCGCTGCGCCACCGGCGACAGGTGGCGCTCGAACTCCCGCTCCCGCCAGTGGCGCATCATGTTCGGCAGCGGGATCTTCATCGGGCAGACGCTTTCGCACTTGCCGCAGAAGGTGCTGGCGTTGGGCAGGTGGCGCGCCTGCTCGATGCCGATCAGCGCCGGCGTCAGCACGCTGCCCATCGGCCCCGGATAGACCCAGCCATAGGAATGGCCGCCGACCGTGGCATAGACCGGGCAGTGATTGAGGCAGGCGGCGCAGCGGATGCAGCGCAGCATGTCCTGGAACGGCGTGCCCACCATCGCCGAGCGGCCGTTGTCGATCAGCACGACATGGTATTCCGCCGGCCCGTCCGGATCGGCGGTGCGCCGCGCACCGGTCGAGAACGTGGTATAGACCGACGCCTCCTGCCCGGTCGCCGAGCGCGCCAGCAGCCGCAGCAGCGCCGTCGCGTCCTCGATCGTCGGCACGATCTTCTCGATTCCGGCGAGCACGATGTGCACGCGCGGCAGCGTCTGCGTCAGATCGCCGTTGCCCTCGTTGGTGACGATGACCGAACTGCCGGTCTCGGCGATCAGGAAATTGGCGCCGGTGATGCCGACATCGGCGGCGAGGAAGCGCGCCCGCAGGCGGCTGCGCGCCTCCGCCATGATGTCGCGCCGTTCGGCGAACACGCGATCTGCCGGCAGGTCGCTGTGGGCGTGCCGGAAACTCTCCTCCCAGTCCTCGCGGTTGAGGTGGAAGGCGGGGGCGATGATGTGGCTCGGCGGCTCGTGGCGCAGTTGCAGGATGTATTCGCCGAGATCGGTCTCCACCGGTTCGATGCCGTTGGCGGCGAGATGCTCGTTGAGCGCGATCTCCTCGCTCGCCATCGACTTGCCCTTGGTCACCGTGCGCGCGCCGGCCTCCCGGCAGATCGCCAGCACCGCCGCGCGCGCGCCAGCGGCATCGGCGCACCAATGCACCCGCCCGCCGGCAAGCTGCACCCGGTCCGCGAAGGTCTCCAGGTAGAAATCGAGATGCGCGAGCGTATGGTCCTTGATCCGCCGCCCCTCCTCACGCAGCGCCTCGAACTCCGGCAGGGCGGCGACGGCGCCGGCGCGGCGGGCCGGAAACTGTGGGCGGGTGCGCGCCAGCGCCTTCTGCAACCCGCCATCCCGCATTGCCTGCGCGGCGTTGCTTTTGAAGTCCGGGCTGGTGACGCGCATCCTGCCTTCCCCCGCGGTGCCCGCCAGCCGATCGGCCGGCCCCGGCACGTACCCGCCGGACTCCACCACATGGCGCCAAAAGGCAAGAGGGGGGAAGCGAAGGACAGGCGGTGCGCCGCCGGTCGGCCGGGGCCGCCGGCGGCGATCGATCCGGTCAGCTGCCGCCGTGGCTATGCTGGCCACCCTTGCGGCCGGCCTCGGAGGCCTTCTCGCGGTCCTGGGCGAAATTGCCGGGGTTGTGCTCCGCCCCGCCGCCGCCGTGGCTGTGCTGTCCGCCCTTATGGCCGGCCTCGGAAGCCTTCTCGCGGTCCTGGGCGAAATTGCCGGGATTGCCGGAATGTTGCTCAGCCATGAGTAGCTCCTTACCCTGTGACGCCGTGGTCGCCGGCCGCTTCCATCCCGACACGGGACGGCAGCGCGGCGGACACCGGAAAAACACGCCGGCACGCGGTAAAGTTCACAGCCGTTGCGGCGGGTGTGGCGCCGGCCCGCCGGGCGGCGCGGAATGCTGCGGTCGCCGGCGGCTTTTCAAGTGCGCGCGACCGGGCCACACTGGGCCTTGGCGCGCTGCCTGCACGGCGCCGAACGCACAACCGGAGGTGCCCGATGACGTCCAGTCCCCTTGCCCGTCTGCCCGCCGTGTTGCTCATTGCCGGCCTGTTGCCCGCGGCGGCGGCGGCGCAGGGCAGCGGGTCCGCGACCCTCGATGCCGTGCGCGGACGCGGGCAACTGGTGTGCGGCGTCGCCGGCGCGGTGCCCGGATTCTCGCTGCCCGACAGCCAGGGCGTGATGCGCGGGCTGGACGCGGATGGCTGCCGCGCCATCGCCGCGGCCGTGTTCGGGGATGCGAACAAGGTCAAGTTCGTCAACCTGTCCACGGAAAACCGATTCACCGCGCTCCAGTCGGGCGAGATCGACGTGCTGATCCGCAGCACCACCTGGACCCTGGGGCGGGAGGCGAACCTGGGCGGATTGTTTGCCGGCGTCAACTACTACGACGGCACCGGTTTCCTGGTGAAAGCCGCCGCCGGGGTGAAATCGGCCAGGGAACTCGACGGTGCCACCATCTGCGTGCAGCCCGGCACCAGCACCGAACTCGCCATCGCCGACTACTTCCGCAACAACAACATGAAGTTCACGCCGCTGCTGATCGAGAACCGCGCCGAGCTGGAATCCGCCTTCCTGTCCGGCCGCTGCGACACCTACTCGACCGACAGCTCGGCGCTGGCGACCTTCCGCGCCACCCAGCCGAAGAAGGAGGACTTCGTCCTGCTGCCCGAGATCATCAGCAAGGAGCCGCTGTCCTACATGGTGCGCAAGGGCGACGACAAGTGGTTCGACATCGTCCGCTGGAGCTACTTCGCCCAACTGACCGCGGAGGAAGAAGGCGTCACCAGCAAGAACGTCGATGAGCAGCTTGCCAGCACCGATCCCAACATCCGCCGCCTGCTCGGCACCGAGGGCGACATGGGCAAGGCGCTCGCGCTCGACAACAAATGGGCCTACTACATCGTCAAGCAGGTCGGCAATTTCGGCGAGATGTGGGACCGCGACATCGCCGTGCTTGGCGTGCCGCGCGGCATCAACAACCTGTGGACCAAGGGCGGTCTGCAATACGCCCCGCCGCTGCGCTGATGACGCAGGCGGCGGCGGACCCGCGCTACGGCGCCGCGCCGCCGCCGCGGCGCCGCTGGCGGCTCTCCTGGAACGATCCGCGCACCCGCAACCTCGCCGTGCAGGCAGCGGCAATCGCGGTCGTCGCGGCGGCGGTCTGGTATCTCGCCGGCAATGCCGGGCGCAACCTCGCCGCGCGGCACATCGCCACCGGCTTCGCCTTCCTGCACCGCGTGGCCGGCATCCCGATCGCCGAACAGCCGATCCCCTATGATCCGGCCACCAGCACCTTCGCCCGCGCGCTGCTGGAGGGCGTGCTGAACACGCTGAAGGTGTCGCTGGCCGGAATCGTGCTCGCGACCATCCTCGGCACCTTCGTCGGCATCGCGCGGCTGGCGCCGAACTGGCTGCTCTCGCGCCTCGCCGCCGTTTATGTCGAGGTGTTGCGCGATATTCCCCTGCTGCTGCAACTGCTGTTCTGGTACACGCTGTTGCAGACGCTGCCGGCGCCGCGCCAGGCAGTGCATCTCGGCCCGGCCTTCCTGTCCAACCGCGGCTTGCGGCTGCCGGGGCTGGTGTGGCAGCCGGCCCATTCCTGGGCAGCACTCGCCGCGCTCGCCGGCGTCGTGCTCAGTGTGCTGTGGGCGCGCCGGGCACGCGCGCGGCAGGATGCGACCGGTGTGCGTCCGCCGGTCTGGCCGGTGGCCGTCGCGCTCATCATCGGCCTGCCGGTTGCGGTGTGGGCGGTGCTGGGCGCACCGCTCGGCTTCGATGTGCCGGTGCGCAAGGGCTTCGGCTTTGCCGGCGGTGTCACCGTCTCCCCCGAATATGCCGCCTTGCTCGCCGGGCTCGTCATCTACACCGCGGCCTATGTTGCCGAGATCGTGCGTTCCGGCATCGAGGCGGTGCCGCGCGGGCAGTGGGAGGCGGCGGGCGCGCTCGGCCTCAGACGGGGCGCAATACTGCGCATGATCGTACTGCCGCAGGCGCTGCGCGTCATCATTCCGCCGATGACCAGCGAATATCTCAACCTGACCAAGAACAGCTCGCTCGCCGTCGCCATCGGCTACCAGGACATCGTCTCGATCGCCAGCACGACGCTGAACCAGACCGGCCAGGCGATCGAGGGCATCGCGATCATCATGGCGGTCTATCTCGTCATCAGCCTGACGATCAGCCTGTTCATGAACTGGTACAACGCACGTGTCGCACTGGTGGAGCGTTGACGCCATGGGCATCGCCGTCTCCGCCGCCGCCCAGGCACGCGAACATCCGCCGATTGGCACCTCGGGGCCGATCGGCTGGCTGCGCGCCAATCTGTTCGGCACCTGGTGGTCCACCGCGGTCACGCTGCTACTCGGCTGGCTGCTGCTGCGCTGGGCGTGGGGCTTGATCGACTGGGGCGTCGTCCATGCCGTCTGGACCGTGCCGCAGACCCCGCAGGGCGGCCCGGACCCGGCGCGCTGCCGCGCCTTGCAGGGCGCCGGCGCGTGCTGGGCGATGATCGGCGACAAGGCGCGCTTCATCCTGTTCGGGCAGTACCCCTATCAGCAGCAATGGCGGCCGGCGCTGTGCGTTTTGCTGTTCATCGCCCTCTATGGCGTCTCCGCCAGCCGGCGCTTCTGGCGGCGCGAACTCGGCTATCTCTGGGTGCTGGTGCTGGCGGCGATCCTGGCGCTGATGTGGGGCGGCTTCGCGGGCCTGCCGTTCGTCGCCAACGACCAGTGGGGCGGACTGCCGATCACGCTGCTGCTGTCCACCTTCGGCCTCGCACTGGCGTTCCCGCTCGCGGTGCTGGTCGCCCTCGGCCGGCGGTCGCGCGAATTGCCGGTGGTGCGGCTGCTGTGCGTGCTCTATGTCGAACTGATCCGCGGCGTGCCGCTGATCTCGCTGCTGTTCATGGCGAGCGTGATGTTTCCGCTGTTCATGCCGGAGGGCATGAACCCGGACAAGCTGCTGCGGGCGCAGGTCGCCTTCATCCTGTTCGCCGCCGCCTATCTGGCGGAAGTGGTGCGCGGCGGGTTGCAGGCGCTGCCGAAGGGCCAGACGGAGGCGGCGGACGCGCTCGGCCTGTCGTATTGGGCGAAGGTGCGGCTGGTGGTGCTGCCGCAGGCGCTGCGGCTGGTGATCCCGCCGCTGGTCAATACCTTCATCGGGTTCTTCAAGGATACCTCGCTCGTGCTCATCATCGGGCTGACCGACCTGCTGACGGCGGGCAAGGTCGCGCTGGCCGATCCGGTCTGGACCGGTTTCGCGCGCGAGGTCTATCTGTTCCTTGCCGTGATCTACTTCGCGTTCTGCTTTGCCATGTCGCGCTACAGCCGCGGGCTGGAAGCGCACCTCGCCGCCGCCCGCAGCCGCTGACGGAGACCTTGATGGACCAGCCCGCGATCCTGCTCGACCGTGTCAACAAGTGGTACGGCAGCATGCATGTGCTGCGCGACGTCTCGCTCACCGTCGCGCAGGGGGAGCGGGTGGTGGTCGCTGGCCCTTCCGGCTCCGGCAAATCGACCATGATCCGCTGCATCAACCGGCTGGAGGAGCATCAGCAGGGCCGCATCGTTGTCGATGGCACGGAACTGACCGGCGATCTGCGCGCACTCGACGCGATCAGGCGGGAGGTCGGGATGGTGTTCCAGTCGTTCAACCTGTTCCCGCATTTGACCATCCTGGAGAACTGCACCCTGGCACCGATCCATGTCCGCCGCATGAAGCGGGCGGAGGCAGAGGCGCTGGCGATGGAGTTCCTCTCCCGCGTGCGCATTCCCGAGCAGGCGAAGAAATATCCCGGCCAGTTGTCCGGCGGTCAGCAGCAACGTGTGGCGATCGCGCGTGCGCTGTGCATGCGCCCCAAGATCATGCTGTTCGACGAGCCTACCTCCGCGCTTGACCCCGAGATGATCAAGGAGGTTCTGGACACCATGGTCGAGCTCGCGCAAAGCGGCATGACGATGGTTTGCGTGACGCACGAGATGGGGTTCGCGCGGCAGGTCGCCGATCGCGTGGTGTTCATGGACCGCGGCGAGATCGTGGAGAGCGGCCGGCCGGCCGACGTGTTCGAGAATCCGCAGACCGACCGGCTGAAGCTCTTTCTCAGCCAAATTCTTCGCGGGCATTGAGGCGCCGCGTTGTGCCCACGCTCGGCCAAGCCGTGCTCGATGCCCTCGCCGCGCACGGCGTGCGCGAACTCTTCGGCATTCCCGGCGACTTCGTGCTGCCGTTCTGCAAGCTGGTCGAGGAAAGCGGCACGCTGCCGTTCTTCACCCTCAGCCATGAACCCGCGGTCGGCTTCGCCGCCGATGCGGCGGCACGGTTTCGCGGCGCGCCCTCGGCCGCCATCGCAACCTGGGGGGCCGGCGCCTTCAATCTGGTGAACGCCGTCGCCGGCGCCTATGCCGAACGGGTGCCGGTCATCGTCATCTCCGGCGCGCCCGGCGTGCATGAGCGGACGAGCGGCTGGCATCTGCACCACATGGCCCGCGCGCTCGATACGCAGTCGCGCATCTTCGCCGAGATCACCTGCGATCAGGCGGTGCTGACCGACCCGCGCACCGCACCGGCCGCAATCGCGCGGGTGCTGCGTTCGACGGTGGACCATTCGCTGCCGGTCTATCTGGAACTGCCGCGCGACCTGGTGGGCGCCGCGTGCGCGCCGGCCGCCCCGGTCGCGCCGCGCGTCGCCGATCCGGCGGCGCTGGCGGAATGTGCCGACGAGATCCTCGCACGTCTCGCCGCCGCCGCGCGCCCGGTGATGCTGGTCGATGTGGAACTGCGCCGTTATGGCGCGGAACGGCAGGCCGCGGCGCTGGCGCGGCGCCTCGGCCTGCCGGTGGTGACCACGTTCATGGGGCGCGGGCTGCTCGCCGCCGACAAGGATGTCGTCGCCGGCACCTATCTCGGCGCCGCCGGGGACGGCGCGATCACTGCGCTGGTCGAGGAATCGGACACACCGCTGCTGCTCGGCGTCATCCTGTCGGACACCAATTTCGCCGTCTCCCACAAGAAAATCGACATGCGCCGCGCCATCCTTGCGCTCAACCGCGAGGTGCGGATCGGCCATCACGTCTATCCCGATCTGCCGCTGGCCGAACTGCTTGCCGCCCTGTTGGCGCGCGCCACCGCACCCGCACCGGGCGCGCCGCCGCGCTTTGCCCCGCCGCGCTATCCGACCGGACTGGTCGCCGACGCGACGCCGCTTGTGCCCTCCGACATCGCCTGCGCGGTGAACGATCTGTTCGCCGCCCACGGCCCGATGCCGATCGCCGCCGACATGGGCGACTGCCTGTTCACCGCGATGGAGATCGACCATGCCGCACTGGTCGCGCCCGGCTATTATGCCGGCATGGGCTACGGCGTGCCGGCCGGCCTGGGCGCCGCGGTCGCGACCGGCGAACGCCCGCTGATCCTGGTCGGCGACGGGGCGTTTCAGATGACCGGCTTCGAGCTCGGCAACTGCCGGCGCTACGGCTGGGATCCGATCGTCATCGTGTTCAACAACGCAAGCTGGGAGATGCTGCGCGTATTCCAGCCCGAATCGCGCTTCAACGACCTGAGCGACTGGGGGTTCGCCAAGCTTGCCGATGATCTCGGCGGGCGCGGCGTGCGGGTTGCCACACGCGGCGAACTGGCGGCGGCGCTGATGGCGGCACACGAAGCGCGCGGGCCATTCCAGTTGATCGAGGCGATGCTGCCGCGCGGCGCCACCTCCGCGACACTTGCCCGCTTCGTCGCCGGGTTCAAGGCGGCGCGGGCGTCCCCGGCCGCGCGATAGCCGCGCGCCGCCCCGGACCCGCCGCCACCGCCGCCTGCCAGGCCAGCCCGCCCGCGCCCAGCGCCGCCATCGCCGAGAGCGGGCCGACCCGGTCGGCAAGCCAGCCGGCCAACAGCATCCCGAGCGGCCAGCCACCAATCGCGGTGGTGGCCAGCCCCATCACCCGGGAGCGAACCGCGGCCGGCGCCTCGCCGAGCGCGATCGTGCTCTGCTCGTTGGAATAGACCGCGATGCCGAAGCCGCCGAGGAACAGCAGCAGGGCACAGGCCCAGAACCAGGGCGCCGTCGCGGTCAGTGCCAGGGCGATGAGGAACCAGACGGAACCGCCGACCAGCAGCCACACCGGCCGCCCCGGCGGCCCGAAGCCGAGCGCCAGCGCCGCCCCGCCCAGGCCGGCGCCCGCCGGCTCGGCCGCCGCCAGCACGCCGATCAGTGCCGCCGAGGCGCCGAAGACGTCGCGCCCGACCGGCGCCATCAGCGCGGTATAGGCGAAGCCGAACAGGTTCTGCCCCAATGTTGCCGCCATCAGCGCGATCAGCACCGGCATGCGCCGCACCACCGCCACCGCCTCCAGCAGATCGGCGGCAACCGCGGCGGGGGAAAGCGTCCGGTACGGCTGCGCGTGCCGTACCCTGAGCGCGAGCCAGGCCGCCAGCAGGCTGAGCGCCGCGGTGACGGCAAACACCCCGGCCACCCCGAGAATCTGATACGCTGCCCCGCCCGCCAGCGGTCCGGCGCCGCGGCTCAGCGAGGCGGTCAGGCTGTCGAGCGCGATCGCGCGCCCGGTCAGCGCCGGCTCCACGCTCTCGCCCAGCATGCGCCGCCGCGCCGGCATGTCGGTGCCGTAGACGAGACCGTTGGCGAGGCCGGCCACCACCAGATGCCACGGTGCCAGAACCCCCGCCCGGGCCAGCAGCGCCATCGCGGCGGCGGCCAGTGCGCTGACGAGGAGGCCGCCGGCGACGATGGCGCGGCGATCGAGCGCATCGGCGATGACGCCTGCAAGCGCCCCGGTCGCGATCAACGGCAGGCTGCGCGATGCCGTCACCACGGCGACCGCGAGCGGCGAGCCGGTGACGTCGAGCGTGAACAGCGCCGCCGCCAGCCCCTCCAGCCAGCGCATGAAATTGCCGATGCCGCCCACCGACCAGAGCAGCATGAAATCCCGCGACATCAGGCCCGGTCCGGTGGCGGCGATCGGCTGGCGCTTCATCCCAGGCCATCCTCGCCTGTCCGTCCGCCGGCGGACAGCGGCGATGCGGCATGGCAGTCCCCCGCACCGCCCAGGCCGCGCGGCCCGGCCCGCGACGGCGGACGGCACGCTTCCCGGCCGCTCAACCAGCGCGCGGCGGTGCGTCCAGCCAGTGCCGCAGATGGGGCCGCAGCGCGTCGTCGGGCGTCTTCGTCAGATCCTTGCCCAGAGTGCCGACAAGCCTGGCTGCACACGCGGCGCCAAGCCTGTCGCGGATGACGTTGAGGAGGCGCGGCGGTGCCGCCAGCAGCAGTTCGTCGAAGGCCTTTTGGTCACACGCCGCCCCGATCTCGGCGGCGACCAGGCGGGCGAAGGCCTGCTCGGCAACCGCATGCGGATCGCTGCGCGGCGACAGCGCGTGATGGGCGCTGGCATTGCTGTGAAAGGCCGCGCCGGGACGGTCACTGATGAGATCGGAGGCGCGTTTCTGCGCAACAGCTGAATCGACCGACGAGGCGGTGTGCAGCCCACCGTCCGCCGCAACGCGCACGAAGCGGGCATGCGCCCCGTCGGCAATTACGATCAACAGGCCGGGATGTCTTGTCATATGTGGATGGTAAGGCCGGCGCCGGCGCAACACCTTGACCTGCGTCAACGCCGTGACGGCGGTACGTGCCAAGATCGCCACGTTTCCTGTCCGGGGAGGGACGGAGATGGACGATGATCGGACATTGCAGGCGAATGTCGAGGCGGAGCTGGCGTTCGAGCCCAGTGTCGATGCCGCACATATCGGCGTGACGGCAAGGAGCGGCGTCGTCACGCTTAGCGGTTTCGTGAACAGCTTTGCCGCCAGGGCGGCAGCCGAACGTGCTGCCGGCCGCGTGCGAGGCGTGCGCGCGATTGCCGAGGAGATCGAAGTCCGGCTGCCGCAGCGGCCGAAACACGCCGACGATGAAATCGCCGACCGCGCCGTGCGACTGCTGGCCTGGGACATCGAGGTGCCTGAGGATCGCATCCGGGTAAAGGTGGAGCATGGCATCGTCACCCTCTCCGGCGAGGTGGCGTTCCAGTTTCAGCGTGCCGCGGCCGAGGCGGATATGCGCCGGCTCGGCGGCGTGCGCCGGGTGGTGAACCTGATCCGGCTCTTACCGATCGCGGCTGACGCCGACGTCGTACGGCAGAAGATCGAATCCGCGCTGGAACGGACTGCGGCACTCGAGGCGGAGGGTGTGCGGGTCGAGGTGGTCGGCGGCCATGTGACGCTGCGTGGCCGGATCAGAAGCTGGTGGGAGCGGATGGCGGCGGAACAGGCCGCGTGGGCTGCGCCCGGCGTATCGCAGGTGACCAACGAGCTCGGCATCGAGCCCTGAAGCCGCCCCCGTCTTCCACCGCCACGGCTGGCGCATCGAGGCAGCGAAGCACTTGCCAGCGCGGCGCGGCTGCCCCATGATTAAAGCCATGTTCGTCGTGACCGAGGCAGATGCCGCCGCGATCCGCGCCGCTTTCGAGCGGGACGGCGAATTCTCGGCGGCGGTCGAACTGCGGCGGCGGTTCCAGGGCATTGTCGATAACGCCGAGGCGCGGATGTGGGCGCGCACCATCGCCGGCTGGAAGCCGATGCCGCCGGCCGCGCCGCGCAGCGCGCCACCGGCCCCCGACGGCGCAGCGCCCCGGGCATAGCCGTCCGCACGCGCGATCAACATCGTGATCGCGTCGCACAACCGATCATCGCCCCGCTGCGAGACGCCGCTCGCAGGCTGCAAAAGGCGGCGGCTTGCCTGCACCGGGACTGACCTGATTGGCTGCGCTGAGCGGAGTTGGCGGAGCGTCGGATGCGCCGGAGAAGCTGCTGCGGACGCTGCTGCCGCTGGCGGTCTTCTCGGTGCGCTCGGCGCGGCAGCCGATGGAGCAGATGGCCTGCAACATGCCGTTCCGCTGGTTCGTCGCGCTTTCGACGGATGCGCCGCTGCGCCGGTCGCACACGGTTACGCTGCTGTGCGTCCGCCCGCTTCATCCCGGCATATAGGCCCCGCCGTTCACCGGCAGAACGACACCGTTGAGGTAGGAGCTGGCGGGATCGACCAGGAAGCGGATCACCTCTGCCACCTCCGCGATCCGCCCCAGTCGGCGCAGCGGATTCGCCTGCGCGAGGCGGGCGCGTCGGTCGGGCGCGAAGGTCTCGCCCATGCGTCCCTCCAGCAGGCCGGGCGCGACCGCGTTGCACAGCACACCGTGCCGCGCACCTTCCAGCGCATAGGTCTTGGTCAGCGCATGCACGCCGGCCTTGGAGGCGCCATAGGCCGGATGCACGCCGGTGCCGCCGACCTGACCGGAGATCGACCCGACATTGACGATCCGCCCGCCGCCGCTGCGCGCCAGCGCCGGCAGGGAAGCGGCGCAGCCGTGGAAGGTGCCGGTCAGGTTGATGGCGATGATGCGGTGCCAGGCTGCCTCATCCGCCGTCGCGACCGGCCCGGCCGCGAACACGCCGGCCGCGTTGATCCAGGCCGCCAGCCGCGATTCCCGTTCAGCCCGCGCCGCCAGGGCGAACACGGCGGCACGGTCGGTGACATCGAGCGGCACCCCAACCAGCCCCGCTGCCGGCGCCAGCGGTGCGACGTCGGCACCGAACACGCTCCAGCCATCGCCGAGAAACCTGGCGACGAGCGCCCGGCCGAGATCGCCGGCGGCGCCCGTGATGACGATACCCGGTGCCGATCCTGCCATGCCGCGTGTCCTTTCGGTTGCCGCCGAACACCGCGCGCGCCCCGGATGCGATGATACCGCAGCGGCAGCGGCGCCGGAAGCGCCGCGCGCCGCGTTGACAGGCGTCGGCCGGCTGACCCATCATCGCGGAAACTAACGCCGGGGACTCGGGGCCGCTGGTCATGGCAGGCGAATCGTATCGGCGGCGGCCTGGCATCCGGCGCCAGCTCAGTGCGCCATGCTGACGCTGCAGACGATCGCCGACGGACTGGTGCTGGGCGGACTTTACGCGCTTGCCGCGGTCGGCTTCTCGCTCATTTTCGGCGTCATGTCGGTGGTCAATCTCAGCCACGGGGTGATGGTGCTGATCGGCGCCTACCTTGCCTGGCTGCTGTGGCACGCCATCGGCCTCGATCCGCTGCTGGCGATCGTGCCGGTGATGGCGGCGATGTTCGGCTTCGGCTACCTCTATCAGCGCGGCCTGATCCGCTTTGCCGTGGAGCGGGCATCGCTGCTCGCCTCCATGCTGGTCACCTTCGGCGCGGCGCTGATGCTGCGCAACCTGCTGGTGCTCGTCTTCTCCCCGGACTTCAAAAGCATCGCGCCTTCCTATGCCTTCGCGCATGTCCGCCTCGCCGGACTCACGCTCGACCTGGTGCGGGTCGCTGCCCTGGCGCTGAGCATGCTGCTGCTGCTGGCGCTCGCGCTGATCCTGAACGTCACGCGCATCGGGCGGGTGATGCGCGCCACCGCGCAGGAGGAGGTTGCAGCGCGGCTGTGCGGCATCGATGTCCGCCACGTCTATGCGCTGACGTTCGGCGTCTCCGCGGCCTTCGCCGGCGCGTCCGGCGCGATCATCGGACTGGTGCTGCCGTTCTCACCATCCGATGACGGTCTGTGGACGATGAACGCCTTTGTCGTGGTGACGCTCGGCGGGGTCGGCAGCCCGGCCGGCGCGCTGGTCGGCGGGCTGCTGCTCGGCCTGATCGGCGCCTTCGCCGCAAGGCTGATCGGGCCTGCCTTTCCCAATGCGATGATGTTCCTGGTGCTGGTCGCGATGCTGCTGATCCGGCCGGCCGGGCTGCTCGGCAACGCGTGGCGCGCCCGCGCATGAGCCTGTGGCAGGAGGGGATACGCCGCCATCGCGGCTGGATCGCCGCGAGCCTGCTCGGCTTCGTCGTGCTGGCGTTTGCGCCGGCGCTGCTGCCGCCGTTCTATCTGCGCGTCGGCACGCTGTTCCTGTTCTCGGCGGCATTGTCGCTGTCCTGGACGCTGCTCGGCGGTTTCGCTGGATACTGGAGCTTCGGTCACACCGCCTTTGTCGGCCTCGGCGCGTTCACCGCCGCACTGCTGGAAGGTGCGCTGCACCTGCATCCGGCCACGCTGTCGCTTGCCGTCGGCGCGGCGGCGGCGGCGCTTGCCTGTACGCTGCTGTCCGGCCTGCTCGCCTGGCCGATCCTGCGGCTGCGCGGCATCTATTTCGCCGTTGCCATGCTCGCCGTGGCGCAGGTGCTCGCCGAACTCACCAGCAACGTCGATGCGATCAAGGGTGCGCTCGGCATCGTGCTGCCGCGCGTGGTACTGCCGGGGGTCGCGCAGCACGTGCTGTATTACCGGCTGTTCCTGGTACTCCTGTTCGCCATCCTCGCCATCGCCTTTGCGGTACGCATCAGCCGGCTCGGGCAGGGTCTGGTCAGTCTGCGCGAGGATGAGGATACCGCACGCATGCTCGGCGTACCGACGGAACGCTACAAGATCGCGATGTTCGTGCTGAGTGCGGCGCTCACCGGTCTGCTCGGCGCGGTCTATGCCCACAGCCTCGGCTACATCACGACCGAATCGGTCTATCGCACCGACATCAGCCTCGACATGATCGTCTATTGCCTGCTCGGCGGCATCGGGACGCTGATCGGGCCGATCGTCGGCGCGGCGCTGATGACGGTGGTGACGCAGGTGGTGCTGGGCCAGTTGCTCGGCATCCACATGTTCCTGACCGGCGCGCTGCTGGTGCTGCTGGTGCTGGCCGCGCCGGCGGGTCTGGTCGGTCTGCTGGCGCGGCGCCGGCAGGTTCCGGCGGCATGATGCCGCTGCTGCGCATCGAACGGGTGAGCCGGCATTTCCGCGGCGTGGCGGCGCTCGACGACGTGTCGCTCGATGTGCCGGAAGGAAGCATCAGCAGCCTGATCGGCCCGAACGGCGCCGGCAAATCGACCCTGTTCAACCTCGTCAGCGGCTTCTTCCGGCCCGGCGCCGGCACCATCGCGCTGCGCGGCGAACGCATTGACGGGATCGGCCCTTTGCGCATCGCCCGGCGCGGCATCGCGCGCGCCTTTCAGATCGCCCGCCCCTTCCCCGGCCTGACAGTGGCGGAGAACGTGCGGGTCGGCGCCCTGTTCGGCAGCCTCGGCCGACGCGACGTGGCCGCGGTGACGCGGGATGCGCTGACCCTCGCCGGGCTTGCCGCGCGCGCCGACCAGCCGGCGGCCAATCTTCCGCTCGGTCATCTGCGCCGGCTGGAACTGGCGCGCGCGATTGCCGCCCGGCCCATGCTGCTGCTGGCCGATGAGCCGTGCGCCGGCCTCAACCGCAGCGAGACCGAGGAGATCATCGCGCTGTTGCGCGAAATCCATCGCCGCGGCGTCGCCGTCCTGCTGGTCGAGCACGACATGGCGATGGTGATGCGCATTTCCGACCGCATTTTCGTGCTCGACGCCGGCAGCAAGATCGCCGAAGGCCCGCCGGAGGCGGTGGCCCGCGACCCGCGCGTGATCGCCGCCTATCTCGGCACGCCGGAGGAGGACTGATATCAGGTCACCGAATGACCGACTCTTTCCGCCCTTCGCTGACCTGGCCTGCGCGCCGGGTTGGCGGGTGGCGCCGCTCAGGCGGCGGTGCGCGCCCGGTCCAGCACCTCGCGCACCTGGCGCGCCAGGGCGGCGATGGTGAACGGCTTGTCGATCACCGCGGCCTCCAGCTCCGGCGCGCGGTCCCGGACGGCGCCGCCGGGGACGTGGCCGGTGGTGAACAGCACCGGCAGACCGGGCAGCCTCCGTCGCGACGCCATCGCCAACGCCGGTCCGTCCATCCCGCCCTCCAGCACCATGTCGGCGAACAGCAGGTCGATGCGCGGCGCGGCCTCAAGCACCGACAGCGCTTCCGCCCCCGTGCCGGCAGCCAGCACGCGATAACCGAGCGTCTCCAGCGCCTCCACCGCGATGGCACGCACGCCGGCGTCATCCTCCACCACCAGCACCGTCTCGCCGGCGGCGGTGGGCAGGCCGGCGGGTGGCGCGCCGGCAGGCAGGATCGGCGTCGCACCGTCGCGCAGCCGCGGCAGATGGATCGTCACCGTGGTGCCTTCGCCCGGCGTGCTGTCCAGGCTGACATGACCGCCGCTCTGCCGCACGAAGCCGTAAACCTGCGCCAGGCCGAGGCCGGTGCCCTGCCCGATCGGCTTGGTGGTGAAGAACGGCTCGAACGCATGGGCCTTCGCCTCCGCCGTCATGCCGCTGCCGGTATCGCTCACGGCAAGGATCACGTAGTCGCCCGCCGGCACCCCGCCGGCGGCGGCACTGCGGTCTTCGTCCAGCCGGACATTGCCGGTCGTGATGGTGAGCCGCCCGCCTGCCGGCATGGCGTCACGGGCATTCAGCGCGAGATTCAGGATCGCATTCTCCAACTGGTTGGGATCGACCCGCGTCGGCCACAGCCCCGGGGTGAGGCGTGAACGGATCGCGATCGGCGCCCCGAGCGTCCGGCCGAGCAGCGCCGACATCCCCTCCACCGCCCGGTTCAGATCGACGCTGACCGGCGCCAGCGGCTGGCGGCGGGAGAAGGCGAGCAATTGCTGGGTCAGTGCCGTCGCGCGCCGCGTCCCCTCCATCGCCGCTTCCGCCCGGCGCAGCAGCTTCGGGTCCGTGCCGTGCAGGCCACGCAGCAGCAATTCCAGGCTGCCGGCGACGATGGTCAGAATGTTGTTGAAATCATGCGCGATGCCGCCGGTGAGCTGACCGACCACCTCCATCTTCTGAGACTGGCGAAGCTGTTCCTCGCGCAGCCGCTCGGCGGTCACGTCGCGGCCGATGCTGTAGACCAGCCCGTCCTCCGCCACCGGCGCGCCGCGCCAGGAAATCCACCGCCAGGACCCGTCGGCATGGCGGTAGCGGTTGAGGAAGTCGTTCGGCGTCCGCCGCTTGCTTCCCTCGGGCGTGCTGCCGCGGGCGAAGGCCGCGCCGGTGGCGGCGCGGTCGTCGGGATGCACGAAATCCATGAACTTCCGCCCCTGCCCCTCGGCGATGGTGTGGCCGGTGACGCGCTCCCACGCCGGGCTCAGCCGGCGGAAGCAGCCCTCCTGATCGATCACGGCGATGATGTCTCGGGAGACCTGGAAGATGCGGTCGAGCTCACGCCCCGATGCCAGCAGCCGGCGATTGGCGGTGCGCAGCGCGCTCGCGCTCGCCCGCAATTGCCGGGCGGTGCGGCGCACGCCCAGTGCCCAGGCGAGTGCCAGCGCCAGCGCCAGCACCGCCGTCGCCAGAACCGTACCGGTGACGAGCTGGCGGATCCGCGCCGCGGCCGCCCGCCGTGCCGCCAGACGGCGCTCCTCGGCGGCGCTGATGGCAGCGATCTCCCGGCGCAGCCGCTCTGTCAGCATCGCACCGCTGCCGGCCCGCGCGGCGGCGAGCGCCGCTTCCTGCTGACCATGGCGATAGAGGTCGAGCGTCTGCCCGAGTTCGGCGAGCTTCGCATCGGCAAGCGGGCGCAGGGCGGCGACGGAGTTGCGGGTGGGTGGCGCATCCGCCAACAACGCCGTCAGCCGGTCGAATGTCGCCCGCAGCAACGGTGCGGCAGCGCGATACGGGGTGAGATCGGCGTCCTGCCCGGTCAGCAGGAAGCCGCGCTGCCCGGTCTCGGCGTCCTGCAGGATGGACAGCAGGGAAGCGAGCTGCCGCTCGATCTCCCACGAGCGGGTGACGAGCTGGGCCTGCCGGTCGATGCGCAGGCTGAGCACCGTCGCCGCCACCACGGCGACGCAGAACAGGACAATGGCCACGGCGGCGAGCCGGTTGGCGACGACAAGCCGTGCCAGGCGCCTGACCGTTCCGCGGCCCACCGCGCTCTCCCGTTCCGTCCGCTGTCGCGCGCCACCCTATCCGCGCCGCCACGGCACCGTCGAGAGCCGGCACCGGTACGCGGGCGGCCCGCTTACAACACGCCGCCGTGAGGACCGCTCATCCCAGCCATTCGCGCACCGGCGGCGGAGGGGCGGGTGAACCTTCTGCCACCGTGACGGCCGCCCGCACCCGCGCCGCGGCCGTCGCGGCGGCGGCGGGGTCGGCAGCGTGGATCAGGCAGAGCGGCCGCGCGGCATCCACCGGCTCTCCCACGCCTGCCATCGCATCGAGGCCGACCCGCGGGTCGATCGGCTGATCGTCCCGCGCCCGTCCGCCGCCGAGCGCGATCACGGCCAGCCCGAGCGCCCGCCCGTCGATCGCCGCCACCACCCCCGGCTGTGCCGGCCACGCCGGCACCACGCAGGGTGCCGCCGGCAGCATCGGGCGCGCCAGGACGTCGGCCGGGCCGCCGAGGGCGGCGACCATGCGGGCGAAGCGTTCGGCTGCCGTTCCATCCGCCAGCCGCGCGGCGGCAAGGCTGCGTCCCGCCTGCGCGTCGGGTGCCAGGCCGGCCAGCACCAGGGCCGCCGCCGCCAGCGCCAGCGTCACCTCGGCGAGCCGGGGATCGCGCGCGGCACCGGTCAGGAAGGCGATCGCCTCCGCCACTTCGAGTGCGTTGCCGATGCTGCGGCCGAGCGCCTGGTTCATATCGGTGATCAGCGCCCTCGCCGGCAGCCCCGCGCCGCGCGCCACCTCGACCAGCGAGCGCGCCAGCGCCCGCGCGGTGGCAAGATCGGGCATGAAGGCCCCGCTGCCGCATTTCACGTCGAGCACCAGCGCATCCAGCCCCTCGGCGAGTTTCTTGGACAGGATGGAGGCGGTGATCAGGGGCAGGCTCTCCACCGTCGCGGTCACGTCGCGGATGGCATAGAGCCGGCGGTCGGCGGGGGCGAGGTCGGCGGTCTGGCCGATCACCGCGCAGCCCACGTCGCGCACAACGCGGGCGAAGGTGGCGGGATCGACATCGCTGCGATAGCCGGGAAGGGCGGCGAGCTTGTCGAGCGTGCCCCCGGTATGACCGAGGCCGCGGCCGGAGATCATCGGCACGAACGCCCCCGCGGCGGCCAGCAATGGGGCGAGGATCAGGCTGACCTTGTCGCCGATGCCGCCGGTCGAGTGCTTGTCCACCACCGGCCCGCCGACCCGGAAGGATCGCCAGTCGAGCACGGTGCCGGAATCGCGCATGGCGCGGGTGAGCGCCACCGTCTCGGCCGCGTCCATGCCGCGCAGGAACACCGCCATCGCGAACGCGGCGGCCTGGCTCTCCGCCAGCGTGCCGTCGGCCAGGGCCGCGATCAGGCGGGCGATCTCGGCCGCGTCCAGCGTCCCGCCGTCGCGCTTGCGGCGGATCGTCTCCTGCGGCAGCCAGTCCGGCATGGCGTACCTCCCGTGGCCCGGAGGCCAGGGTGGCGCGGGAACGGGCTTGCGTCCATGCCGGCCTTGCGGCGTGCTGTCGGGCAGCAGCAAAGGCCGGCGCCATGTCCCTGATCAGCCTGTTGGCCGATGACGCACCAGTGGTGACGGCGCCGGATGGCTCGGCGGTGCGCGTGCTGGCCGCCACCGGGCGCGGCAGCACGGCGCTGTTCACGCTGCCGCCGCAGGCGATCGCCCACGCCGTTGCCCACCGGACGGTGGAGGAGATCTGGTATGTCCTGGCCGGCCACGGGCGGCTGTGGCGCCGCCTCGGCGGGGCGGAGGGGACGGTCGCCCTCCGTCCCGGTCTTTCGCTCACCCTGCCGGCGGGGACGATGTTCCAGTTCCGTTGCGACGGTGCGGCGCCGCTGGTCGTGCTCGGCGTCACCATGCCGCCCTGGCCGGGCGCCGACGAAGCCTATCCGGTCAGCGGACCATGGACCCCGAGCGTCTGAGCCGCCCGCCACCAGTCGAGCCGCCACTCCGCGACGGTGGCGGCGGCCATCGGCCGGCCGACGTGGAACCCCTGTGCCTGATCGACCCCGAACGCCGCCACATAGGCCCACAGCGCCGCCGAGGCGACACCCTCGGCCACCACCTGCATGCCGGCGTCATGCGCCCAGGCGACGGTGCGGGCGAGGAAATCGGCGCATGCCGGGTTCTGCGGGGCCGCCGCGACCAGCGCCTTGTCGAGCTTCAGCGTCGCGAACCCCATGTCGAGCAGCGCCCGCGGGTCACGCAGGCCGGGGCCGACATCGTCGATCGCCAGCGCATAGCCCTGCCGGCGCAGCCGGGCGACCGCGGCAGCCAGCGCCCCCACCGCGGCGATCGGCCGGCTCTCGGTGAGTTCGATGATGATGCGCTGCGCCGGGATGTCCGCGGCCTGCCGTGCCTGCTCCAGCCAGTGCAGCGCCGCCGGCAGCAGCAGCACGTCGAGCGGGAAATTGAGCGCGAGCGACAGATCCTGCTGCTCCAGCCTGCCATTCCGCCAATCGGCGAAGGCGGAGACGCCCACCGCCTCGGTCAGCTGCAATGCAAGGCCGGCGCGTTCGATCTGCGGCACGAACAGATCCGGGCGCACCACGCCGCGCACCGGATGGGCGAGCCGCGCCAGCACTTCGACCGCGACCGGCACGCCGTCGGCCACGCGCACGATCGGCTGATAGAGCGCGCGGATGCGGGACGATACCAGCGCCTCCCGCAACTCGGGCAGCGGCACCGGCACGCTCCTGTCCGCGCCATCGCGCGCGGGCCGCTGCACGGCCTGGCTCCGGCTCATGGTTCGGTACACCTCCAAGCGATCCCGCCGGGAGTATTACACGATTGGCAACAGTTAGCCAGAGACAATTTTGACGCAACCCTGCCGACGGGCAGGATTGCTCAGGGCGCGGCCTTGGCCGGCTTCGGCCGGGCCGGCGCCTGCGCTTCCCGCCGCAGCCGGTGCTCGCCGAGAAACAGCAGGATGGGGGCGGCGATGAAGATGGAGGAAGAGGTGCCGACGACGATGCCGAACAGCATGACCCAGGCGAAGCCCGAGAGCGTGGTGCCGCCGAACAGCGCCAGCGGCAAGGCGGCGAGGAACACCGTGGCCGAGGTGCCGAGGGTGCGGTTCAGGGTCTCGTTGATGGAGAGGTCGATCAGGTCGCGCAGCGGCATCGACTTGAATTTGCGCAGATTCTCCCGCACCCGGTCGTACACTACCACCTTGTCGTTGGTGGAGTAGCCGAGCACGGTCAGGATGGCGGCGACCATCACCAGGTCGAACTCGAAGCGGGTGACGGCGAGGAACCCGACCGTCTTGGTGATGTCGAGCAGCAGCGTGGCGACTGCGCCCACCGCGAACTGCCATTCGAAGCGGAACCAGATATAGACCAGGATCATCAGCAGGCTGATGCCGAGGGCAAGCATGCCGTTGCGGTAGAGCTCGGCCGAGACGGAAGGGCCGACCGCATCCGTGCGCAGCACCCGGCTGCCCGGCTGCACCTGGTCCAGCCCGGCGCGGACGCGGTTGACCACCGCCTGCGTTGCCTGGGCGGTGGGCTGCGCCTCCAGCCGGATCAGGACGTCGTCGGCGGCGCCGAAGCGCTGCACGCCGGCGGCGCGCAACCCCTGCTGCGCCAGTCCTTCACGCACGCGCGCGAGATCGGCGGGGCCCTGGGTGCGCACTTCCATGACGATGCCGCCGGCGAAATCGATGCCGAGATTGAGGCCGGGATAGAAGAACAGGATGACCGACAGCGTTGACAGCACCGCCGAGACGGCGATGCCGAGGAAGCGCCCGCGCATGAAGCGGATGCGCGTGCCGTCCGGCACGAAGCGGAGCCGCGGTCGCATGAACATCGGCGGGAACCTCTCAGACCGGCAGTGCCGCCGGCCGCGTCGCCGCGTACCAGCGCACCATCAGCAGCCGCGCCACCATGGTCGCGGTGAACAGCGTGGTGACGATGCCGACGGTGATCGTCACCGCAAAGCCGCGCACCGGACCGCTGCCGAAGATGAACAGCATGACGTGGGCGAGGAACGCCGTCATGTTGCTGTCAACGATGGTGGCATAGGCGCGGCGGAATCCGGTCTCCATCGCATTGAGCGGCGTGCGGCCGTTCTTCACCTCCTCACGGATGCGCTCGTTGATCAGGATGTTGGCATCGACCGCCATGCCGAGCGTGAGCAGGATGCCGGCCATGCCGGGCAGCGTCAGCGTCGCCTGCAGCAGGCTCAGGATGGCGAGCATCAGGAACAGGTTGAACACCAGCGCGAGGTTCGCGATCCAGCCGAACAGGCCGTAGAACGCGCCCATGAAGACGATGACGAAAACGAAGCCGACGCCGAGCGAGATGGCGCCGGCGCGGATCGCATCGGCGCCGAGTTCCGGCCCGACACTGCGTTCCTCCACCACGGTCAGCGGCGCCGGCAGCGCACCGGCCCGCAGCAGGACGGCGAGGTCGGTGGCGCTCGCCGCCGTGAAGCTGCCCGAGATCTGGCCGCGCCCGCCGGTGATCGGCTCACGGATCACCGGCGCGCTGATCACCTTGTTGTCGAGGACGATGGCAAAAGGATGGCCGGTGTTGGCGCGCGTCACGTCGGCGAAGCGGCGGGTGCCGAGACTGTCGAAGGTGAAGTTCACCACCCATTCGCCGGTCTGCGGGTTCTGGCCGGCGCGCGCGTCGGTCAGGTTGGCGCCGTCCACCTCCACCCGCTTGCGGACCGCGATCTTCTGGCCGGGCTTGTCGGCGAGCGGCAGGAACTCGACGCCCGGCGGCGGCACCGGCGCGCTCGGATCGGCGTTGGCATCGACCAGCTGGAACGTCATCCGCGCCGTCTTGCCGAGCAGCTGCTTGATGCGGTCGGGATCCTCGATGCCGGGCAGCTGCACCACGATGCGGTCCTGGCCCTGGCGGGTGATGATCGGATCGACGACGCCCGTCTCGTCGATCCGGCGACGGACGATTTCGATCGATTGCTGCACCGCCTGGTTGGCGCGCTCGATCAGCGCCGCCGCCGACAGGCCGACCGCGATGCCGTCCGGGGTGGCGGTGATGTCGAGATCGGGGCGGGCGCCGAGACCCTGGCCCTCGGTCGTCTGCAGGGTGCGCAGGGCGGCGAGGGCCGGTTCCTGTTGCGCAGGATTGCCGGGCTTGACCAGGAGCCGGTGGTCGGCGGCCTGGATCGCGAGCGTGTAGGGGCGGATCGCGGCGCGCTCCAGCGCGCGGCGGGCGCCGTCGGCGAGGCCCTCCAGCCGCTCCTTGATGACCGCGCCCATATCGACTTCCATCAGCAGATAGCTGCCGCCGCGCAAATCGAGGCCGAGGCGGATGGTGCGCCAGGGCAGGCCGCCGGCGACCGGGCCGATCAGGTTCGGCAGCGACAGCAGCACGCCGAGGACGCAGGCGCCGAGGATCAGCGCGGTCTTGAAGCGCGAGAAATACAGCATGAGGGCGCGGCGTCTCCTGCTCCCGACGGAAGGCGGCGGAGCATGGCGACAAGCCCTGCCCGACGCAACCCGGCTCGCCCCCGGCCGCGCCGCCTGATACCTGTTGGCCGGGCGGAGGGCAGGCATGGCAGGCGGGGCGGTGCGGATCGGGGTGGCCGGGGCGGGACATTTCGGCCGTTTCCATGCGCTCAAGGTGGCGGCGGGCCGGCGGGCGGTGCTGGCCGGCATCCACGACCCCGACCCGGCGCGGGCCGCCGCGGTGTCGCGGGAGGTGGGCGCGCCGGCGCTCGGCTGGCCGGAATTGCTGGCGGCGAGCGACGCCGTCGTCATTGCGGCACCGGCGGAGGCGCATTTCGCGCTGGCCGAGGCCGCGCTGCGGGCCGGGCGGCATGTGCTGGTGGAAAAGCCGATCGCGGCCACGCTCGATCAGGCGGCGGCGCTCGGCGCGCTGGCGGCGGCCTGCGGGCGGGTGCTCCAGGTCGGCCATCTGCTGCGCTTCTCGGCCGAGCACCAGGCGATCAGCGCACGCATGCGCCGCCCGCTCTATCTGGAATGCGTGCGCATCGCGCCGTTCAAGCCGCGCGGAACCGACGTGTCGGTGATCCTCGATCTGATGATCCACGATCTCGATCTGGTGCTGGCGCTGGTGGACAGCCCGATCGAGAGCGTCGATGCCGTCGGCGCGCCGGTGGCGAGCGCGCACGAGGACATCGCCAATGCCCGCGTGCGCTTCGCCAGCGGCTGCGTCGCCACCATCACGGCGAGCCGCATCTCCCTCAAGACCGAGCGCAAGATGCGGCTGTTCAGCCAGGAAGGCTACATGTCGGTCGATTTCGCGGCGCGCCGGCTGATGATGATCGGGCGCGAGCGCGGCCTGCCGATCCCGGGCACCGGCGGCGGACGGGTGGAGGAGATCACCTGGAAGGAACACGATGCGCTGGCGGCTGAGCACGATGCCTTCGTCGCCGCGATCCTGGACGGTGCGCCGGTGGTGGTCGATGCCGCCGCCGGCACGCGGGCGCTGGCGGCGGCACTGGCGGTGGCGGAGAGCATGGCGGCGTCACGCGCCCGCGCCGAAGCCTCCGGCCTGATCCGATCTCAGCCGATGCCGGAGGTGACGTAGAGCGCGGCGAGCGGAACCGCGAGGCCGATGCTGGCAAGCTCGAGCGTGTCATCGGGACCGAGGCGCTGCGGCTGTTCGGGCCACGTGCCGTCCGCCTGCCGGCGCAGCAGATCGGCACGGCGGCGCGTGCTCCAGACCACGAGAATTTCGCTGGCACTCGGAATGGTCGCATAGGACCAGACATTCGCCCAGGTCTGCCGCGCATTTGACCGCGACAGGATTTCGATCAGCAGCACGGGCGCGTCCGTCAGATGCCGGTCCGCCGGCGGGGTGCAGGTCACGGCGATGTCGGGGATGCGAACGTTATCGCTGGCGCGCAACCGGGGAACGATGCCGGGCGTCACGATCATCCGGCACGCGCTGCCCGCCTGACGCAGATGCAGGCCGATGGTCACTGCAAGTTCACCCTGAATCGCGCCATGCGGCTCCGTGCAGGGTGCCATGGCTTCCGGCATGCCGTCGCGCAACTGCCACAGCCGGCCGGACATGTCGCCGCTGTCCCAGTCCAGGAACTCGGCGACCGTCATCGGACGCTGCCGGAGCTTTGGAGCCGCACCCATAACCGACACTCTACACCGTCCGCGTCACCTTGTGCAGCCCCGGCGGATGGTCCGGATCGCGCCCGCGGGCCCGCGCCGCCGCCTCCACGGCGCGGTAGAAGCTGGCCAGCTGGCACAGCAGATCGGTGTCGGGGTGATCCGCCGGCAGGCCCGGCAGCGTCACGATCCCCGGCCCCTGCGCGCCGGCCGCCAGCACCGTCACCCCGCGCGCGGCGAGATCGGCGAGCAGCGCCGCGGTGCCGGCATGGCCTTCGTCGTCCTGCACGAGGCCGAGCACCGGGAAATCCGGCCCCGCCAGCGTCCGCGGCCCGTGTGGCAGTTCGGCGGCGCTGTAGGCGAGACCGGCGATGCCCGCGACCTCGGCCAGTTTCAGCGCCGCCTCGGCGGCGATCGCAAGGCCGGGGCCGCGGCCGATGGTGAACATCCGGTCGGTTCGCGCCAGCATCGCGCCGAGCGCCGACCAGTCGAGCGACATTGCCGCCTGCAACCGGGCCGGCAGCCGATCGAGCGCCGCCCCCAGCGCCGCATCGCCGCGCCATGCGGCGACCAGCGCGAGGCCGGCGGCGAGGCTTGCCAGCACCGTCTTGGTCGCCGCCACGCTGCGCTCCTCCCCTGCCGCGAGCGGCAATACCGTTTCGCAGGCGGCGGCGAGCGGGCTTGCCGGATCGTTGACCAGCGCCAGCGTCAACGCCCCCGCCGCGCGGGCCTGTTCGGCGGACAGCACGAGGTCGGGGCTGCGCCCGGATTGTGAAATGGCGACGAACAGCGCGCCGGAGAGGCGCTGGCGGCGGCGGTAGAGCGAGGCGATCGAGGGCATGGCGGCGGCGGCCACCACGCCGGCGTCGCGCGCCAGTACATAGCGCAGGAAGGTGCCGGCATGTCCGGAACTGCCGCGGGCGGAGACCACCACCAGCGCCGGGTCGAGGGCCTGGAGCCGCGCCGCGAGGGCGGCGAAGGCGGCCCGCTGCCCGAGACAGCGCCGCACCGCGTCGGCCGCTTCGCCGGTCTCCGCCCGCATCAGGCTCATCGCCGTCCCCTCCGCCGCCGATCCCGGTAGGCCGGCGCGGCCGGGGCCGCAAGCCGGGCTGGACAGGACGCACCGGACATGCTGTTGCCGGGGCACGGGAGGGAAACAGGAGGGATTGCAGGATGCAGGCGAACGACGCGAACTATCCCAGCCTGCGCGACCGCGACGTGCTGGTGACCGGCGGCGCGAGCGGCATCGGCGCGGCGATCGTCGCGCATTTCTGTGCGCAGGACGCCCGCGTCACCTTCCTCGACATCGCCGACGCGGCGGCCGCGACGCTGGCGACGGAGATCGCCGCCGCCGGCCACCGGCGCCCGCAGTACCGCCACACCGACCTGACCGATCTCGCTTCCCTGCGGGCGACGGTGCAGGAAGGCGGGCCGTTTCACGTCCTGGTCAACAACGCCGCCCGTGACGACCGCCACGACTGGCAGAGCGTGACGGCGGAGGACTGGGAGCGGCTGCTGGCGGTCAACCTGCGCCACCAGTTCTTCGCCATCCAGGCCGCCGCCCCGGCGATGATCGCGGCGGGTGCCGGTTCGATCATCAATTTCGGCTCGATCGCGTGGCATCTCGGCATGGGCGGCATGCCCGCCTACACCGCCAGCAAGGCGGCGGTGGAGGCGCTGACGCGCAGCTTCGCCCGCGACCTCGGCCGCCACCGTATCCGCGTCAATTGCGTGCTGCCCGGCTGGATCATGACCGAGCGGCAGCTCGCGCTCTGGGTCGATGAGGAAGGCGAGGCGATGCGCCGTGCCGGCCAGTGCATTCCGGACCGGCTCCATCCGCCCGACGTGGCGCGGCTGGTGCTGTGGCTGGCGGCCGATGACAGCCGCATGGCGACGGGACAGACCTGGACGATCGACGGCGGCTGGACGTAGCGCCCCGCCGCCCGCCGCCCGCCGTCATCGCGGCCAGGGCGGGCCGGTTCCGGCGGGCAGGGGGAACAGCGTGAACGGCCGCCGCCTGCGCTTTCTTTTGCGTGGCACGAAGGCGGGAAACGGGCCGTCCGGCCTTCCGGCCGGCTCCGCCGGTTTCTTTTCCGCCGTCTCCGCCACGGG
>JAJZNE010000060.1 GCA_021847995.1 Pseudomonadota bacterium | reverse complement strand
GACCACGTCTGGCGACGCGCGCGTGCAACATCGGATAGCTGCCGTCAAGCTGGAGGGACAACTCCGACAGATCAGGGAACTGGATTGCCAATGCCTGCACGATGGCAGACTCGTTTCCGGCTTTGACGTATTCCGAGAATATAGATGCCGCGTGGGGCCACTGCACCTCGGTCGGCGGCAGGTAGCTCGTCGGCAACGGCGGAATGTCGGCGGGCGCTGCGCCCAGGGCGCTTCCGGCAACAGCGAACCGCGATGTGCCCTGCATTGCGTCGCCGATCTTCCACTCGAACACGACTTGCCCGCGGGCCGCATCGGCTACCGTCCGGCCGTCCGCCACATCCAGCGCTGCAAGCGGCACCGGTTGTCGTTTGTCCATGAAAATCCGAAACCGTCGGTCGGGGTGGCCGGCGAGCCGAAGTGCAATCGTCGTGTCTCCGGTATCGCCGGCAAAATCGCCATGCATCGCCATTTCAACTGTCGCTGTCCGCGTCGGCAGTCCGCGTGCTTTGCGATGGGTAAGGCTCGACAGAATCGTATTGGAAGCGGCGAGATCGATTGCCTCCAGCAGTGCCGTCTTGCCGCTGCCGTTGTCACCGACCAGCAAGTTCACGCGCGCCAGCCCGTCCAGCGTCATATCGCGGAAGCCGCGGAAGTTTCTTATGGTCAGGCCGGTGATCATGCCTCGCCCCTTCCCTTCAGCCGCGCAGCGGCACCACGTACGGCCCTTCCGGGATCACCGCCAGCGACGGATCGTTGTGGCGCGCAAGGCTTGCGGCCACCGCGTCGTCCACCGAGGCGATCATCTCGACGCCGGTGATCCGTCGTCCCTCCGCATCCAAGCCCGTCGTATAGAGTTGCACGCGCCCCGCGCGCATCGGCTTCAGTTGCATCTCGGTCTGCCACTCATCCACCTCGGCGAGCGACTTTGCCGTCAGCGTCGCAAGAAACCGCTCCGGCCCCAGTTCCACGAGCCGCGTCTGCGCCTCGCGGAATTCGGATGAGCCGAACCCCTCGGAACAGGCGGAGGCGATGATCAGGGTGCCGCCCGGTGCAAGGATGTCGAGCGGCGTCACCATCCCCTTGACGGTCTGATAATAGGTTTTGTCGAGCGGATAGCCGGCCGCCGAGGTCAGCACGGTCGCGAATTGCCGGCCGACCGGCACGGCGGTCGCCGCGGCGACGAACTCCACCGCCGTGAGATGGGTCGCCACGATCTCCCCGAAATTGACGAAGGCGAGATCGCGATCCTCGTCGATCACGGTGTTCAGCGCGAGCACGCCGCCGAGCATGCCGACGATCTCCAGTTGCTCCTCGTGCAGCGGATTGCCGACGAGGTTGCACTGCACGGCAAGCGGGTCCTCCATGAAGCGCGCGGAATGAAAGGTGCGGATGGTGGTGTGATGGGCGATGCCGGGTGCCACCACCTTGCGCCCGCCGGACCAGCCGGCCATGAAATGCGGCTCCACGAGGCCGGTCGCGATGCGCAGATCGGCGTTCACGAAGCGCCGGTCGAGCCGCACCGGCACCCCGCGCCCGCGCGTGACGCCGAGGTCGATATGGTCGTCGTCGTTGCGGGCGAAGTGGTTTTCGACCCGGACATGGCGCATCACCCAGTCATCGCCAACCAGCTCGGCGAGTTCGGCGCCCTCGTTGGGCCGATGGAGGCCGGTCGCGACCAGGACGGTGATCGCCTCGCGCGGGACGCCGGCTTCGCAGATATCCTCGATCATCGGGCGGAGGAACAGATGGTTGGGCACCGGGCGGGTGATGTCGCAGATCAGGATGCAGGCACTCTGCGCGCCCCGCGCCCGCCCGCGGAGATCGCCCGCGTCCAGGGCCGCGCGCACGGCGGCGTGGGGATCGGGAAGTTTCGGCAACGGCCGCTTGCGGATCAGCACGGGCTGCGCGCCCGGCGGCAGACGGACGGGGAGCTGGCTGCGGCCGAAGGCGATCTCGACGGTTTCCGGCGACATGGCATCATCCCTTGCGACAGCGCATCCCTGCGGCGATGCGGCGCGCATCATAGGCCGATCCGGCAGGCGTGGTCACGATGCCGGACCGGCGCACGGCGCGGCCGTGCGGCCCCTTCCTGCCGCGTCGCGCGCCAGGCACTGCAAGGATATCGCCCCCTGCCGCCTCAGCCGCGCCAGGGCGGGCCGGTCGCCGCGGGCAGGGGGAACAGAGTGAACGGGCGCCGCCGGCGCTTTCTTTTGCGTGGCACGAAGGCGGGAAACGGGCCGTCCGGCTTTCTGGTCACCGCCGCCGGCTTCTTTTCCGCCGCCACCGCCACCGGCTTCGGCGGCGCGGGCGGCCTGGTCCGGCGCGGCGGGCGGCGGGCGGGAAAGAGACCGGGCGGGGGTTTGACCCCGAGCATCCGGCAGATCGGGCGGAGATGGTGGGCGATGGGTGGAGCCGCCTGGATCAGCGCCGCCATGTCCGGTTCGGCGAGGAGATATTCGAGCTGCGAGCGGCCGAAGCTGAGCGCGGTGACCCGCCGCAGCAGCCAGCCGAAGCCTGTCGGGATTTCTTTTCGCCTGGCTTTGGCGTGGTCCGGCCGGGGTGCCGTATCCTCCGTCCGGGGCGGCAGCGGCGGGAGTTCGCGGGGCGGGCTGAGGCGGAGCGTGCCGGCCTCAAGGGCGGCGGCGATCCGCAGGATGCGGGCGCCGGTGCTGCGGAGTTTGCACCACACCAGGGCGAGCCAGGGCGCCACCAGCCCGAGCCGCAGCCCCTCGGCGGCGAGGGCTTTGGCGACGCCTTCCGTGAGGGTGGCGAAGCGTTCGGCCGGGGGGCGGGGTGGGGCTGCGTTCACGGCATGCGTTATAAATGATAACTGCCGATCTGGGCAAGCGGGATTCTTGGCGGGCGTTTCCGACCGTGGGGCGCACTGGATGGCTTCAGCGCTTCGCTCCCTGCAATGACGGGTCTCGTTGCAGGGGCGGCGTGGGAGGGCGGAGGCGGCGTGCCTGTCAGTGCCGGGTGGCGCTCGCCAGTGCCTGGAGGGCGGCGCGGTTGCGGATGGTGAAGCTGGTCCGGCTCAGCCCGATCGCGCCGTCGCGGCGCATCTGGGCGAGCGTGCGGCAGACCGTCTCGATGGTCAGGCCGAGATGGTCGGCAATGTCGCCGCGGCTCATCGGCAGGGCAACGGCACTGCCCGATTCGCGCGGCTGGCGTGCCGCCATCTCGCTCAGAAAGCCGGCAATGCGTTCGGTCGCGGTGCGGCGGCCGAGCGTCACCATGCGGTCGCGGGCATGACGCAGCTGGGCAGCGGCGAGGCCGAGCAGCCAGCTTGCCGCCGCCGGCTCGCGCGCCGCCAGCGCGTCGAAGGCCGGGCGGGGATAGCGGTGCAGGACCACCGGGCCGACCGCCTCGGCGGCAAACTCGAATTCGCCTTCGGCCTCGAAACCGAACCAGTCGCCGGGGAAGAGGAATTCGTTGACCTGCCGGCGCCCGTCCTCCATCAGCTTGACCGTCCGCACGCAGCCGCTCAGAATCCGGTAGCAATGACGCGCGGTGCCGCCCTGGGAATGGATTTCGGCGTTCCTGGGAAACGAAACCGTGCCGGCGATCGCGTCCAGCCCGCCAAGCGCCGTCCGTTCCGGCCGATCCTGGGTAGCCTGCGATGAGAAATGCATTCCGCTCTCCTGCGACACGGACCGCCGTGTTGCGCACCGCTCTACGCCCCCTTGCTGCACCGCGGAATCCGGGCAATCGCGTACGGAGATTTACGTACTGGGCGCCGGCATGACGCTGGACGCGGAGCGCGAGGCGCATCTGCGGGCGGTGCTCGCCGCCGCCCCCGATGCGGTGGTGGTGATCGACGCCGAGGGATCGATCGAGGAATTCAGCCCGTCCGCCGAGCGGCAATTCGGCTTCACCGCGGCCGAGGTGCTGGGCCGCAACATCATGGTGCTGATGCCCGAACCCTACCGCTCGGAGCATGACCGCTATATGCACCGCTACCTCGCCACCGGAGAGCGGCGGATCATCGGCATCGGCCGCGTCGTCGTCGGCCGGCGCAAGGACGGCAGCACCTTTCCGCTGGAGTTGCATGTCGGCGAGGTGCGCACCAGGACACGCCATTTCTTCATCGGCTTCCTGCGCGACCTGACGGAAGCACAGACGACCCGTGCGCGGTTGCAGGAATTGCAGCAGGAGCTGCTGCTCGCCGCGCGCCTGCGCGCCACCGGGCAGATGGCGGCGGCGCTGGCGCATGAGCTGAACCAGCCGCTGGCCGCGGTTGCCAACTATCTGCGCGGCGTGCAGCGGCTGCTGGAGCGCGAGCAGGCCGACATGGCACGGGTGCGTGAGGCGATCGGCCTCGCCGCGCAGCAGACGCTGCGCGCGGGGGAGATCATCCGCCGGCTGCGCGGCTTCGTCGCGCGCGGCGAGATGGATCGCCGGCCGGAGCGGGTGAGCATGCTGATCGAGGAGGCGAGCGCGCTGGCGCTGGTCGGCGCACGCGAGCGCAACCTGCATGTCACGCTGAACGTGCCCTCCGACCTGCCGCCCGTGCTGGTGGAACGGGTGCCGGTGGAGCAGGCGCTGCTCAACCTGATGCGCAATGCCGTCGAGGCGATGACCGGAACCGACCGGCGCGACCTGACCATCAGCGCGACGGCCGCGGACGGACAGGTCACGATCTGCATCGCCGACACCGGCCCCGGCCTCGCGCCCCAGGTCGCGGTGCAACTGTTCCAGCCCTTCGTCACCACCAAGTCCGACGGGATGGGCATCGGGCTGTCGATCTGCCGCACCATCGTCGAGGCGCATGGCGGACGCATCTGGGCGGAGGCGAATCCGGGCGGCGGCACCGTGTTCTGCCTGACGCTGCCGGTGGCGCCCGCCACCGATCCCGCGCGCGATTGATACGGATCAAGGTTGCCGGCCCCGCCGGCTGCTTTGCTCGCGCGACCGGCGCGAAGGCCGGCGGTGAAGGGAGGCGGGCTTGGTGCAGGGCGACCCGCAGACTTGCCGGTCGCGGCGCGTCGCGGTCATCGACGACGATGCGGCCGTGCTGCATTCGCTGCGCTTCCTGCTGGAAGTGGTCGGCTGCGAAGTGGCCACCTTCGCCTCCGCCGCCGCTTTTCTCGCCTATGACAGGGCGTGGCCGGATTGCATCGTGCTCGACTTCCACATGCCGCGGATGACCGGACTCGACCTGATCGAGCGGCTGCGCGCCGACCGGCGCAGCGGGTCGCGGCCGGATGCGCGCATCATGCTGGTCACCGGCTCCTCCACACCCGCGCTCAAGGCGCGGGCGGCGGCCCTCGGTGTCACCGTGGTGGCGGAGAAGCCGCCGGCCGAGGCCGATCTGCTCGCCTTCGTCGGGGTGTGCGGCTGACGGCGGCGCCGCGCGGGAAAATGGCGCGACGGCCGGGGCTGCCGCCTAGCGCGGCCGGGTGCCGGCGAGGGTGACCCGGTGCATCACCCGGCGGAAGCCGTGATAGTCGTTGACCGGATTGTGCAGCACGCGGCGATTGTCCCAGAAGGCCAGCGAACCAGGCTGCCAGCGGAAGCGGCAGGTGAATTCCGGCCGCACCTGGTGGTCGAAGAGATAGTCGAGCAGCGGCGCACTCTCGGCCTCCGTCATCTCCGCGAAGGCGGCGGTGTGGGCGCGGTTGATGTAGAGCGAGCGCCGCCCCGTCTCGGGGTGCGTGCGCACCACGGGATGGGTCGCGGTGTATTCCTTTGGCGCGTCGCTGCGCCCGCTGTCGCGCATCCGGTCCTCCCGCGTGCGGCTGACATCGGCGCGCGCAGAGCTGTTCACTGCCTGAAGACCGGCGAGCAGGCGCTTCATGCCGTCCGACAGCGCCTCATAGGCGGCCGTCTGGCAGGCGAACAGGGTATCGCCGCCGTGCGGCGGCACCTCCCGCGCGACCAGCATCGTCGCCATCGGCGGGATGTCGAGATAGGCGGTGTCGGAGTGCCAGACGCCGCCGAAATTCGTCCGCTCGTGCGGCAGCTTGACCACCGGGATGATTTCCGGAAACCCGTCGAGGCCGCGCAGGAACGGGTATTCGATCACCTCGCCGAAGCGGCGCGCGAAGGCGAGCAGGCGGGCGGGCGGCAGATCCTGGTCGCGGAAGAAGATGACACCGTGATCGAGCCAGATGCGCCGCAAGGCCGCGACCGTCGCATCGTCGGGGTCGCCGGCGAGATCGACGCCCGCAACCTCCGCCCCGACGGCGCCGGCAAGCGGCCGGACGGTGATCGACGGGCTCTCATGCGGCATCGCGGACCTCCCTCATTTCCCGGTCAGATCACGGCGCGCCGGCGCAGGTCGCCGATTTCGGCGGTGGACAACCCCGCCTCCCGCAGCACCGCGTCGGTGTCGGCGCCGAGCGGCGGCGCGGCGCGGCGCGGCAGCCCCTCCTCCTCGCCGGTGCGCACCGGCGTTGCCACCATGCGCAGGGCAGCGCCGTCGCCGTCGATGTAGTCGCGGACCAGGCCGCGCGCGGCGACGAAGGGATTGTCCAGTGCGGCGCGCAGATCGTTGACCGGTGCGGCCGGCACGCTGCCGGCAAAGACATCGAGCCAGTGCGCCGTGCTGCGGGTGCCGAGCACGCTGTCCAGACATTCGTTGACCAGCGCGCGGTTCGCCAGCCGGTCGCGGAAGCTGCGCATGCGTGCATCCTCCGCCCAGTCCGGCCGGCCGAGCTTGGCGCACAGGACCGGCCAGAACTTCTCCTTGTTGCACATGATGAAGATGAAGCCGTCTTCGGTGCGATAAAGCTGGCTCGGCACCAGCGACGGATGGCCGGACGCCTTCTCGCGCGCCTGGACGTGGCCGGCATTCAGATACCAGGTGGCGAGATAGCCGAGATTCTGTAGCGCGGCATCGAACAGGCTGACATCGAGGTCGCGCCCCCGCCCGTCCGCGCGTGCCGCGAGTACGCCGCCGAGCAGCGCGAAGGCGGCGAACAGGCCGGTCATCAGATCGACCAGCGACAGGCCGCAGCGCGAAGGCGGGCCGTCCGGCTCCCCGGTCAGGGAGAGATAGCCGGCCTCGGCCTGCATCAGATAGTCGTAGCCGGGCCAGGCGGCGCGCGCGCCGTCGCGGCCATAGGCGGAGAGATGGGTGCAGACGATGCGCGGATTGGCCGGCGCCAGCGCCGCATAGGTCAGGCCGAGCCGCGCCGGCAGGTCGCCGCGCAGATTGTCCATCACCGCATCGGCCCGCGCGGCAAGCGCGTGCAGCACCGCCTGCGCGCCGGGCTGCTTGAGGTCGAGCGTGACACTGCGCTTGTTGCGGTTGAAGCTGTGGAAGAAATGGCTGTCGTCGGGGCCGCGGAAATAGGGGCCGACGCGGCGCGCCATGTCGCCGCCCTCGGCCGGGTTCTCGATCTTGATGATCTCGGCGCCGAGATCGGCAAGCTGCATGGAGCCGTATGGCCCGGCGCCGTACTGCTCGATCGCGATCACCCGCAGGCCGGACAGCAGCGCCATCGGCGTCAGACCGGATGGCGCGCGATCAGTTGGCGGGCGATGATGAGGCGCTGCATCTCGTTGGTGCCTTCGCCGATCACCAGCAGCGGCGCGTCGCGATAGAGCCGCTCCACCGTGAATTCCTTCGAATAGCCGTAGCCGCCGTGGATGCGCATGGATTCGAGGGAGACGTTCACCGCCGCCTCGGTGGCGAACAGTTTGGCCATCCCGGCTTCCATGTCGCAGCGGTCGCCGCGGTCGTAGG
>JAJZNE010000136.1:27999-38302 GCA_021847995.1 Pseudomonadota bacterium | reverse complement strand
CATAGGCACGCGCCCCCGCCGATGCCTGCCAGACACCCCCCTCGACGCCGCTGCGCCCGGCCAGCGCCACCTGCACGACAGTCACCAGATCGCGCCGCAGCCGGCCATCCAGTTCGCCCTTCGCCGGGCCGGCCCAGCCGGCGGCATAGAAGGCGTAGCGATCGGCGATGCGCTCGCAGCCCTGGGTGACCGCGGCGACGGCCCGCGCCACCTGCGCCGTGGTGCCCTGGCGATAGAGTTGCACCAGCAGCCAGCCGACCGCGCAGGCGGCGGCAAGCGAGAGCAGCCAGACCACGAACAGCCGGGCACGCAGCGATCTCACGCCGGGCACTGTGTCGGGGCGTGTCCCCCCGCGCAACCCGGATCGCCGGACGGACGGCAGGGCCGGTCATCCGCCCGGTGCCGGGCGGGCGCCGGCGGGCCAACATTGCGGGGACACCGCGCCCGTGACAAGGTTTTGCAGCATGATCCGTATCAGCCCCTTCGCCGCCCTCTCCGACGCCATCGCCACCACCGCCGCGGGGGGCGCGCCGCTGGTGGCCGGGCTGGAATGGGGAGGGCGGCACCATATCAGCGCCCTGATCTGGGGCGGCGAGGTGCTGGTCACCTCGGCGCAGAGCCTGCCGGAGGCGGAGGGCTACACCGCCGTCCTGCCGGGCGGCGGGCGGGTCGCGGCGCTGCTCGCCGGGCGCGATCCCAGCAGCAACCTCGCCGTCCTGCGGCTGGGCCAGCCCGCGCAGCCGCCGGCCACGACCGCCGATGCGGCCGGCGTCGGCGCGCTGGTGCTGGCGCTCGGCAGCGACGGGGCGGGGGGAATTAGCGTCGGCATGGGCGGGATCGAGACGCTGGGACCGGCGTGGGAGAGCCAGCACGGCGGACGTATCGACTGCCTGATCCGCCTCGGCCTCAGGCTGGAGGACGCGGCGGAGGGTGGGCCGGTGATCGACGCCGCCGGACGGCTGCTCGGCATGTCCACCTTCGGCCCGCGCCACCGTGTCCTGGTGATCCCGGCCGCGACCATCGCCCGGGTACTGCCGCATCTGCTGCGGGAAGGGCGGATCCGCCGCGGCTGGCTCGGTGTCGGCCTGCATCCGGTGACGCTGCCGCACGATCTGGCGGCGCGCGCGGGTGCCGGACACGGGCTGATGGTGGTCAGCATCACCGCCGGCGCGCCCACCGAAGGCATGCTGCTGCCCGGCGATATCCTGCTCGCGATCGGCGAAACCGCCGTCGCCACGCCGCGCAGCGTCGCCGCGGTACTGGAACCGGAGCGGATCGGCGAAGTGGTGACGCTCCGTCTGCTGCGCGGCGGCATGCCGGCGGAGGCCAGCGTCACCATCGCGGCGCGGCCTGCATGACGGCCGCGCCCGACGCGCCGGCGGAGGAGAAGCCGCCCACGGTGGCGCTGCGGCTGCGGGACATGGCGCGGGCCAGGGCGCTCGGCGCGGCGCTGGCGACGGTGGACGAGGCGGAGGCCGACGTGCTGCTGCTGGAACTGCACGCCGGCGAAGGCGTGCCACCGGATGCCGCGGCCTTCGACGGCGCGCTGCTGGTGCTGTCCGACAGTGCCGCGCTCGCCGCCGACACGGCGCTGCCCGGCGTGCTGCCGAGCAAAGCCGGCGCCCGCCAGATCACCGCCGCGGTGACGGCGCTGGCCGCCGGGCTCACCGTGCGGTGCGCTGCGCCGCGCGACGCTCACGGATTCGCGCCGCGCGAGGCCCCGGTGCGCGGGGCGCTGACGCCGCGGGAGGTGGAAGTGCTCGCCCTGGTCGGGGAAGGGCTGAGCAACAAGGCGATCGCCCGCCGCCTGACCATCTCCTCACATACCGTGAAATACCATCTGGAGGCGATCTTCGCCAAGCTCGGCGTGCGCAGCCGCGCCGAGGCGGTGACGCGCGGGCTGCGGCTCGGGGTGCATCTGCTGTAGCCGCCGCTACAGCATGGCAAGCCGCACCTTGCCTGCCGGCGGCGGGAAGGCGCGGTCGATGGCGGCGCAATCCTCCGCCGTCAGCGCCAGCGCCGCTGCCGCCGCGTTGGCGCGCACATGCGCCGGGTCGGCCGCCTTGGGGATGGCGATCACGTGGGGATGGCGGATTGCCCAGGCGAGCGCCACCTGCGCCGGCGTCGCCTGATGCCGCCGCGCCACCTCCAGCAGCGCCGGCGCGCGCAGCAGCCGCCCGGCCTGGCCGACCGGGGAATAGGCCATCACCGGCATGGCGCGCGCGGCACACCAGGGCAGCAGATCGAACTCGATGCCGCGCGCCTGCGGGTTGTAGAGCACCTGATCGGTCGCGCAGTGCGCGCCCGCCGGCAGCGCCGCCAGTTCCGTCATGTCCTCGGTGTCGAGGTTGGAGACACCCCAGGCGCGGATGTGCCCCGCCTCCCGCTCCGCCTCCAGCGCCGCCACCGTCTCGGCGAGCGGGACCGAGCCGCGCCAGTGCAGCAGGTAGAGATCGATCCAGTCGATGCGCAGCCGCCGCAGACTGCGCGCCAGCGCCGTTCTGAGGGCGCGGCGGCCGGCGTTGTGGGGCAGCACCTTGCTGACCACAAAGGCGGCATCACGGCGGCCGGCCAGCGCCTCCGCCACCACCTCCTCGGCGCCGCCATCCCCGTACATCTCGGCGGTGTCGATCAGCGTCATGCCAAGATCGAGGCCGAGCCGCAGGGCATCGGCCTCCACCCTGCGCGCGCCGCGCGTCTCCCCCATATGCCAGGTTCCCTGGCCGAGCACCGGCACCGCCCGCCCGTCGGTAAACGCCACTGTCCGCATCTTCCGCCTCCGCCCTTGCTACGCCGCCCCCAGCGCCACTGCCGCCGTCGCCGGTCAGGTGCCGGCGAGCGGGGCGTAGCGAAAACCTTCGCCGGCGCGCTCGATGCGCCCGACCGACGGCGGCACGAAATGTGCCGGCAGCAGCAGCGTGCCCGTGCCGGCATGTTTCTCGATCAGGGCCGTGCGCGTCTGCCGGGCGCGCTCGCGGTCGGTATCGGCCCTCGTGGACATCGACGGGAAACGGAGCTGGATCTGGTGATGCAGCACATCGCCCGTCACCACGGCGCGCGCGCCGCGCGATGCGATGTTGACCACCAGATGGCCGGCCGAATGGCCGAAACAGGGCTCCAGCACGATGCCCGCGTCCAGTTCGTGGTCATCCTCCACCAGCACCACCTGCTCCGCCCGCTTCACCGGCAGCACACTGTCCGCGAAACTGTCGCTGTGGATGCTGGTGTCGCCGCGCCGGTGGGCGGCATCCCAGTATTCGTACTCGGTGCGGCCGATGACATATTTGGCATTGGCAAAGGTCGGCACCCAGCTTCCATCGATCAGCCGCGTGTTCCAGCCGACATGATCCCAGTGGAGATGCGTGCACATCACCAGATCCACCTGCTCCGGCTGCACCCCGGCGGCGGCAAGGGTGGCGAGGAAGCCGCTCCGGAGATGATGGAATTCCGGCCGTGACACACGCTCCTTGTCGTTGCCGCAGCAGGTGTCGATCAGGATCGTCCGGCCTGGGGTGCGGAGCAGGAAACAGTGATAGCTCATGTTGAGGAAGCCGTTGGCCGCGATCTGGCCCGCCGGCAGCTCGCGCCGGCAGGTTTCCAGCATGTCCGCGGTCAGATCGGGGAAGAAATCCTGCGCATGCATGAACGGCCCTGCGATCTCGACGATCTTGTCGATGGCATGGTCGCCGATGGTGACGGTGGGCATGGGATGCTCCTCTCGGGTGGGGGGCGTCGATGCCGGCCGGGGCGCGCGCTGGGGTATCGCCCGGTCACGGCGGAACTGGCCGATCGCCGGATGATAGTCCGGGATCGCCGGCGGGCGCAGCGGCATCGGGACAGACGGGCGGCATGTTCCCCCCGGGGCACGAATCGGACCGCAGGCCGCGATTGCGTGGCGGCGCCGTGCCGGGCACACTGTGCCGAAGCGGCATCGGCCCGGCCGAAGCCGAAGAGGAGGGAGGAAACGCGATGCCCTATGCGCCCCACGCGGTTGCCGCGACATTTGCCGGCCTTGCCCTGGCGCTGGTGACCGGCGCCGAGGCACGGGCGGCGGCGTGCAATGAGCTGGCCGGCACGGCGTTCGGCCCCGCCCATGTCACCGCCGCCGGCATGGTGACACCGCCGTTCGGCATCGCCGGCCGCGACCCGCCGCGGCCGACCACCGTCACCGCGCCGTTCTGCCGGGTGGAGGGCACGATCACGCCCAGTGCCGATTCCGACATCCGCTTCGAATTGTGGCTGCCCACCGGGGCCGCCTGGAACGGCAAATACGAGGGCGTCGGCAATGGCGGCTTTGCCGGATCGCTGATCTATCCGTCGATGAATGCGGCCCTGGCGGAAGGCTACGCCGTCTCCGGCACCGATACCGGCCACACCGGCTCGCCCATCGACTCCCGCTGGGCGCTCGGCCATCCCGAGAAGATCAAGGATTTCGGCTGGCGTGGCATCCACGAGACAGCGGTCGCCGCGAAGGCCATTCTGGCCGAATATTACGGCCACGACGCCGCCCACGCCTATTTCGCCGGCTGTTCCGATGGCGGGCGGGAGGCGCTGATGGAGGCACAGCGCTTCCCCACCGATTACGATGGCATCGTCGCCGGCGCCCCGGCCAACAACTGGGTACGGCTCGTCGCCACCGCGGTATGGGACGAGCAGGCGCTGATGGCGACGCCGGCGAGCGCGATCCCGGCGGCGAAGCTGCCGGCGATCACCGCGGCGGTGCTCGCCGCCTGCCACGGCAGCGACGGGTATCTGGAGGATCCGCGCCAGTGCCGGTTCGACCCGTCGGTGCTGCGCTGCCAGGGGACCGAGAGCGAGTCCTGCCTGACCGATCCGCAGATCGCGACCCTGCGCCGCATCTACGCCGGCCCGCAGTCGCAGGCCGGAACACCGATCTTTCCAGGATTCGAGCCGGGCGGCGAGGCCGGGCCGACCGGCTGGGGCCTGTGGATCACCGGCCCCGGCCCGAAGCCCGGCGAAGGGTCGTTGCAACTCGCCTTCGCCCGGGGCTTTTTTGGCGATTTCGTGTTCGGGGTCCGGGACTGGAACATCCGCAGCATGAATTTCGATGCCGACCTGGCAACCTCGGACCGGCAGGTGGGCGCCGCGGTGGACGCAATGGACACCGACCTGTCGAAATTCCGCGCCGCGGGCGGGCGGCTGATCCAGTATCACGGCTGGAACGACGCGGCGATCCCGCCGCTGAGTTCGATCAACTATTATCAGAGCGTGGCCCAGACCATGGGCGGCGTGACCGCGCTGCGGTCGTTCTACCGGCTGTTCATGGCACCGGGTATGTCGCATTGCGGCATGGGCGCCGGACCGAATGCCGTCGGTGGCGTGTTCGGTCTGCCGGCCCCGTCGCACGACGCGACGCATGACGTGGTGGCCGCCCTCGCGCACTGGGTGGAGGACGGGGTGCCGCCGGAGATGCTGGTCGCGACCCGCTATCGCGACAACGACCCGGCGAAGGGCGTCGAAGCGCAGCATCCCTGGTGCGCCTATCCGGCGACGGTGACACGCGCCGCGGGCACCGGCGGCGGCTTCACCTGCACGGCGGCCACGCCGTAGCGGCGTCGGAGACCGCAAGCAGCACAGGCGCGCCGCCGATCAGCAGGACCGGGAAGCTGCGCAGTCGATCGGCGTTCGGCAATGACGGGAATGCGCGCGATCGTCCGGCCTCCCCTTGAACGCGGCATCGGGAATGCCCAAAGTCCTCTACGCAGATGGAGGTTAGGAAAATGACCCCACCGTGGCACGCTCAGGAATAGCAGCTCATCCGTGAAAGGAGGTGCCGTTCCGGGCTTCCTACATTATTTGGGCCTGTTTTGCCGGCGCATGCCGGAATAGCGTCAGCCGAGGCTGACGAGTGAGCGGGCTGGTCGCAATCGCGACCGCCCGCTTTCTGTCTGGGCAGAGACCCGCCACCCACGGCCCGGCAGCTTTGCAATACATCAGCGCCATGGCCACCCGCAGCCGGTCGGCCGGCCGTTAATGGTGGGGATTTGCCGACGCGAAGGCCGCTTTCTGCGTCGCGGTCGCCTCCGTCTGGTATTTTGCCTGCCAGTCCCGGTACGGCATGCCATAGATGATCTCGCGCGCGTCGGGATCGGCGATCGTCATGCCGCGCTCCGCCGCCGCCTCGCGATACCAGCGGCTCAGACAGTTGCGGCAGAAGCCGGCCAGGTTCATCAGGTCGATGTTCTGCACGTCGGTTCGCTCCCGCAGGTGCTGCACCAGGCGGCGGAAGGCTGCCGCCTCCAGCGCCGTGCGGGTCGCTTCGTCGATCTCGGGCTGCGGCATGATCGGTCCTCCTTTTCCTCCGGCAGACATGGCGCGTCGGACCGTGCTTCGCCATACTCCCGCCCCGCAACGGCAGGGGGAGCAGGCGATGCAATGGGACGATGCGCGCGCGCGAAGCGCCCTGCGTGCCGCCTTCGACGCCGCGATCGCCGCCGCCGACCCGCGCCGCGTGCTGCCGCTCCACCTGCCGACCCCGCCGCGCGGGCGCTGCGTCGTTGTCGGCGCCGGGAAGTCCGCCGCCCTGATGGCCGCCGCCCTGGAAGAAGCCTGGCCCGATCTGCCGCTCGCAGGCGTCGTCGTCACCCGTTACGGCCATGCCGTGCCGACGCGGCGCATCGCCGTGCTTGAGTCCTCCCACCCCGTCCCCGATGCCGCCGGGGAAGCGGCGGCGCGGCGCATTCTTGCCGCCGTGCAGGGGCTGGGGCCGGACGATCTGGTGCTGGCGCTGATGTCGGGCGGCGCCTCCGCCCTGATGCCGCTGCCCGCGGCAGGCCTCACGCTCGCCGACAAGCAGGCGGTCAACCGCGCGCTGCTGGCCTGCGGCGCGACGATCGGGGAGATGAACTGCGTGCGCAAGCACCTCTCGGCGATCAAGGGCGGGCGGCTCGCCGCCGCCGCGGCGCCGGCGCGGGTGCTGACGCTCGCCATCAGCGACGTGCCGGGCGACGATCCGGCGGTGATCGGCAGCGGGCCGACGGTGCCCGACCCCTCGACGCTGGCCGAGGCGCGGGCGATCCTGGCCCGCTACGCGATCCCGCCCGCCCCGCACGTCGCCGCCCATCTCAGCGATCCGGCGGCCGAGACGCCCAAGCCCGGCAGCCTTCCTCACGCCGAATTCCGCCTGATCGCGACCCCCCTGCTCGCTCTGCGCGCCGCCGCCGAGGCCGCACGCGGCTTCGGCCTCACGCCGCTCATCCTCGGCGATGCGCTGGAGGGCGAGAGCCGGGAGGTCGGCACCGTGCTCGCCGGCATCGCGCGCGCCGTGCGGGCGCATGCGACGCCGCTCGCGCCGCCGGCGCTGCTGCTGTCGGGGGGGGAGACCACGGTCACCATCGGCAGCTTCCCGGCCGGTCGCGGCGGGCGCAACAGCGAATGCCTGCTCGGCCTGGCCCGCGCGCTCGCCGGCATGCAGGGGATCTGGGCGCTCGCCGGCGACACCGACGGGATCGACGGCAGCGAGGACGCGGCGGGCGCCATCGTCACCCCCGACACGATGGCGCGCGCCGGTGCCGCCGGCCTCGATGCCGCGGCGCTGCTCGACCGGCATGACAGTTACACGCTGTTCGCCACCCTCGGCGATCTCGTCGTGACCGGGCCGACGCTGACCAACGTCAATGATTTCCGCGCCGTGCTGGTCGCCTGACCCTGCCCGCCAAGGACCGACAATGACCGTTCGCCAGAAGCTGCGCCGGCGCCGCCGGACCAAGATCGTCGCCACCATCGGCCCGGCGAGTTCCTCGGCGGAGGTGCTGGCGCGGCTGTTCCAGGCCGGGGCCGACGTATTCCGGCTCAATTTCAGCCACGGCACGCACGAGGACCATGCCGCCCGCATCGCCCTCATCCGCGAGCTGGAGGAACGGTTCGCGCATCCCATCGGCATCCTTGCCGACGTGCAGGGGCCGAAGCTGCGCGTCGGGCGGTTCGGCGGCGGGCGGGTGCAGTTGCAGAGCGGGCAGGGCTTCACCCTCGACCTCAATCCCACCCCCGGCGACGTGCGCCGCGTCAATCTGCCGCATCCGGAGATCATCGCGGCGGCCGGCATCGGCACCACGCTGCTGCTCGACGACGGCAAGCTGCGCCTGCGCGTCGAGCGGGTCCGCGATGACCGGCTGGAGACGACGGTGGTGGTCGGCGGCCCGCTGTCGGACCGCAAGGGCGTCAACGTGCCCGACATGGTGCTGCCGATCCCGGCGCTGACCGCGAAGGACCGGGAGGATATGGCGTTCGCGCTCGACCAGGGGGCCGACTATATCGGCCTTTCGTTCGTCCAGCGGTCGGAGGATGTGGCCGAGGCGCGGGCGCTGGCGGCCGGGCGGGCCTGGGTGATGACCAAGCTGGAGAAGCCGCAGGCACTGGAGAATCTCGACGCCATCCTGGCGCTGTCGGACGCGGTGATGGTGGCGCGCGGCGATCTTGGCGTGGAACTGCCGCCCGAGGAGGTGCCGCTGGCGCAGAAGCGCATCGTTCGCGCCGCCCGCCGGCTCGGCAAGCCGGTGGTGGTGGCGACGCAGATGCTGGAGAGCATGATCTCCGCCCCGGCACCGACGCGCGCCGAAGCCTCCGACGTCGCGACGGCGGTGTTCGACGGCGCCGATGCGGTGATGCTGTCGGCGGAAACGGCGGCCGGCCAGTATCCGTTCGAGGCGGTGAACATGATGGACCGCATCATCGCGCGGGTGGAGCAGGATCCCGGCTGGCGCGCCATCGTCGATGCCTCGCGCGCAGAACCGGAACGCTCGATGCAGGACGCGATCGCGGCGGCGGCGCGGCAGGTGGCGCACACGGTCGGGGCGGCGGCCATCTGCGCCTTCACCGATTCCGGCAATACCGCCCTGCGCGCCGCGCGCGAGCGGCCGGAGGCGCCGATCATCGGCCTGACCGCGACACCAGGCATCGGGCGGCGGCTGGCCGCGGTATGGGGCGTGCATCCGGTGGTCACGCCGAACACGCACACGATGACCGAGACGGTGGCACGGGCGACGCGGATCGCGGTGCAGGAGGGTTTGGCCGCCTCCGGCCAGCAGATCGTGGTGATCGCCGGCGTCCCGTTCGGCACCGCCGGCAGCACCAACGCGCTGCGCGTCGCGGTGATCGACTAGCGGCGCGCGGCAGCGATTGCGCGCTGATGCCGTGGCGTCGTAACCAACCGGCGGTGCAGCCATGCCAGGGAGGAACCGCACCATGACCGAGCATCGATACGGGGGCCAGCCGCTCGGGCGGCGCGGGCTGCTCGGCGGGGTGGCGGGGGCGCTGCTCGCCGCGCCGGTTGCGGCGGGCGCGGATGAGCAACTGCCGCTGACCACGGCGTTTCCCGAGAAGGCGGCGATGCGGCTGCTGCGCACCCGCCCGCCGCTGCTGGAAACCCCGTTCGACGTGTTCGATCAGGGCGCGCTGACGCCGAACGACCGCTTCTTCGTGCGCTGGCACTGGGCGGTCATTCCCGAACAGGTGGATGTGACGGCGTTCCGGCTGACCGTGCGCGGGCATGTCGGCCAGCCGCTCTCGCTCTCGCTGGCCGACCTGCTGGCGATGCCGCGGACGGAGGTGGTCGCGGTCAACCAGTGCTCGGGCAATTCGCGCCGCTTCTTCGCCCCGCATGTGGCGGGTGCGCAATGGGGCAACGGCGGGATGGGCAATGCGCGCTGGACCGGGGTGGCGCTGCGTGACGTGCTGGACCGGGCAGGCGTGCGTGCCGGCGCCGTCGCCGTCGCGTTCGACGGGCTGGATGAGCCGGTGGTCGAGGGCGCGCCGGACTTCGTCAAATCGCTCGCGATCGACCATGCCCGCGATGGCGAGGTGATGATCGCCTTCCAGATGAACGGCACACAGTTGCCGCTGCTGAACGGGTTTCCGCTGCGGCTGGTGGTGCCGGGGTGGTATTCGACCTACTGGATCAAGATGCTGAGCGCGATCGAGGTGCTGGACCGTCCGTATGACGGGTTCTGGATGACCCGCGCCTATCTGGTCCCGACCGCGCCGCACGCCAACGTCACGCCGCAGGACAAGGGGTTTCCGACCGAGCCGATCAGCCGCATGGTGCCTCGCGCCTTCATCACCAGCCCGGCGGCCGGTGCCACGGTTCCGGCGGGCGCGGCGGTGGCGCTGCGCGGCATCGCGTTCGGCGGCGACCGCGGGGTGCGGCAGGTCGATGTGTCCGGCGATGGCGGCAAAAGCTGGCAGGCGGCAACGCTCGGCGCCGATCTCGGCCGCTTCAGCTTCCGTACCTGGCAGGCGACGCTGCCCGCCGCCGCGGCAGGGGCGCGGACGCTGACGGTGCGCT
>JAJZNE010000136.1:0-27989 GCA_021847995.1 Pseudomonadota bacterium | reverse complement strand
CGACGAAACACAACCGGAGACCGCCAACTGGAACCCCGGCGGCTTCATGCGCAACGTGATCGAGGCGACCCCGATCACGGTCGCCTGACCAAAGGGCGCCATAACCGCCGAGGAGGCACGCCGATGTCCCATTTCCTGTGCCGCTGCGGCGGTGGGGCCGTGCTGCTGGTGCTGGCGGCGCTGCCGTCGGCGCCCGGCCCCGGCGGCGCCCTCCGCGCCGATCAGGCACCGGCCGAGGTCAGCGCGGGCGGGATCACGCTGCGCTCGGTCAGCGTGACGCTGCCGCCGGGCGACGCGCCGTTCCCCGCCGGGCCCGGCGCCGATGCGATCGGCAACAACTGCCTCGCCTGCCATTCCGCCGGCATGGTGCTGCGCCAGCCGCCGCTCGGCCGCGCGGGGTGGGAGGCGGAGGTGGCCAAAATGCGCAACGTCTATAAGGCACCCGTGGCGGCGGAGGACGTGCCGGCGATCGTCGCCTATCTGGTCGCGCAGCAGGGCGGCTGAACGCCCGCCGTCAGCCCGCCGGGGCGGGGAAGCGCGCCAGCCAGTGCCGCGCGATGGCGTCGCGGCGGGCGAACCAGACCCGGCCGCGGGCGCGCATGTGGTGCAGCACGCGCTCCAGCCCGGCGATCCGCCCGGCGCGGCCGATCATGCGCAGATGCAGCCCGACCGAGAGCATGCGCGGCTGCGCCGCCCCTTCCAGCCAGAGCTGGTCGAAGGCGTCGATGACATATTCGGCGAAATGGGCGGCGGTGGTGAAGCGCTGCGCGCCCTGGTGAAAATGCATGTCGTTGGTGTCGAAGCTGTACGGCAGCACCAGATGCCGCCGGCCGCCGACCGGGACGAACACCGGCAGGTCGTCGCAGTACGCGTCGCTGTCATAGAGAAAGCCGCCGTGTTCGAGCAGCAGCCGGCGCGTGCTGGCCGATGGCGCGGAGCGCGTGTGCCAGCCGAGCGGTGCCGCGCCCGCCGCCTCGGCGATCGCGGCGGCGGCGCGGGCGATGGTGGCGCGCTCCTCTGCCTCCGTCATGTTGGCATGGCGTTCCCAGCGCCAGCCGTGGCACGCCACCTCGTGCCCGCGGGCGACCGCATCCTGCACCAGCCAGGGCGAGCGCAGGGCGGCGCGGCCGCAGGCGTTCAGCGTCGCCGGCACGGCATGTGCCTCCAGCAGCCGCATGATCCGCCAGTAGCCGACGCGGGTGCCGTATTCGAAATGGCTGTCCCGGCACGGGTCGGGCACGTCACGCACCTCGTCGGTCACCTCATAGACCGCCTCGTTGCGCTCGTCCCCGTCGGCGATCGACAGTTCGGCGCCTTCCTCGACATTGACGACGAAGGAGACGGCGACGCGCGCGCCGCCCGGCCAGCGCGGATCGGGCGGCGTTGCGCCGTAGCCGAGGAAATCGCGCGCTGCGCTCACGCCACCCCCGCCATGCGGTTGAGCCCCGCCACCCGGTCGCCGACGATCAGCACCACCACGGTCAGCGCGATGATCAGCGTGGACAGGGCGGCCACCGTCGGATCGGGGCTTTCGCCGAGATACTGGAGCAGCTGGATCGGCAGCGTGCGGTGATAGACATCGGTCAGGAAGATCGAGACCGGATAGTTGTCGAGCGAGGCGAGGAAGCCGAACAGCGCGCCGGTGACGAAGGAGGGCGCCAGCACCGGCACCATCACCTGCACGACCGCAAGCGGATAGGAGAGGCCGAGCGTGCGGGCCGCATCGACCAGCGCGAAATCGAAGCGCGCCAGCCCCGCGACCAGCGTGCGCACGACGAAGGGCAGTACCACCACGACATGCGCGAGCAGCAGGCTCGGCACCGCCGCACTGAGGCCGAGGCTGCGGAAGAATTGCAGCGTCGCGATGCCGATGACGAGACCGGGCAGCATCAGCGGCGAGACGAGGAAGGTTGCCGCTGCCTGCCGCCCGGCGAACCGCCCGCGCACCACCGCGATCGCCGCCAGCGTGCCGAGCAGCAGCGACGCCACGGTAGCGGCCGCCGCGACTTCAAAACTGAGCACGACCGATGCGCCCAGCCCCTCCAGCGTGCCGAGGCGGCGGTACCAGACGGCGGACAGCGCGTCGTGCGGTAGCTCGAATACCGGCGACGGCGAGAGCGAGACCAGCACGATCACCAGCAGCGGCGCGAGCAGATAGACCAGGCTGCACACCAGCGCCGCGCCGGCGATCAAGCGGGCAAGGCGGCCGGTCATGCCGCCCCCCGGGCCGCGAAGTGCGCGCTCATGCCCACCACCAGCAGCGACAGGGCGAGCAGGACCGTGCCGGCGACGGCACCGCGCTGCGGATCCTGCAGATAGAGAAACGCGGTCGCGATCGTCGTCGGCAGCGTCTGATAGGCGTCGCCCATCAGCAGCGTCGGGATCACGTAGGCGGCGATGGCGAGCGAGAACACCAGCGTACAGCCGGCACCGACGCCGGGCAGCGTCAGCGGCAGCACGACGCGCAGAAAGCAGTGCAGCGGCCCGCCGCCGAGCGTCGCCGCCGCTTCCGGCAGCAGCCGGTCGATCTGGCGCACGCTGGCATAGATCGGCAGCATCATGAAGGGCAGGAAGATGTTAACGATACCGATCAAAAGCCCGGTCTCGGTGAACAGCAGCCGGACCGGCGCCCCCGTCAGGCCGGCCGCCTGCAACCCGAGATTGACCACGCCGTCACGGCGCAGCAGCACCGTCCAGCCGAACGCCTTGACGATGACGCTGAGCGAAAGCGGCAGCAGCAGGGCCGCCACCGCCAGCGATTGCAGCCGCCCGCGCAGGCGCGCCAGCGCGAAGCCGGCCGGGTAGCCGAGCGCGAGGCTGAGCAGCGTGGTGAGCGCCGCCAGCCGCAGCGTGCGCGCGACGACGCCCCAGGCATAGCTGCCGGCGAAGAAGCGGGAATAGGCGGCGAGCGTCCATCCCTGCGGGCCGCGCGCACTGCCGATCAGCAGCAGCGCCAGCGGCAGCGCGAACAGCAATGCGCCATAGAACAGCGCCGGCAGCACGAGCCAGACAAGGCCCGGGCGCCTCATGCCGGCGGCGCCGGATAGAGCAGCGTGTCGGCGACACGCCACGACAGGGCAACCGTGCTTCCCGGCGCGGCATCGCCGGCAGCGGCGGCCGGCAGTTCCACGGTTGCCCGCTCCGTCGCCGCCACTGCGCCGTGCAGCAGGCAGCGGCTGCCGAGATAGGTGCGCGTCGCCAGCGGCAGGGTGACGCCGGTCCACTCCGCCCCCGCCGGCGCGCCGAGCGTGATCCGTTCCGGCCGCACCGCAACCAGCACCGCTTCGCCCTGCGGCAGGGCGGCGGGGGCATGCACTGGACCATACGCAGTGTCCACCCGCACCGTCCCGCCCGCTGCGGCGGCGATGCGCCCGCACAGAACCGTCGCCTGGCCAACGAAATCGAGCACGAACGGCGTCGCCGGACGGTCATAGACCGCCTGCGGCGTGCCGAGCTGCGCGATGCGTCCGGCATGCATCACCGCGACCCGGTCGGACAGCGCCAGCGCCTCCTCCTGATCATGGGTGACAAAGATTGCGGTCATGCCCAGGCGGCGCAGCAGCGTGCGCAGCTCCACCTGCATCGTCTCCCGCAGCTTGCGGTCGAGTGCCGACAGCGGTTCGTCCAGCAGCACGAGGTCGGGACTGACGGCAAGGGCGCGCGCGATCGCCACGCGCTGCTGCTGGCCGCCGGAGAGCTGCGCCACCGGGCGGTCGGCGAGCGGGCCGAGCTGAACCATCGCCAGCATCTCGGCCACCCGACTGTCGATCTGCGCCCGCGTCTGCCGGCGGGCGCGCAGGCCGAAGGCGATGTTGCCGGCGACCGTCAGATGCGGGAACAGCGCGTAGCTCTGGAACACCACGCCGACATTGCGCCGGTGCGGCGGCAGCGCGCCGAGATCGCGCCCGCCCAGCCGCACGCTGCCGGAATCGGGCGCGAGCAGGCCGGCCAGGATCCGCAGCAGCGTCGTCTTGCCGCAGCCGGACGGGCCGAGCAGGGACACGAACTCCCCGCGCGCGACGGCGAGGGTGATGCCGTCGAGCACGCTGACCTGCCGAAAACGCCGCGCCACGCCTTCGATCTGCAGATGCCCGGCCTGCGTCATCCGGTCAGCCCATGATCTGGTTCCATTGCTGGATCCAGGCGGCACGGTTGCGGTTGACGAAGGCCCAGTCCGGCGCGAAGGGATCGGCCGGGGCAGCGAAGCCGGGCGGCAGGGTCGCGGCCGGGTTGGTGGGCAGGACGAAGGACTTCTCCACCAGGATGGATTGAATCGCCGGGCCGAGAAAGGCGTCGATGAAGGCATCCGCCGCGGCACCGTTCGGGCCGTCCTTGACCTTGCAGATGCCTGACGGCATGGCGAACGTGCCCTCCTGCGGCGCCGAGAGGCCGACGGGCGCCCCGGCCGCGGTGCGGATCAGCGTGTAGCTGGAGAACTGGCCGCTCATCAGGCTCGCCTCTCCGGACTCGAGCAGGTTCTCCGCCTGCGGCTGGTTGGTATAGACCGTCAGCACGTTCGGCTTCAGCGCGGCGAGCTTCTTGAATCCCGCGGCGGCGTCGTACTGCGCGTCCTGGAACGGCTTGCCGGTCTCCAGATGCGAGGCGGCGATCAGCGTCCACAGCCCTTCGGTGTTCTGGAGCGACGGCACGATCACCTTGCCCTTTGCCGCCGGCTGCCACAACGCCGCGTAGCTCGCGACACCCTGCGGCAGCGCCTTGGTGTTGTAGGCGATGCCGGCCCACGGCAACTGGTAATTGGCCCAGGCACCATCGAAATGCACCGCCGCCGGGCGGATGCGGCCGAGATTCGGCACCATCTGCGGCGACAGCTTCGCCAGCAGCCCTTCGTCCCAGGCGATCTGCATCACCGGATCGTCCATCAGCACCACCGACATGCGCGGCGCGGCGCGGTCGGCCCGCATCTTCTCCAGGTTGACCAGGGAGCGCGTGCCATCGAACACGACCCGAATGCCGAGCTTCTGCTCGATCACGGGAAAGACGAACTGCTTCATGTAGCCGGCCATGCCGGCGGCACCGCCGACGACGAGATCGCCGCCCTCGGCGCGCAGGATGGCTGGACAGCCGAGCAGCGCCGCGCTGGCGGCGGCGCTGGTCAGCAGGTGCCGGCGGGTCGTCGATGCGGTCATCGTCGCCTCCTCCATGGTCGTGCGGATGCGCCGGTGTTGCAGCCCGTGTGCCAGAAGCGGCTGCGGCACGCACGGCGGCCGGCCCCGGAGAATCGCGTACAATCGGTGCGGCGAAGGCGTCAAGCTTTGGCTGAAATGCTGTTGAATGCAGCATGTTTGTGGGATACGATGTCCATTCATGGTATCGGAGCGTCGGATGCCGGCAGCGGGCAGCGTGGCAGAGCGGCTGGCCTGGGTACAGCGCTATGAACAGACTGGCGAAGCCGCCTCGGTCTGCCGCACCTTCGGCATCACGGCCCCGACGCTGCGCAAATGGTGGCGCCGCTACCGCGCCGCCGGCGTCGCCGGCCTGGCCGACGCAAGCCGCGCCCCGCACCGTTCGCCCAACCGCAAGATCGGCCCGCCCGAGGCGGCACGCATCCGTGCCCTGCACGCGGGCGGACTGGGCCTCGCGCGCATCCGCGCGGCGCTGCGGGCGGAATGTGGACTGGACGTGGCGGTGCCGACCATCCGCAAGGCGCTCCGGCTGCCGCCGCCGCCGCCGGCGCACACGGCCATGCCCGCCGCGCCGAGCCTGTTCGCCGGCAGCCTGCCGGAAGATGCGCTGGCACGCGCCATTGCCGCCGCCATCACCGCCGGCAGCTTCGCGCCCGGCGAGCGGCTGACGGAGGAGGCGCTGGGCCAGCGTTTCCGCGCCGGTCGGACGCGCGTGCGGGCCGCCCTGCGCGCGCTCGCCATGACCGGCCTGGTGCGGATCGAGCGGCATCGCGGCGCCGTCGTCGCCATGCCGTCGCGTGCCGAGGTGGCGGCGGCCTATGCGGCGCGCCGCAGCATCGAGGCGACGATCGTGCGCGAGCTGGCGCGCCGCCGCACTCCGGCGCAGCTCGCCGAATTGCGCCGGCATCTGCGCCGCCAGGCGGAGGCCGTGGAGCGCGGCGACCGGATGGCGCTGGTCCGCCTGCTGACCGAATTCCACCTGCTGCTCGCGACCCTCGCGGCGAACCGCTTCCTGCGCGGCTTCGTCGAAACCCTGGCCTCGCTTACCTCCCTCGCCGTGCTGCTCTATGACCATGCCGCCATGCCCTCCTGCGCCGTCGCCGAGCACGGCGAACTGATCCGGCTGCTGGAGCGCGGCGACGGCGAGGCGGCGGCCGTGCTGATGGCGCGCCATCTGGACCACAACGAGGAGCGTCTGGACGCGGCGGAGGGCACGCGACGCGCGTCGCCGGCCGTGCCATGATGCCGCCCGGCCGGCTGCCGGCGCCCCCGCTCCTGACAGGACCAACGCCACATGCTGACGATCTATCACCTCTCCATTTCGCGCTCCGAGCGGATCGTCTGGCTGATGGAGGAGCTGGGACTGCCCTACCATCTGGAGACCTTCGCCCGCACCCCGGCGATCTTCGCGCCCGAGTCGCTGAAGCAGGTCCACCCGCTCGGCCGCGCCCCGGTGATCCGTGACGGGGACGTGGTGCTGGCCGAATCGGGCGCGATCGTCGAATACATCATCGCCCGCCACGGCGGCGGCAGGCTGGCGGTGGCGCCGGACGCGGCGGATTTTCCGCGCTATCTCTACTGGCTGCACTACGCCGAGGGCAGCCTGATGCTGCAATTGCTGCGCGAATGGACGGTGGAACGCATGCTGCCCGGCGCCGATGCGGCGCCCGGCATGGCGCGCCTGCGCGAAACCACCCGCCAGCATCTGGCCATGGTCGATGCGCATCTTGCGCAATTCCGCCATTTCGCCGGCGCCGACTTCACCGCGGCCGACGTGATGATGGTGTTCCCGTTCACCACCGTGCTGCGCTTCCGCACGCTCGACCTCGGCCCCTATCCGGCGCTGGTGGACTATCTCGGGCGCATCGCCGAGCGGCCGGCATATCGCCGCGCGATGGCGCTGGCGGGGCCGGACGCCCCCGCGGCATGACCGGGTTTCAGGCTGCGCCCGCTTCGTGGCGCAGGAAATGCGCCGCGATCTCCGTCCCTGTCGCGATCCAGAGGTCGCGGCAGGAGCGCGCATAGGTCAGGAACTCGCGCAACAGCCGCAGCCGCATCGGCCGGCCGCTGCATTGCGGGTGCAGCACCGTCGTCACCATCGCACCCCAGTCCCGCGTTTCGTCAAGCTCGTCCTTCCAGATCGACAGCACATGCTCGCGCGGAAAGATCGGACGCGGGCTGAAGCGGTTGGTCAGGCCGAGCAGCCAGTCGTCGTAGCTCGCGGTGACCGGCAGCTCGACCGTGCCGGGCGTGCCGTCCGCCAGAACATGCCGGTACGGGCGCACGTCGTCGCGGAACGAGCTGGTATAGACGATGCCGCGCCGGACCAGGGCGGCGCGCAACTCCTCGCAGACTTCGCCGGACGGCGCGCGGTAGCCCTGCGGCACCACGCCGAGGCGGCGCTTGAGCACCGCGAACCCGCGGTCCAGTTCCTCGGCGATATGCGGCGCGCCCGGATCGGGCAGCAGATGATGGTAGCCGTGATGCCCGATCTCATGCCCCGCGCGCAGGATGCTTTCCGCCATCGCCGGATGCGCCTCCACCGTCCAGCCGGTGATGAAGAACGTCGCCCGCAGATCGAGCCGGCGCAGCAGTTCCAGCAGCATGGGCGTGCCCACCCGCGCCTCGAACCCGCCGTAGCTCATCGTCACCAGCCGCGCGGCATGGGCCGGATCCTTGCCGGTCCAGGCGCTTTCGGCATCCACGTCGAAGGAGAGAAACATCGCCGCGGTGAACGGTGCCGGCCACGGAAACACCGGCGCGGGCGGCGCCAGGTTGGCGGGGCGGACGGGGAACGCGCCGATGGCACTGCTGTCCGGCATTGGGCATGACCTTTCCGATGGCAGCGATGAAAACCCCCGGCAGGCGGGATCATTCGGCATCACGCGGCGGCTCCGCCACCCCGGCGCGCGCCGTGATCGGCGCGTAATGCTGCGGCCGGCGATGGGCGGCGAAATCGAACATCTTGCTCTTGCCTTGCCGGCACCGATCGAGATCGCAATCGGCGACGATCACCTCATCGGCAAGCGTCGCCGCCTCGGCGGCGATGCGCCCGTCCGGATCGACGATGCAGGTGCCGCCGATCAGCCCCGCCCCGTCCTCCACCCCCGCCTTGGCGGTCGCCACCGCCCAGGTCGCGTTCATGTAGGCATTGGCCTGCACCACCAGCCGATGGTGGAACGTGCGCAGCGCCGCATCCTCCCCCTCGCCGCCATTGGGGTCATAGGCGGCCGAGTTGTAGCCGAGACAGACCAGTTCGACGCCCTGCAACCCGAGCACCCGCCACGATTCCGCCCAGCGCCGGTCGTTGCAGATCATCATGCCGGTGATCGCGCCGTGCCACGCGCGCCCGGCACGCCATGCCGGGAAACCGAGATCGCCATAGTCGAAATACCGCTTCTCCAGTTGCTGGAACCGGGCGCCCGGACGCGGCGCGACGGTGCCGGGCAGATGCACCTTGCGGTAGCGGCCGAGCACGCTGCCGTCCGGCTGCACCAGGATCGACGCATTGAAGTGCCGGCCCTCCGTCGTGCGTTCGCCATAGCCGACGCAGAACCCGACGCCGTGCGCGCGGGCACGGTCGAACAGCGGCTGCACCTGCGGGTTTGGCATCGCCGGCTCGAACATCGCCGCCAGTTCGGCGCCGTCCAGCAGCCAGCGCGGGAAGAAGGTGGTGAAGGCGAGTTCGGGAAAGACCACCAGCGTGGCACCGCGCGCGGCGGCCTGGTCGAGCAGCGCCAGCATGCGATCCAGCGTCCGCGCGCGCGCCTCGGCACGCTGCGTCGGACCCATCTGCGCCGCCGCGACGCGGATGATCCGGGCGCCCCCTGTCATGTTCGCAAGGCCCTACGCCTCGGCATAGGCTGTCTCTGCACCGTCCGGCGGTCCGGCAAAAGCCGCCGCATGCGCTTCCGCCAGTGCCGTCTCCAGCGCTCGTCCCGGCCGGTAGCCACCGAGGTTCGCCGGCCGCGCGACGCCGGGCAGCGAGCGCGGGCATGGTTCGGGTGTACCGATGACGGTATGGATGGGCAGGCGCTCGGCATGAATCGGCAGGGCGTAATCCTCTTCTTCGTCGGCGACGCCTTTGGCGCGGATCTTCGCCGACGCGCGCTCGATCGTCATGCTGATGACGGAGGTCGCCCTGATCTCCCGCGTCGTACTGGCGCGAAGCTGCGCGGTGCGGCCGGGGAACAGCCGGTCCACCATCATTACCAGGGCGCGCCGCTTCGCCTCGGGCGAGGTCAGCAGGCGCGCCGTGCCGAACGCCATCACCGAGCGGTAATCGGCCGAATGGTTGAAGCCGCAGCGCGCCAGGACGAGACTGTCGAAATGCGTGACCGTCAGGCAGGCCGGCGCCCCATCCGCGAGGGTGCGCAGCATGCGGCTCGCGCTGCTGCCGTGCCAGTAGAGCCGCGTGTCCTGCCGCCAGAACAGCGTCGGCGTGCAGTATGGCCAACCATCCACGACATAGGCGACGTGACCGAGGCAGGCTGCATCGAGCAGGCGATGCACCGTCGCGTGGTCGTAGTGTCCGCGATCGTGCCGGCGCCGGACGCGGTTGCGCGCATCGACCGGATAGGCGGCGGATACGTCGTCGGCCGCCATCACACCATGTACCCGTCGTCGGCGACCATGGCGGTGCCGTTGATGAAGCGCGACGCCTCGCCCGAGCACAGCAGCAGCAGCAATCCGTCGAGGTCGCGCGGTTCGCCCATGCGTTTGCGCGGCAGGCCGGCGACCAGCCTCGCCCCGGCCTCCGTCTCCCAGAACTCGCCACCGATCTCGGTGCGGATGTAGCCGGGGCAGATGGCGTTGGCGTTGATGCCGTGCCGGCCCCATTCGCGCGCCTGGCAGCGCGTCATCGCCACCAGCCCGGCCTTCGCCATGCTGTACGGCGCCTGATGGCCGAGGGCGCGGAAGGCCGCGACCGAGGCGACGTTGACGATGCGCCCCGGACGCCGGTGCGCGATCATCTGCCGCGCCGCCGCCTGGGCGGTGAAGAACGCGGCCCTGAGATCGGTATCGAGCACCGCGTCGTAATCGGCTTCGGTGAAATCCTCGATCCGTGCCTGACGGCTGACGCCGGCGTTGTTGACCAGGATGTCGACCGGGCCGAGTTCGCGTTCGATCCGCGCCGCCGCAGCGCGGATCGCCGCGGTATCGGTCACGTCGAGCGGCACCGCCAGCGCCCGCAGGCCGCGCCCGGCAATCTCGGCGGCGAGCCGGTCGAGGCGGTCGGCACGGCGCGCCGACAGCGCGACGGCCGCACCCGCCTCCGCCAGCACCTGCGCGAAGCGATGGCCGAGGCCGGAGGATGCGCCCGTCACCCATGCGACCTTGCCGGCGATGTCGGTGCTCATGCGCTCCCCCCAAGCAGGCGCGCGCGCGCCGCGCCATACTCGTCGGCGAGCCGCGCCACCAGCGACGCCGCCGGCACCACCTCTGTCACCGCCGCGATGCCCTGACCGGCGCTCCAGACATCGCGCCAGACGCGCGCCTCCTCGCTGCCGATCTTCATCTGGCTCTTGTCCCCGCGCGGCAGGTTGTCGGGATCGAGGCCGGCGCGGATGACGCTGGGGCGGAGGAAGTTCGCCAGCACGCCGCTGAAGAAATCCGTGTACACGATATCGGCCGAGGTGCCGTCCACGATCATGCGCTTGTGCCCCTCCTGCGCATTCGCCTCCGCGGTGGCGATGAAGGCAGACCCCACATAGGCGAAGTCGGCGCCCATCGCCTGCGCCGCCAGCACCGCGCCGCCGGTGGCGATGGCGCCCGACAGCGCCAGCGGGCCGTCGAAGAAGGTGCGGATTTCCTGCACCAGCGCGAACGGGGAGACGCTGCCGGCATGGCCGCCGGCGCCGGCGGCAACCGCGATCAGCCCGTCCGCGCCCTTCTCGATCGCCTTGCGCGCGAAGGCCGCGTTGATCACGTCATGCAGCACGATGCCGCCGTACTCATGCGCCGTCCGGTTCACCTCCTCGCGCGCGCCGAGCGAGGTGATCATGATCGGCACGCGGAACTTCGCGCAGACATCGAGGTCGTGCGACAGCCGCTCGTTGGAGCGGTGGACGATCTGGTTGACCGCGAACGGCGCTGCCGGCCGGTCGGGATGGCGGGCATCGTGCTCGCCGAGTTCGCCGGTGATGCGCGCCAGCCATTCGTCCAGCATCGCCGCCGGGCGCGCGTTCAGCGCCGGGAAGCTGCCGACCACGCCCGCCTTGCACTGCGCGATGACGAGATCGGGGTTGGAGACGATGAACAGCGGCGCGCCGATCACCGGCAGCCACAGCCGTTGCAGGACGGGGGGAAGCGCCATCTCAGCCGACCCGCCCGCGCGCCAGCGCGTCACGGCCGGCGAAGCGCGCTCGCGGTCCCATTGCCTCCTCGATGCGCAGCGCCTCGTTCCATTTTGCGGTGCGTTCGCCGCGTGCCATCGACCCCACCTTGAGTTGTCCCACCCCCCAGCCGACCGCGAGATGCACGATCGTGGTATCCTCCGTCTCGCCCGACCGGGCGGAGACGATGCCGGCATAGCCCAGTTCCTTCGCCGCCTGCCATGCCGCCTGGGTCTCGGACAGCGTGCCGCGCTGGTTCGGCTTGATCAGCACCGCGTTGCCGGCGCCGCGCCGCGCCGCCTCGCGGATGCGTCCGCTGTGGGTGACCAGCAGATCGTCGCCGACCACCTGCACCCGGTCGCCGAGCTCCACCGTCAGCGCCGTGAAACTGTCGAGATCATCCTCCGCGATCGGATCCTCGATGGAGACGATCGGATAGCGTCCGACCCAGCCCGACAGCATCCCGATCATGCCGGCGGCGTCGAGTTCGCAGCCATCCAGGCCGAGCCGGTAGCAGCCGTCGCGCGCGAAGGAGGAGGCAGCGATGTCGAGGGCGAGCGCGATCTCCTCCCCCGGCTCGAACCCGGCGGCGTCGATCGCCCGCACCGCCATCTCCAGCGCCTGTTCGTTGGCGGTGAAGTCCGGCCACCAGCCGCCCTCGTCGGCGACGCCGTGCAGGCGGCCGGCGGCGCGCATCAGCCCGCCGGCGGCGCGATAGACCTCCGCGGTCCAGTCCAGCGCCTCGGCGAAGCTTCGCGCGGCCGGGCAGACCACCAGCACGTCCTGGATATCAAGCCGCTGGCCGGCATGCAGGCCACCGCCGAAAATCTGGATCTGCGGCAGCGGCAGCGTCCCTGCCCCCTCGCCGCCGAGATGGCGATAGAGCGGCACGCCCGCGGCCCCGGCGGCGGCCTGGGCGGCGGCCATCGAGACGGCGAGCATGGCGTTGGCACCAAGCCTGGTCCGCGCCTCGGTGCCGTCGAGGGCGATCAGCCGCGCATCGAGCGCCGCCTGATCGGCGGCGTCCTGGCCGAGCATGGCGGCGGCGATGGTGCCGTTCACGTTGGCGACCGCGCGTGCCACGTCGTAGCCGCCGAACGTCTCGCCCCCGTCGCGCAGATCGAGCGCCTCGCCCGACCCGGTGGAGGCGCCGGCGGGTGCGATGGCGCGGCCGACGGCGCCGCCCGCCAGCATCAGCTCCGCCTCCACCGTCGGCCGGCCGCGGCTGTCCCACACGCGGCGGCCGTGCAGATAGACGATCTCGGTCTCGCTCATCGCTCCAGTTCCTCTCGCCACGCCCCGGCCACCTGATCGAGCCGCACCGGCGGTGCGGCCAGCTTCGCGCGGGCGACGCGGCGGACGCGATCCTTGTCGGGCGCCGCGGTGATATATTCCACCGGCGACTTGCCATCCACCCGCGCCAGCAACAACCCCGGCACCAGCCGCGCCGCCCGCCCCTCCAGCGCCGCCGGCCGCTCCCACGCGACGCGCGCCAGGTACGCTTCGGCAAGTGCCGCGAAGCACGCCAGGAAGCCGTCCCGCGCCGGCGGGGTCCAGAGGCATTTCAGCAGCAGATGCGTCAGACAGAAGGCGAGATCGAACGCCGGGTCGCCCCACCAGGCACATTCCGCGTCCAGGAACACCGGCCCCGCCGGCCCGCACAGGATGTTCTTCGGGCTGATGTCGCCATGCACCAGCGCCAGCCGCGTCGCCGCCGTCTCCTCCGCCAGCGCCCGCAGCGCCGCCGCGCGGTCGGGATGGCGGGCAATCGTGGCCAGCAGATAGGGTTCGAGCCGGATGGCATGGAAGATCGCGTCGGTCGGGAAGTCGGGTGCAACCGACGGGTCGGCGGCGGTTGCGCCGTGAATGTGGGCAAGCTTGCACCCGACCTGGGCGGCAAATGCCGGAACGGCGCATCCCTGCCGCAGCCGCGCCTTCCACAGGGCATGCGTCGCCGGCGGCAGATATTCCATCACCAGGGTGAAACTCGCCGCATCCTCGCCCAGCAGCGCGGGAACGGCGTCCGGCACGGCGGCGGCGGCGCGGCGCATCCAGCGCGCCTCATAGCGGCTGCGCTCCACCGGCGCCTGCCAGTCCGCCGCCACCTTCAACCGCGCCAGCGCCCGCTTGACGCAGACCGGACCGCGCGGCAGGTCGATCTTCCAGATGTCAGACGAAACGCCGCCCGCGAGCGCCTGCCCGGCCGGCACCTTCGCCCCCGCCGCCAGCAATCCCATCCGGCGCAGGGCGGCTACGATGTCGGGCGGTGGTGCCGCGGCGTGCATCGGCGCATCCTGTGTCGCGGACCACGTCGGGGCAAGCGGGGGAACGCATGGAGCGGCTTGAGGCGGATTACGTGATCGTCGGCGCCGGCTCCGCCGGCTGCGTGCTGGCGGCGCGACTGAGCGAGGATCCGGCGGTGCGCGTGCTGCTGCTGGAGGCGGGCGGGGCGGACCGCAGCCCCTGGATCCATATCCCGCTCGGCTACGGCAAGACGATCGTCGATAAGCGCATCAACTGGTGCTACGAGACCGAACCGGAACCCGAACTCCACCAACGCCGCATCTTCTGGCCGCGCGGCAAGGTGCTCGGCGGCTCCTCCTCGATCAACGGGCTGCTCTATGTGCGCGGACAGGCGGAGGATTTCGACCATTGGCGCCAGCTCGGCAATGCCGGCTGGGCGTTCGCCGACGTGCTGCCCTATTTCCGCCGCTCCGAGGGCCGCATCGGCGCCGGCGATCCGGCGCTGCACGGGCACGACGGCCCGCTTGCAGTAAGCGACATCGCCGACCGCCATCCGCTGTGCGAGGCGTATATCGAGGCGGCGCTGGCCTGCGGCATTCCCCGCAACGACGATTTCAACGGCACCTCGCAGGAGGGCGTCGGCTACTATCATGTCACCGCGCGCCGCGGCCGGCGCAGTTCCGCCGCCACCGCCTTCCTCCATCCGGCGCGCCGGCGGCCCAACCTGCGCGTCGTCACCGGCGCGCTCGCGTCGCGTGTGCTGCTGGCCGAGCGCCGCGCCACCGGCGTCGCCTTCCGCCGCGGCGGCGCCGAACAGGTCGCCCATGCCCTGCGGGAGGTGATCCTGTGCGGCGGTGCCATCAACTCCCCCCATCTGCTGATGCTGTCCGGCATCGGGCCGGCCGGGCATCTGCAGGCGACCGGGATCGAGGTGCGGCACGACCTGCCCGGCGTCGGGCAGAACCTGCAGGACCATTTCCAGACGCGCATGACCTATCGCTGCCGCTTCCCGGTGACGGTCAACGACATCATGCGCAGCCCGTGGAGGAAACTGCACGCCGGCCTGCAATATGTGACGACCCGCAGCGGACCGCTGACGATCAGCGCCGGCCAGGTCGGCGTCTTTGCCCGCACGCGCCCCGAACTGGCCAGCCCCGACGTGCAGTTCCTGCTGATCCTGTTCAGCGCCGACCGACCCGGCGAGGGGCTGAACAAATTCTCCGGCTTCCTGCAGAACTGCTGCCAGTTGCGCCCGGAAAGCCGCGGCGAAATCAGACTGCGCTCGCCCGATCCTGCAACCCACCCGGCGATCTTCGCGAACTATCTGTCAACCGATACCGACCGCCGCACGCTGGTCGCCGGGTTGCAGCTCGGCCGGCGCATCGCCGCGCATCCGGCGATGCGGCACTGGATCGCGGCCGAGCATCTGCCGGGGCCGGAGGCCGTGAGCGACGAAGCCCTGCTGGAACACGCGCGACGCTACGGCGGTTCGATCTTCCACCCGAGCGGCACCTGCCGCATGGGCGACGACCGCATGGCGGTGGTGGATGCCGAGTTGCGCGTGCGCGGCATTGCGGCGCTCCGCGTCGCCGATGCGGCGATCATGCCTACCGTGGTGTCCGGCAACACCAACGCCGCCTGCATCATGATCGGCGAGAAGGCGGCCGATCTGGTGCGCGGCCGGGTACTGGCGCGCGCCGCCTGAAGCGCAACACGTTTCTGTTGGCGTCACGGCGGCGGCGGCGCTAGCCTGCGGTGACGCCCCGCGTCCCGAGGTCTGTGCCATGTCCAGCGATGACGCTGCCCGCGCGGTGCGTGTCGAAAGCATTCGTGCGGTCTATCGCCATCTGCCGCTGACGCTCGGCGTTTCGGCGGCGAATGCGCTGATCGTGGCCGCTGTGCTGGCGCCGCGGGTGGCGCATGCGCAGCTTGCCGCCTGGCTCGCTGCGTTCGCGATGATGGCGGGGCTGCGCACGCTGGTGTGGTCCCGTTTCATGCGGCTGGCGGATGCGGCGATGGCGGCGCCGCGCTGGACGGCGGCGGCGCTGGGCGGGGCGCTCGCCTCCGGCCTGATCTGGGGCGCACTCAGCCTGTGGCTGATGCCGACGGCGCCGCCCTATCCGCTGTTCGTCGCGTTCGTGATCGGCGGCATGAGCGCCGGGGCGGTCACGGTGAACGCAACGCACCTGCCCCTGGTGATCGCCTTCATCCTGCCGGCGGTGCTGCCGCTGGCGGCCCGCCTCGCACTCGACGGCGGTCGGCTCGGCTTCGCGATGGCGCTGATGACGGTGCTCTATGCCGTCGCGCTGGCCGTCACCGCACGGCGCTTTGCCGTCGCATTCGCCGACGGGGTGAGGGCGCGGTTCGCGCTGGCCGAACGCACCGCGGAACTGGCCGAGGCCAATGCCCGCCTGCGCGCCGAAGTGGCGGAGCGGGAAGCCGCGGAGACAGCCCTGCGTCAGTCGCAGAAGATGGAGGCGATCGGCAGCCTGACCGCCGGCGTCGCGCACGACGTGAACAACGTGCTGATGGTGGTGCGCGGTGCGGCCGAGGTGCTGCGGCGACGGCTGTCCCATGCCCCCGGCCAGATGCGCCAGATCACGGCGATCCTGCGCGCGACCGAGCGCGGGACGGCGCTGACGCGCCGCCTGCTCGCCTTCGCCCGGCAGGAGGCATTGCAGCCGGACGTGGTCGATATCAACGACCTGCTGCGCAACGTCACCGGGCTGCTCGGCACGACGCTCGGCGAGGCGGTGCGGATCGCGCTCGACCTGGCGGCGGAACTGCCGCCGGTATTGGTCGATCGGGCGGGCCTTGACCATGTCGTCCTCAACCTCGCGATCAATGCGCGTGATGCCATGCCTTCGGGCGGCACGCTGACCTTCCGCACCGGGCTCGCCGAAATCGCGGCGGGTGATCCGGAACTCGCCGCCGGCGGGTACGTCGTCGTCGATGTGTGCGACACCGGGAGCGGGATGACGGAACAGGTGCGTGCGCGGGCCTTCGACCCGTTCTTCACCACCAAGCCGGCTGGTCGCGGCTCCGGCCTCGGGCTGAGCCAAGTCTATGGCCTGCTGCGCCAGTCCGGCGGCACGGCGAAGATCATCAGCGCACCGGGCAGCGGCACCACGGTGCGACTGTTCCTGCCGGTCGCCCGTGACGATCAGACGCTGCGCGGGCCGCCGCCGCCCACGCAGGCGGAGGCCGCGGGCGAGGACGCGCTCACCCTGCACCATGTCGCGCTGCTGGAGGATGAGGATCTGGTTCGGGAAGTGGTGGCGGAGATGCTGACCGGTGCCGGTCACCGCGTCTCCTCCTTCGCGCGGCCGGCGGATGCGCTCGGCCGCATCGAAGCGGACCCGTCGATCGCCCTTCTCATCACCGATCTCGGCCTGCCCGATCTCGGCGGCGACGAGGTGGCGCGACGGGTAAGGCAGATGCGGCCGGGCCTGCCGGTGCTGTTCGTTACCGGCTACAACGAGGCGGGTCGGCTCGACGGCGAGCGCTGGCAGTTGCGCAAACCGTTCGGCGAGGCCGAGTTGCTGGAGGCAGTTGCGCAGGCGCTGGCGCAGACGGCACCTGCCCGCTAGCGGCGGATGGCGGCCCGCGAGGAGGAAGCCATATGGCATTCGCTTGCCGGCGCGGCCCGCGCGGTGCATCGTTGCCTCACTGCCGGCCCGCAGACCGGCGCAACCGAGGAGGAAACCATGACACCACGTGTTGCGGCGGCGCTTGCCGGCGTGCTGCTGCTGCCGCTTGCGGCACGCGCCGATGACGGCACCGTTGCCGCCGCCGAAGCGGCGGCGGCGCGCTACGCCGGGCCGCAGACCCGGTGGGAAGGGCCGGCCAGCGGACCGGCCCCGGCCAGGAACAAGACCGTCATCTACCTCTCGGGCGACGAACAGAACGACATCTCCCGTGAATACGGGCTCTATATGAAGCAGGCCGCGGCGCATCTCGGCTGGCGGCTGAGCGTGATCGACGGCAAGGGCAGTCCCGCCAACTGGGTCGCCGGCTTCAATCAGGCGATCGCGCTCAAGCCCGACGGCATCGCCATCTTCGCCGACGCGAAAAGCCTGCAGGGGCCGATCACGACGGCGGCGGGACAGGGCATCGCGGTGATCGGCCTGCATGCCGCCTCCCTTCCCGGACCGCAGCCCGACCTGCATCTGTTCGTCAACATCCAGGAGGATCCGCGCGAGATCGGCCATGCCGAAGCCGACTGGGCGATCGCCGACAGCAAGGGCACCGCGCGCGTCATCGTCATCACCCACAACGAATACCAGATCGCCGCCACCAAATCGGGCGCGACGCGCGATGCGATCGCCGCCTGCGGCGGCTGCAAGGTGCTCGACTACGCCAACTTCCCGGCCTCCGAGGCGGCACAGCGCATGCCGCAACTGACGACGAGCTGGGTGCAGCGCTTCGGCCTGCCGCTCTACATCACCTCGGTCGGCGACAACGATCTCGATTTCGCCGTGCCCGCACTGCGCGCCTCCGGCGTGAAGCCCGAGCAGGCGAAGCTGGTCGGCGCCGACGGCAACCGCTCCGCCTATGAGCGCATCCGCAAGGGCGGCCAGTACCAGGTGGTGACGGTCTCCGAGCCGATCGAGTTGCAGGCCTATCAGGCGATCGACGAATTCAACCGCGCCTTCAACGGGGTGCCGCCGAGCGGGTTCGTGCAGCCGCCCTACCTGGTGACACCGGCGAACGTGAACGCCGAAGGCGGCGACCACAATATCTTCGTCCCCGCCAACGACTACAAGGCGCATTACCTGGCGTTGTGGGGGGTGAAGTAGCCGCCCGGCATGCGTGCGGCCGCGCCGGGGCGGCGTTCCGCGCTTGCGCATCTGCTCTCCACCTGGGGGCTGCTGGCACTGCTGGTGCTGCTGATCGTGGCCTTCTCGCTGCTGCGGCCGAACACTTTCCCGACCGCCTTCAACATCACGGCGATCGTGAACAATAAATCGGTGCAGGCCATCCTGGCGCTGGCAGTGTTCGTGCCGATGGCGGCCGGCCATTTCGACCTTTCGGCCGGCTTCCTGCTCGGCATCGCGCAGGTGCTGGCGATCGGGTTGCAGGGCGATGGGCTGCCGTGGCCGGCGGCGGCGGCGCTGGTGCTGCTGCTGGGCGCCGCCGTCGGCCTCGCCAACGGCGCGCTGGTGACGCTGATCGGCATCGACAGTTTCATCGCCACCCTCGGCACCGGCACCCTGATCTACGGCCTGAACGAGTGGTACACCGGCGGCCAGCAGGTGGTCGCCGCCCTGCCCGACGGCTTCATCGCCATTTCCGGCGCCGTGCTTGGCCTGCCGCTGCCGGCGCTCTATGTGCTGGCGATCGGCGGCGTGCTGTTCGTGGCGTTCGAATACCAGCCGGTCGGGCGCTTCCTGTACGTGCTCGGTGCCAGCCCGCGCGCGGCCGAGTTGAACGGCATCCCGGCGCGCCGCTACGTCCCCGCGGCATTCGCCACCGCCGGTCTGCTGGCGGCGTTCGCCGGCATCGTGCTGCAATCGCAGTTGCAGGTCGGGCAAAGCTCGGTCGGGCCGGAATACCTTCTGCCGGCATTCACCGCGGCGCTGCTGGGCGCGACCTCGGTGCGGCCGGGGCGGGTCAACGTGCTCGGCACGCTGCTGGCCGTGGCGGTGCTGGCGGTGACGGTGGCGGGGCTGAACCAGCTCGGCGCGCCGTTTTTCGTCGAACCGATTTTCGACGGGCTGATGCTGATCCTCGCGGTCGGCCTCGCCGTGACCGCGGCCCGGCGCCGCACCCGGCGCGGCGGCGGGGCCGGGGCGTGACCGCACCCCGCGTCCGCCGCCCGGCCCCGGCCGCCGCCTTGTTCTCTGCGCCATTCGTGGAATACTGCCCCCGCCCCGCCGCCGGAGTTCCGCCGATGCCCGCGAATCAGAAGCACCTGCTCGTACCCACCACGCTGGCGGCAGCCGGCCGCGCCATCCTGGAGGGGCGGGGGGATGTGCGCGTCACCACCTATGCGCCGTCGCTGCCGCCGGCGGAATTGCACGCGCTGCTGCACGATGCGGCCGGCATCGCCCTGTCCTATACGCGGTTCGGCCAGGCCGAACTCGACGCGGCCCGCGGGTTGCAGGTGGTGGCACGCATCGGGGTCGGGTTCGATGCCGTGGACGTGCCGGCGCTGTCCGCGCGCGGCATCCCGCTGATGGTCGCCGGCACCGCCAATTCGCGCAGCGTTGCGGAGCATGCCCTCTATTTCATGTTCGCGCTCGCCAAGCGCGGCGCCCAGTTGGACCGGATGGTGCGGCAGGGCCGGATGCACGACCGCAAGACCGACCTGCCGGTGGAACTCGCCGGCAAGACCGTGCTGGTGATCGGCTTCGGCCGCATCGGAACGCGCACTGCACGCCGCTGCCAGGCGATGGAAATGACGGTGCTGGTCCACGACCCCTACGTCCCCGCGACGGCGATCCGCGATGCCGGGCATGCCTCCGCCCCCGATCTCGACGCGGCACTCGACCAAGCCGACTTCGTCACCATTCATTGTCCGAAGAACCGCGAAACCATCGGCATGTTCGGGCACGAGCGGCTCGCGCGCATGAAGCACGGCGCGTTCCTGGTCAACACCGCGCGCGGCGGCATCGTCGACGAGGCGGCGCTGCATGCCGCCATCGTCGCCGGGCAGCTCGGCGGCGCCGCCCTCGACGTGTTCGACCCGGAACCGCCCCCCGCCACGCATGAGCTGCTGCAACTCGATCGCGTGCTCGCCTCCCCGCACATGGCCGGCGTGACGGCGGAAGCGATGGCGGCGATGGCGGAGGTGACGGCGCGCAACATGCTGAGCGTGCTGGACGGCACGCCGATGCAGGAAAACGCCGTGAACCCGGAGGTTTTCCGGATGCGCAGCTGACCGGGCGGAGCGGCTGGGGACGGCAGGGGAGGAAGCCAATCATGCACATGCGGATCCTGGCCGGCATCGCCGGTGCACTGCTGACGGTGGGGAGCGGCCTTGCCGCCGCGGCAACGCCCGCCGACTCCGACCCGCTGAAGCTCGGCCTGATCCTCGACATGTCCGGCGTCTATGCCGATGTGACGGGCATCGGCAGCGAAACCGCGGCGCGCATGGCGGTCGAGGATTTCGGCGGCAGCGTGCTGGGGCGCAAGATCGAAGTGATGGTCGCCGACCATCAGGAGAAGGCCGATCTCGCCGCCGCGATCGCGTCACGCTGGTTCGACGTGGAGCACGTCGCCGCGCTGCTGGATGTCGCTGCCTCCAGCCCCGCGCTCGCGGTGATGAACGTGGCGCAGGCACGCGATCGCATCGTCATGCTGGACGGGCCTGGCGCGACCAGCATCACCAACCAGTCCTGCAACGCGACCACTGTCCACTACGCCTTCAACACCTACGCGCTGGCCCACACGGTGGGCGCCGCCGTCGTGCAGCAGGGCGGCAAATCCTGGTTCTTCCTGACCGCCGACTACACGTTCGGTCATCAGTTGGAGGGCGACACCGCGGAGGTCATCACGGCGAGCGGCGGGCAGGTGCTGGGCGATGCGCGCATGCCGCTCGGCACTGCGGATTTTTCCTCCTATCTGCTGGCGGCCCAGCAGTCACGCGCGCAGGTGGTGGGGTTCGCGCTTGCCGGCAACGATCTGATCAACGCCGTCAAGCAGGCGGCGGAATTCGGCCTCGGCGCCGGCGGCCAGCGATTGTCCGGGCTGCTGGTCTATATCAACGACATCCACAGCCTCGGCCTGCGCGCGACGCAGGGGATGCTGCTGGCGTCGTCGTTCTACTGGGACCGCGACGATGCCTCGCGGGCATTTGCCCAGCGCTTCTTCGCGCGGCGGCACAAGATGCCGAACATGTCGCAGGCCGGCGTCTATTCCGGCACCCTCCACTATCTGCACGCGGTGCAGGACAGCGGGACGACCGATGCGGCGACGGTGATGCGCCGGATGCGGGCGACCCCGATCGACGATTTCTTCGCCCATGGCGGCCATATCCGCGCCGACGGGCTGATGGTGCACGACATGTACCTGTTCGCCGCCAAATCGCCGGCGGAATCGAAATCCGAATGGGATCTCTACCGCCCGCTCGGCACGATCGCGGGGGATCGCGCGTTCCTGCCGCTGGAGAAGTCGAAATGTCCGCTGGTCAAGGCAGCCGCGTCACAATAGCCGAGGCACCCCGCTTCGCGCCACAGGGCGATGCGGCGCTGGTGGTCTGCTTCGGCGAGACGATCGACCCGGCGACGAATGCGCGCGTAATGGCGCTGGCCGCGGCGCTGCGTTCGGCGGCGCTGCCGGGCGTCGTGGCGCTGCTGCCGAGCTTCCGTTCGCTGCTCGTGCAATACGACCCCCTGCGGCGCGACTACGCCGATCTGGTGGCGGAGGTCGGCGAGGTGCTGAGAAGGGCGCAGAGGGTGGCGCTCACGTCCCGTCACATCACGCTGCCTGCCTGCTACGAGGGCGAGCTTGCCCCCGATCTCCCCGACGTGGCACGGCTTGCCGGGCTGACGCCGGATGCGGTGGTGGCCCTGCATGCAGAGGCGGAATACCAGGTTTTCATGCTCGGCTTCCTGCCGGGATTTCCCTACATGGGATTGCTTCCGGAAAAATTGCGGCTGCCGCGTCTGGCGACACCGCGGTTGCGCCTGCCGGCACGCTCGCTCGCCATCGCGACGGCGATGACCGCGATCTATCCGCTGGAAAGTCCCGGCGGCTGGCGGCTGATCGGGGCGGTGCCGGTCGATCTGTTCGAGATCGCCGCCGATCCGCCGGCGCTCCTCCGTGCCGGCGACCGTGTCCGCTTCCGCCCGGTCGCGCGGGCGGCGTTCGATGCGCTGCGCGCCGCCTGGCTGGCGGGCGAATACCGGCCGGAGGCGGCATGAGCGTGGGCGGCGGCGTGCGCGTGATCCGCCCGGGCCTGCACTCGACGGTGCAGGATCTCGGCCGCCCCGACCTTCAGGCATTCGGCGTGCCGGTGGCGGGCGCGCTCGATCCGGAGGCGCTGCGGCTTGGCAATGCCCTGGTCGGCAACGCGCCGGACGAGGCGGCGCTGGAGATCCTGCATGCCGGCCCGGTGCTGGAGATCACCGCGCCGGCGCTGCGCGTCGCGCTCGCCGCGTGGGACGGCGAGATGACGATCGAGGGGGCGGACCCGTGCGTGGTGCCGGCATGGCGGTCGGTGACGCTCGCGCGCGGCACGCGGCTCTCCGTCACCGCCTCGCGTGGCGCCGTGTGTGCCTATCTCGCCGTCGGCGGCGGGTTCGCCATTGCGCCGCTTGCCGGCAGCCGTGCCACCTTTGTCCGCGGCGGCATCGGCGGCTGGCACGGCCGCACGCTGATTGCCGGAGACGAGCTGCCGGTGCGCGGGACGGAGCCGCCCACCGGGCCGGAGCGGCGACTGGCGTTGCCGCCGCTTCCGGCGAGCGGGGCGCTGCGCCTCGTGCCCGGTCCGCAGGACGACCATTTCACGGCCGAGGCGATGGCGACGTTGCAGGACGCCGAATACGTCGTCACCGGCGCCGCCGATCGCATGGGGCTGCGGCTGGAGGGGCCGGCCCTCGGTCACCGTGACGGTCATGACATCGTCTCCGACGGTACGGCGTGCGGGGCGCTGCAGGTGCCGGGGGACGGACGGCCGGTGCTGCTGCTGGTCGATCGGCAGACCACCGGCGGGTATCCCAAGATCGCCACGGTCTGCACCGCCGATCTGCCGCGCGCCGGGCGTTTGCGGCCGGGCGATCGCGTGCGCTTCACGCTGATCGATATCGCGGCGGCGCAGGCGGCGCGGCGGGCGCAGGAACGGGCGCTGGCCGCGACGGTGGCCGGCATCGTGCCGGTGGCAGCGGGGGAAATCGATGTCGCGGCGCTGGACCGCGTCGATCTCACCTTCGGCGTGGCGGAGTGACCGGCGGGTCAGGACGGCGGCGCGAAGCCGAGACTGAAAAGCTGCGACGTGAACCAGGCTTCGTCTTCCGGCAGCGCGCGGCGATGCAGGCTCTGCACGCGCGCCCGTCCGTCGCGCCCGAATGCCTGCCACAGCGCCGCGCGCAGGGCGGCATCGCCGGCGGTCACCCCCTCGGCGAAAACGAAGGCGACCGGCCAGTCGAAAGCCGCCGCAAAGCCGCTGCCCTGCCGGGTCACTTTCAGGATCGCAGCGCGGTCGGTGCTGTGCCGCGCGTGCGCATCGCGCGCCGCCGGGTCGGGCGCGCCGAGCGGGAATAGCAGCACGCCGCCGGGCGCGAGCAGGTCGAGCCAGGCATCGGCGGGGCGGGCAAGCGCGAAATTGACGTAGATGCGCTGCACCGGCCGGGTCGGAAAATCGGCGCCGTCGCCCTGCACCACCGTCACCTGCGGCCACCGCCGCAGGTTGTCGCGCGCGGAGGCGGCGAGTGCGGCATCGAACTCGACCGCCGTCACCCGCCCATGCGGCCCGACCAGTTCGGCGATCACCGCCGAATAGTAGCCGCTGCCGGCGCCCGCATGCAGGACATGCTCGCCGGGCATCGCCGCCAGCAGGTGCAGCATATGTGCGTGCAGCGACGGGCTGCCGTTGTTGATGAACTTCGCGGCGGCCAGCCGCACCAGCACGTCGGCGTAGATGTCCGCGGGATCGGCGGTGTCGCCGGGCCTTGCGATCAATGTCTGCGACGGGTCGAAGCCCAGCACATGCCACGGCGGCGGGCCGAGGAAATCCTCCCGCGGCACGGCGGCATAGGCGGCGCGGATGCGCGCACCCGCGGTGCCGAGCGGGGCCGTCATCGCCGCGGCGTAGCGCCGGCGCAGGCTGGCGGTGCCGGACGCCGTCATGCCCCGGCCTGCAATGCGCCGAGAAAGGCGGCAAGCCCGGTCTGCCGGCCGGTCGCGAGCCGCGCCGCCGCCAGTACCGCCCGCGCGGCGGCGACCGAGGCGGCGAAATCGTGGTTGACCAGGATGCAGTCGAATTCCGGCGCGTGGCTGACCTCATCGCGCGCCGCTGCCATGCGCCGGGCGATCTCGGCCTCGGCGTCGGCGCCGCGGGCGCGCAGGCGCGCCTCCAGTTCCGCGAGCGACGGCGGCAGGATGAAAAGGGAAACCACATCGTCCGGCAGGGCCGCGCGCAACTGCCGATGACCCTGCCAGTCGATGTCGAACACCACATCCCGGCCGCGCGCCAGTGCCGCTTCCACCGGCGCGCGCGGCGTGCCGTAGCCGCGGCCGAATACCTCCGCCCATTCCAGCAATTCGCTGCCCGCCGCCATCGCGGCGAACGCTTCGGGGCTGCGGAAGAAATAGTGCACGCCCTCCTGCTCCCCGCGCCGCGGCGCGCGCGTCGTGACGCTGACCGAGAGGGTAAGCCCCGGCTCCTCCGCCAGCAGGGCGCGCGTGATCGTGCTCTTGCCGGCGCCGGAGGGGGCCGCGATCACCAGGCAAAGGCCGCGGCGGGCGATGGTCATTCGATGTTCTGGACCTGTTCGCGCATCTGCTCGATCGCCGATTTCAGCGCAAGCCCGGTCGCCGTCAGCGCGACCGAGGCGGATTTGCTGCACAGCGTGTTCGCCTCCCGGTTGAATTCCTGCACCAGGAAATCGAGCCGCCGGCCGACCGGCGCCGGTTCCCTGAGCAGCGCCCGCGCCGCCTCGACATGGCTCGCCAGCCGGTCCAGTTCCTCGCGCACGTCCGAGCGCGCGGCGAGCAGGGCAACCTCCTGGGCGATCCGCTCCTCCGGCAGCGTCGGGGCTTCGCGCAGCAGCTCGCGCAGGGTTTCCATCAGCCGCGCGCGGTGCGCCGCCGGCTGCCCGGCCGCCTGCGTCCGCGCCTCTGCCAGCAGAGCAGCGATCTCCTCCAGCAGGGCAACGAGAACGGTGCCGAGCCGCCCGCCCTCGGCCCGCCGCGCGGTGGCGAGTTCGGCAAGCGCCTCAGCGAATCCCGCCGCCACCGCGTCGCGCTGGGCGGCGGACATGGTGGCCTCGTCGGCAAGCGCGGGGCGGAGCATGCCGGGCAGCGCGAGCAGCGCCTCCGCCCGCGGCGGAGGGGCACCGGGGATGCGGGCGGCGAGCGCGGTCACCAGCGCCAGCACCTGCTCCAGGGCGGGCGGGTCGGGCGCGAGCAAGGGGGCCTGCTCGCGCCGCACCGTCAGGCTGGCGGAGACGTTGCCGCGGCGCAGGGGCCCTGCCGCCGCCTCGCGCAGCGCCGGCTCCAGCGCGTCGAAGCCGGCCGGCAGGCGCAGGCGCAGTTCCAGGCCGCGGCCGTTGACGCTGCGCAGCTCCCACGCCCAGGCCAGCCCTTCGCAGGTGCCGGCACAGCGGGCGAAGCCGGTCATCGAGGCGAGGGGGAGCGGCATGCGGCTCGTGTCCTGACGGGGGCACGACGTTCTAGCAGCCGCGTGCTAGCGTCGGAACCATGCAGCAGACGCTCAGCGCCCTGATCACCGGCGCCTCCAGCGGCATCGGCGCCGCACTCGCCCATGCGCTCGCCGCGCCGGGCGCCGTGCTGCATCTCGGCGGGCGTGATGCGGGGCGGCTCGACGCGGTTGCCGCCGCCTGCCGGGCGCGCGGGGCGGAGGTGTGGCCGCAGAGCCTCGATGTCCGCGACGGGGCGGCGATGGCGGAGTGGATCGGCGGGGTCGGGCGGCTCGACCTCGTCATCGCCAATGCGGGCATCTCGGGCGGCACCGGCGACGGCGTGGCGGAGCCGCCGGCGCAGGTGCGCGCGATCCTGGCCGCCAATCTCGACGGCATGCTGCACACGGTGCTGCCCGCCTGGGCGGCGATGCGCGGGCAGGCGCCGGCGGCCGACGGCGTGCGCGGGCGGATCGCGGTGATCGCCTCGCTCGCCGGCTTCGTCGCCTCCGCCCAGGCGCCGACCTACTGCGCGTCCAAGGCCGCCGCCGACACCTGGACCGTCGCGAGCGCCCCGTCCGCGCGGCGGGAGGGGGTGATGCTGACCAGCGTCTGCCCCGGCTTCGTGCGCACGCCGATGACAGCGGGCAACCATTTCCGGATGCCCGGCCTGATCGACGCCGACGTGGCGGCGCGGCGCATCCTGCGCGGCATCGCGGCCGGGCGGGTGCGCGTCGCCTTCCCGTGGTGGCTCGCGCTTGCCGCCCAGGTTGCCGGTGCGCTGCCGCCCGCGCTGCTGCACGCGGCCGGACGGCGGCGGCCGGGCAAGGCCGGGTTGCCAGACGGCGGCTGACGCCTATCCTTTCCCCCGCGACCACAACGGGCAGGAGCGCGCGGCGATGACCGAGGCCAATCCGGGCATTCATCACTTCCAGGTCGGCGATGTGCAGGTGACGGCCCTCAATGACGGGCAGTTCGAGGCGTCCACCAGCCTCGTCGTCGGCGTGCCGGCGGCGGAGTGCGATGCGCTGTTGCAGGCGAGCTTCCGTGCCGTGCCGCCACGCATCACAGTGAGCTGCTTCCTGCTGACCGTCGGCGGGCGCCATATCCTGGTCGATGCCGGCGCCGGCGGCGCCATGGGCGCGCTGCTCGGCCATGCGGCGGAGCGGCTGTCCATGCTGGGCATCGCGCCGGCAGCGATCGCGGCGGTGCTGGTGACGCACGCGCATGTCGATCACGTCCACGGCCTGCTGGACGCCGACGGCAAGGCGGCGTTCCCGAACGCGGAGGTGGTGATCAACGGCGCCGAAACCGCCTTCTGGCTGTCGGAGGAAAACGCGGCACGGGCGCCGGAGGGGGCGCGCGGCTCCTTCGACATCGCGCGCCGTTCGCTCGCCCCCTATCGCGACCGCATGCGCACGGTCGCGGACGGGGCGGAAGGGGTGGCGGGCATCCGCGCCGTGCATCTGCCCGGCCACACGCCCGGCCACAGCGGCTGGCTGATCGCCTCTGGCGGTGCGTCGCTGCTGATCTGGGGCGATGTCGTGCATCTGCCCGGCATCCAGTTCGCGCGGCCGGACGCCGGGCTGGTGTTCGACACCGATGTCGAACAGGGGCGCCGCAGCCGCGCCCACGCCTTCGACATGGCGGCGAGCGACAGGCTGCTGGTGGCCGGCATGCACCTCGATTTTCCCGCGGTCGGCCATGTGCTGCGCCACGGCAGCGGCTTTGCGTTCGAGCCGCTGGTGTGGGCGCCGACCGCGACCGGGCCTTACGCCGCGCCGAAATAGCGCATCCGGGTCAGGCGGCGCCGACGATCTGGGCAACCACGTCGTTCATGCTGGTGGCGGCGATCGCCTCGTCCGCCACCACCTGGCCCTGGCGCAGCGCGATGATGCGGTCGCACACCGCGAACACGTCGTTCAGCCGGTGGCTGATCAGGATCACGGCGATGCCCTGGCGCC
>JAJZNE010000088.1 GCA_021847995.1 Pseudomonadota bacterium | reverse complement strand
CACCACGCACGCCGACCCCGCCGCGCCGGAGGAAGCCGCGCTCGCCGCGGCGCGCGTTCCCGAACCCGGCATCGTCACCTGCGATGCCTGCCCGGTGCTGTGCCGCATCCGCCCCGGCAAGACCGGCGCCTGCGACCGCTACGGCAATGTCGAAGGCCGGCTCGCGCGCATGGACCCGCTGACGGTGCTCGCGCGCCGGCCCGAACTGGTCGCCTTCGCCGGCGCCGGCTGGACCGGCAACCCGATCGCGGCGCAGGACGTGTTCGTCACCGCGATCGGCGCCGGCACCACCTATCCCGACTACAAGCCGGCGCCCTTCATCGTCGGCGCCGAGATCGACGGCGTCGATATGGTGACCGTGGTGACGGAGGGAATCTTCAGCTATTGCGGCCTCAAGGTAAAGATCGACACCGACCGCCATCTCGGCCCCGAATGCGCCCCGGTGCGTGCGGACGGCGAGCAGGTCGGCCATGTCACCACCGCCGAATACGGCAGCCAGATGCTCAGCCTCGGCGGCGTGCGGCACCTGACCGGCGGATCGAAGCGGGAGGGCGTGGTGACGTGCGCCACGATGCTGACGCTCGCGAACGGCGGCGCGGTGGATCTGGCGGTTGAAGGCGGTGCGCGCGTGACGGTGCAGGCGGGCGCCGCCCCGATCGTCGATGGTGTCGCGGAGCAGCGCATGCGGGTCGGCTGCGGTTCCGCCACCATCGGCATTTTTGCCGGCCAGTGGCGCGGCCATGCCGATGAGGTGATCGTGGTCGATGACCACATCACCGGCGTGCTGACGGAGCATCAGGCGGGCCGGTTCCTGGACATGCGCCCGGCCGGCATCCGCGTGCGCGGCCGGCGTTCGACGCCGGGGCGGTATTTCCAGGTCGCGAACCCAGGCCCGGGTTGGGGGGGCACCGATATCGCCGATCCGCTCGTCATCATTGAACGCATCGACCCGAAGATCGCCTGGCCCGGCCTCAGGCTGCTGATGGTCTCGACGACCGGCGAGCACGCGGCATGGTTCGTTCTGGATGACGCGCTGCGCCCGCAGCCGGCGAAGATGCCGCCGGCGATCGCCGACGCCGTCGCCCGCATCGGCGAGAACTGCGAGCCGGCGCTGTGCAGCGTGTTGTTCATGGCCGGCGCCGGCGGCAGCCTGCGGGCCGGTGCCACCGAGAATCCCGTGCTGCTGACCCGCGCCGTGCAGGAAGGACGGGCGCGGGTCACGGCAGGCGGTGCGCCCACCTATGTCTGGCCGGGTGGCGGCATCACCTTCATGGCCGATGTCGCGGCGATGCCCGCGAACGCCTTCGGCCATGTGCCGACGCCCGCGCTGGTGGCGCCGATCGAATTCACCCTGCCGCGCGCGGATTATGCCCGACTGGGCGGCCACATGGGCCGGGTGCGGCGGGTCGGAGAGGTGCTGGCGGCGACGCAGGCGCGTGCCACCACGCTGCCGGACGGCGTGCGGTTTCCGGTGCCGTGACCGCGCAGATCGCCCTGCTGGCGGACGGGCGGCTGCATTTGCAGCATGGGCCGATCGAGTGTCTGTGTCGTGCCTGGGGGGCGGCGGAGGAGGTACGGCGTGCCTATGCCCAGGCCGTCGCGGCGTTTCCCGCGATCCTGCCGGCGCTGTGCGAGGAACTGTCGCTGCTTCGGCGCGAGCTGCCGACGCTGCCGCCGCGCGGCGCCGTCGCGCGCGCCATGCACACGGCGTGCATGCCCTACGCCGACCGGCGCGTGACCCCGATGGCCGCGGTCGCTGGCGCCGTCGCCGACCATCTGCTCGCCGCCCTCGTCGCCGGGCGCACGCTCGCGCGCGCCTTTGTCAACGATGGTGGCGACATCGCCTTTCATCTTGCGCCGGAGGAGACGCTGTGCTGCGGGCTGGTCGCCGACCTTGCGGCACCCGCGCTCGATGGCACCTTCCTGCTCGATGCGCGCCATCCCGCCCGCGGCATCGCCACGTCCGGCCGCGCCTGCAAGGGCGAAGGCGGACGCAGTTTCTCCTTCGGCATCGCCGATGCCGTGACGGTGCTGGCCGGCAGCGCCGCCGCCGCCGACGCGGCGGCAACCGTGATCGGCAACGAAGTCGATCTTCCCGGCCATCCCGCCATTCTCCGCCGTCCGGCGTGCGACATAGACCCGGACAGCGATCTCGGTGCCCGCGCCGTCACCTGGCGGGTCGGACCGCTGAGCGCGGCGGCGATCGCGGCGGCGCTGGACGCGGGCGGGCTTGTGGCCGATGCTCTGTGCCGCGCCGGCCGGATCGAGGGCGCCGTGCTCGCGCTCGGCGGTGCCATCCGCGTCTGCGGCTTGTCCTGTCCCGCGCTGGAGGTTCGATGATTCGCAAGCTGCTGACCGTGATCGAGGAAACCCATCGTGAAAGCGATCAGGAAATCCGGCCGCCGACGCGCAAGGCCGCGGCGGTTGCCGTGATCGGCAACCCCTGCGCCGGGCGCTATGCCGAGGATCTGGCGGAGCTGATCGCGATCGGCGAGATGCTGGGCGGCCTGCTCGGCGACCGTGCAGTGCGGGCACTCGGCCTCGCGCCGGGCCAGGTGCACAGCTACGGCAAGGCCGCGATCGTCGGCGAGGATGGGGAATTGGAGCATGCCGCCGCCATTCTCCATCCGAAGCTCGGCGCGCCCTTGCGCGCGGCGGTGGAGCATGGGGCTGCGCTGGTGCCGAGCGCCAAGAAGCGCGGCGGCATGGGGGCGGCGATCGACGTGCCGCTCGGTCACAAGGATGCTGCCTTCGTGCGCAGCCATTTCGACGCGATGGAGGTGCGCGTGCCCGACGCGCCCCGGCGCGATGAGATCGTGGTCGCCGTCGTCGTCACCGACAGCGGCCGACCGCTGCCGCGCATCGGCGGGCTGCAGGCCCATGAGATCGTCGGCAAGGATGGGCTGCGCTGACCGCGCTCGCCATCATCGCCGGCCGTCCGCGCCTGTTCGCGGCGCTGCTGCTCGGCCTTGGCGTCGGGGCGGCGCTGCCGGGTGCGATGCACTGGCTGACGCGCGGGCTGCTCGGCTGGGATGCCGGCTGCCTGGTGTTTCTTTTCCTGTCGGCGCACATGTTCAGCGTGCCACGACAGGGCGGCATCGCCGCCGACGCCGAACGGCAGGAGGCGGGAGAGTGGACCATCTTCTGGTTCACCGTCGCCGCAGTCACGGTGAGCTTCGCCGCCATCATCGGCGAATTCTCGGCAGCGGCGAAGGTCTCTCCGGTCGGGCTGCATGTCGGGCTGGTGGCCGCGACGCTGCTGCTGTCGTGGCTGATGACGCATACCGTGTTCGCGCTACGCTATGCCCACGAATACTACGAGCAGGCCGGCGCTGCCGGCGAAATCGCGCGCGGGCTGGAGTTCCCCGGCACCATGCCGCCCGACTACTGGGACTTCTTCTACTTTTCCCTGGTGCTCGGCATGACGTTCCAGGTTTCCGACGTGCAGATCACCAGCCCCCGGCTGCGCCGCCTCGCCGCGGCGCATGGTTTGCTCGGGTTCCTGTTCAACACCGTGATCCTTGCGCTTTCCGTCAACATCGGCGCCGGCCTGCTCTAGGCAGGCGGACCTGAGGAGGCTTGCATGTCACTCACCCGCCGTTCCCTGCTCGCCGCGACCGCGACCGCGACCGCGCTCGCCGTTCCCGCAATCGGGCGCGCCGCCGGCGCTGCCATCCGCATCGGCGAGATCAATTCCTATACCGCCGTGCCCGCCTTCACCCTGCCGTACCGCAACGGCTGGCAACTGGCGGTGGCCGAGATCAACGCGGCCGGCGGCGTGCTCGGCCGGCCGATCGAGGTGATCAGCCGCGACGATGCCGGCAAGCCGGCGGATGCGATCCGGCTGGGCGGGGAATTGCTGAATGAGCAGAAGGTCGATCTGCTGGCCGGCGGGTTCCTCTCCAATGTCGGCCTCGCGCTCAGTGACTTCGCGCGCCAGAACCGGATTCTCTATGTCGCCGGGGAGCCGCTGGCCGATGCGCTGGTGTGGGAGAAGGGAAACCGGTTCTGCTTCCGCCTGCGTCCCTCCACCTACATGCAGGCGGCGATGCTGGTGCCGGAGGCGGCGAAGCTCGGGGTGAAGCGCTGGGCGACAGTGGCGCCCAACTATGAATATGGTACCTCGTCGGTCAGATGGTTCAGGCAACTGCTGGCCGCCGCGCAGCCGGGGGTGGAGTTCGTCGCGGAGCAATGGCCGGCGCTGGGCAAGATCGACGCCGGCGCGACCGCCGCGGCACTGGCGGAGGCGAAGCCGGATGCGATCTTCAACGTCACCTTCGGCGGCGATCTGACGAGCTTTGTCCGGCAGGGCAACACGCGCGGGCTGTTCGAGAAGCGCAGCGTCGTCTCCGTGCTGACCGGAGAGCCGGAATACCTCGACCCGCTGGGCGAGGAAGCACCCGAGGGCTGGATCGTCACCGGCTATCCGGTGACGAGCGATACCGCACCCGACAATGCACGCTTCGTTGCTGCCTACAAGGGCAAATTCAACGAATTACCGAAGATGGGATCGGTCGTCGGCTACACCCTGATCCATGCCATTGCCGCGGGGATCACGAAGGCCGGCGATACCGCGACCGATGCGATGATCGACCGCGGCTTTCCCGGCACCTCCTTTCCCTCGCCGTTCGGCGCCGCGATGTGGCGCGCGCTCGACCATCAATCGACGCTCGGCACCTTCGTTGGCCGCACCGCGCTCAGGGATGGGCGCGGCACGATGGTCGACTGGCATTACGTGAGCGGGGCCGATGCGCTGCCGCCGGATGCGCAGGTGCGGACGATGCGGCCCGCCTGAGCCGGCGACACGGCGCGCCCGCATGACGGTCCTGGTTGTCCAGTTGCTGACCGGCATCGCCGGGGCGTCGGCGCTGTTCCTGGTGGCGGCTGGACTGACGGTGATTTTCGGCGTGACGCGCGTGGTCAATTTCTCGCACGGCAGCCTGACCATGCTCGGCGCCTATGTCGCCTGGAGCGTGGTGACGCGCCTGCCCCACACGCCGGCGGGCTTTGCACTCGGCGTCATCCTTGCGGCACTCGCGCTCGCGGTGCTCGGTGCGGGGCTGGAGGTGGTGCTGCTGCGCCGCCTCTATCGCGCGCCGGAACTGCTGCAACTGCTCGCTACCTTCGGCGTGGTGCTGATCGTGCAGGATACGACGCAGGCGATCTGGGGGGCCGAGGATCTGCCGCTTGCGCGTCCGCACTGGATGCGCAGCTTCGTCGCGATCGGCACGGAGCGGTTTCCGTTCTACGATCTCGTGCTGATCGCGGCAGGGCCGCTGGTGCTCGGGGCGCTGTGGCTGCTGCTGCACCGCACGCGCTTTGGTACTCTGGTGCGCGCGGCGACGCAGGATCGCGACATGGTGGCCGCCCTCGGCGTCGATCAGCGGGTGCTGTTCACCGCCGTATTCGCGCTTGGCGCCGGGCTGGCCGGGCTGGGCGGCGCACTGGCACTGCCGGACGGATCGGCCAATCTACAGATCGATCTGTCGGTCATCACCGATGCCTTCGTCGTCGTCGTGGTCGGCGGCCTTGGCAGTCTCCCCGGGGCCTATCTGGCGAGTCTGCTGATCGGCGTGTTGCAGGCGCTGGGCATTCTGCTGATCCCGAAGCTGACGCTGGTGATCGCGTTTGCGGTCATGGCGGCGGTGCTGGTGCTGCGGCCGCAGGGGCTGCTCGGCGGCACGGCCTCAACGCCGCGGGAGAGCGCTGCACCGCCGCTGGTGCGCCCGGCGGCACCGGTGCTGCGGGCGGCCGGGCTGGCGCTGCTGGCGGCGTTGATCGCAGCCCCGTTGGTGGTCGGACCGTTCGCGCTCACGGTTCTGGGCGAGGCTCTCACCGCGTTGCTGTTCGCCGCCTCGCTGCATTTCATGATGGGACCGGGCGGCATGCCGAGCTTCGGCCATGCGGCGTGGTTCGGCCTCGGTGCCTATGGCGCGGCGCTTGCGGTGCATGCACTGGCGTGGCCGCTGCCGGCGGCGCTGGTGGCGGCGCCGCTGGTCGCGGGTGCGGCGGCGCTGGCGTTCGGCGGATTCGTGGTGCGGCTTTCGGGCGTCTATCTTGCCATGCTGACGCTCGCCTTCGCGCAGATCGTGTGGGCCGTGGCGCTGCAATGGAGCGATCTGACCGGCGGCGATGACGGCATCCTCGGCCTCTGGCCGCGCGGGATTCTGGCACGGCCGCATGCATTCTACTGGCTCACGCTCGGCGTTGCGGTTGCGGCGACGCTGCTGTTGCGGCGTGCCCTTTATGCCCCGTTCGGCTATGCGCTGCGCGGCGCGCGTGATTCAACCCTGCGGGCGGAAGCGATCGGATTGCCGACGGCGCGGCTGCGCCTTGTCGCCTTCGCCATCGCCGGCGCGGCTGCGGGTCTTTCCGGCGGTCTTTCCGCCTTCGCCAAGGGCAGCGTGTTTCCGACCTATGTCGCCATCGGCCGGTCCGTCGATGCGCTGCTGATGGTGCTGCTCGGCGGCGTGCAGACGATGACCGGGCCGATCGTCGGCGCGCTCGCCTATACCGGGCTCTACGACACGTTGCTGCTCGTGACCTCGGCTTGGCGGCTGGTGCTGGGCCTTGCCGTTGTCGCGCTGGTGCTGGCGTTTCCGCAGGGGATCGCGGGCGCGGCACAGCGGCTGTGGCGCGGGCGCATGGCATGACCGTGCTGGCGGCGGAGGGTCTGCGGCGCAGCTTTGCCGGGGTTGCGGCGGTACGCGGCGTGTCCTTTGCTGTCGCTGCAGGCGAGATGCTGGCGCTGATCGGGCCGAACGGCGCCGGCAAATCAACCTGCTTCAACATGCTGAGCGGCCAGTTGCGCCCCGATGGCGGGCGCGTGCGGCTGGACGGCCGCGACATCACCGGGTTGGCGCCGCGCCGCATCTGGCGGCTCGGCGTCGGCCGTACCTTCCAGATCACCGCGACCTTCGCCTCGATGACGGTGCGGGAGAATGTGCAGATGGCGCTGCTGTCGCACCGGCATGACATCTGGCGCATGTGGTGCGCGGCGCGTACGCGCCATGTCGCGGCAGCGATGGCACTGCTCGATCCGCTCGGCCTGGCTGCGCAGGCGGATGTGGCCGCCGGCGTGCTTGCCTATGGCGACCTCAAGCGGCTGGAACTGGCGATGGCGCTGGCCAACGAGCCGCGGTTGCTGCTGATGGACGAGCCTACTGCCGGCATGGCACCGGCGGAGCGCAGCGCGCTGATGCGCCTCGTGCGCGCGCACGCCGCCGTGCGCGGGATCGCGGTGCTGTTCACCGAGCATGACATGGACATCGTGTTCGGCACCGCCGACCGCATCCTGGTGCTGCACCAGGGTTCGGTGATCGCAACCGGCGACGGGGCGGCGATCCGTGCCGATGCGCGGGTGCGTGAAGTCTATCTCGGCAGCGGCGAAACGAGTGGCGGGCACTGATGCTGAAGGTCGAGGGCCTGCACAGCTATTACGGCCGCGCGCATGTGCTGCAGGCGGTCGGCTTCACGCTCGGCACGGGTGAGGTGATGGTGCTGCTCGGCCGCAACGGCGCGGGCAAGAGCACGGTGATGAAATCGCTGATCGGCCTGCTGCGTCCGCGCGGCGGGCGCATCCTGTTCCGCAGTACTGACGTGACGGGGTGGGAGCCGCACCGCATCGCGCGGCACGGCATGGGCTATGTCCCCGAGGAGCGGCGCATCTTTGCCGACCTGACGGTGGCGGAAAACCTGGCGGTCGGCCGCCGTCCGCCGCGTCCCGGCCTGCCGGCATGGACCGAGGAACGGCTGTTCGCGCTGTTCCCCAATCTCGGCCGCATGCGCAGCCGCGCCGGCGGGCGGATGAGCGGCGGCGAGCAGCAGATGCTGACCATCGCGCGGACGCTGATGGGCAACCCGCTGCTGGTGCTGCTGGACGAACCGAGCGAGGGATTGTCGCCGCTGATCGTCGAGCAGATGGCACACGCGGTGCGGGCGCTGAAGGGGGCGGGGGTGACGGTGCTGCTGGCCGAACAGAACTTCCACTTCGCCGCGCATGTCGCCGATCGCGCGGCGGTGATCGAAAGCGGGCGGATCGTATGGTCCGGCACGATGGCCGCATTGCTGGCGGACGAGGCCGTGCGGGCGGCGCATCTGCAGGTATAGGGCTGTCGGCGGGCGTGTGATCCTGTCGGGACCGGGTCTGGCATCGCCACTGCGATGTCGGGCCGAATAGGTCCATCGCGCGCCCGTGTGCGGGTCACCCCGCCTTGCTCCGGATGTCCGCCTTGCAACAGAAGCGGGAACTCCGCGTTGGGCCAGAATTGCGGGAGCGGTGCGATGGCTGGCTTCGCCATGAAGGCAATCCCGGTTGGCGGGAGGGTGACGACACGCGATGCCTGTCTCCTCGGAACCGTTTGCGGAGCTGATCGCCTGCCCCGACTGCGATGCGGTTCAGGAATTGCCACATGTCGCGTCCGGGCGCCTGATCTGCTGTCGCTGTCATGCCACCCTTGAACGCGCCACCGGTCGTTTTCGCGGCGCAGCGCTGGCCACGGCCACTGCAACATTGTTGCTGTTGATTCCGGCAGACACCATGCGGCTGATGAGCGTCTCCCGCTACGGTCTGCACGGGACGAGTTACATCGGCTCGGGCGTGGCGGTAATCTGGCGGCAGGGCTGGCCGGCCACGGCGATCGCCGTCGGGTTGCTCGTGCTGGTGTTGCCGATCCTACGTTTCGGGTTGCTCGTCATCTCCCTCGCTGCTCTGACCATGAGCTTGCGCGGACTCTGGGTCGGGCGGCTGTTCCGTTATGCCGAAGCGCTCGATCTCTGGGCCATGCCTGATGTGTTCCTCATCGGCTGTGCGATCGGTTACAGCCGGCTGGCGCCCTTTGCGGTCGTGCGGATCGGCGCCGGCGGCTGGTGCTTCATCGGTGCCGCGCTGACGGCGATGCTGACCCGCGGGCTGATCGAGCGCCGGCGTGTCTGGCGTGGGATGGGTGTCGCCCAGCCGGCCCGCGGCGATAGCGCTTTCGGCTGCCCCGGCTGCCAGCTCGTCGTGCCTGCCGGGAGCGAGGGCGGGCGCTGTCCCCGCTGTGCGCGCAGGCTCCATCGCTACCTTCCCGGTTCGATGGCGGTCGCGCTCGCCCTGACCGTTGCCGGACTGCTGTTGTATCCGGTGGCGATGTTCTATCCGGCCAATGTTCTACAGTATATTGGCGGCAGGTCACCGCATAGCCTGTTTTCGGCGGTGGAGCGGCTGCTCGGCGCCCATTTCATTCTGCTGGCGCTGGCAGTATTCACGACGAGCATTTTGATTCCGTTCGTGAAGTTGGCCGGGGTTCTTTGGTTCGTTGTCTCGGTTCACCGTCGCTCAATCAGCCACCTGGTCTTCAAGACACGCTTCTTTCGCGCGATCGATGAGCTGGGTCGCTGGTCGGCGATGGACGTGTTCACGGTCGTGGTCTACCTGCCGATGGTTCAGTTCGGGCAGCTTGCGAATGTGCGTGCCGAGGATGGCCTTTCGGCCCTGCTCGCCGTCGTCCTGCTCACCGTGGCGGCATCTCGCTGCTTCGATCCCCGCCTGTTGTGGAAGGACGCCGCGGCATGAGCGAAGCACGCCACGCCGAGGAACGGCATGGCTGGTGGCCGGGATGGATCTGGTCGATCCCGATTGCGGCCCTGGGCCTCGTTTCCTGGCTTGCCGTGCGGACCTGGACACAGACCGGCCCGACCGTCACGGTCGTCTTCCCTGTCATAGCCGATCTGCGGCCTGACGATACGGATGTCGTTTTTGAAGGCTACAAGGTTGGCCAGGTCGCGTCGGTGCGGCTTACGCCCGACCTCCGTCACATGCGGGCGAAGCTTGACCTCAATGGTGACATGCGCGGCCATATCGGCAAAGGGACGGCTTTCTGGATCATCGGGCGGTCCCTCAGTCTCTCTCATCTCTCGGACATCAGGAGCCTGGTGAGTGGCGTGAAGATCGGCGTGAAGCCGGTGCCGGGCGAGCCGCAGGCCGAATACCGGGGCCTGGCGGACAGCCCCGTCCTTCACTTCGGCGAATCCGGCACGCCGTTCGTCCTGCATGCGGCCGAACTCGGTGCGATGGAGCCCGGCACGCCGGTCTATTTCCTCGGCAAGACGGTCGGCGTGGTGCAGAAATATGACATGGTGGACGGGCGCGGATTTGCCATCACCGTGTTCGTCGATGCCCCCTTCGATCGTTTTGTCCATGAGGACAGCCGCTTCTGGCGTGCCGGACCGTTGCATGTTGCCACCGGCGGCGACGGGATGAGCGTCCGGTTCCAGTCGGTGCCCGCCTTGTTCCAGGGGGCGGTTGCCTTCGAGACGCCGAATGACACGGAGCAGAGCCGGGAAGCTTCAGCCGGCCACGACTTCACGCTCTATGACGGTGAGAATGAGGCCCGCACCGCGCCGGACGCAGACTGGGTTTCGTACCGGGTGGTGTTTCGCTCCGCTGCCGGCGTGCCGCGTGCCGATGCCCCTGTCATGCTGATGGGCCAGCGCATCGGCTCCGTCGGCAGCAGCGTGCTGCAATTCGATCCCGCCGCCAGGCAGCTCCAGGTCATTGCCACGATCATGCTTGAACCGCGCGCCATTCGGCTTGCGAACGCCGGGCGCTGGAGCGATCGACGCCGGCAGATGGACGACATGTTGCGCAGCCTAATCGGCCAGGGGCTTCATGCCACCCTGGAAAATTCGCCGCCGCTGATCGGCGGCGAGCAGATTGTGCTGCGCATGATGCCCGGCACGCCCGGAACGCTTGGCACGGGCGATGTACCCGAAATCCCGACGACGCCAGGGGGCGGGATCAGCGGACTGGTGGCCGGGGCGAATGACGTCGTCTCGGAACTGGCGGCGCTGCCGCTTGGCCGCATTGCCGGCAATCTCGCCGAAGTCTCGGATCACCTCTCGCATATCACCGGATCGCCGATGATCGCCGCCACGCTTCATCACGTGGACCGCGCGACAGAGCAACTGCAGCACGTTTCCGAACAGCTCGATCGCCAGATGCCACCGGCGGTGGCGGCGGTGCGCAAAGCGGTCGGCGACGCACAGCACGCGCTGGAAGCGGCCGCGGCCCTGCTCTCCGAGCACGCCAACGCTGCCGAAGTGCCAGGAAGTGCCGATCTGCCGCAGACACTCTATGAGATCAGCCGGGCCGCCCGGGCATTGCGCGAGTTCTCGGATTTCATCGACCGCCATCCTTCCGCGGTGCTGACGGGAAGGGGGCCGGGCGGGTGAAGCCGGCAACACTGCTCGCCGCGCTGCTGGTGCTCTCGGCATGCGGCAGTGCTCGGACGGACTATTACACGCTCTCCGTCGTCGATGCGCCTTCCGACCCGGCGACCGGTGCCGGATGCCGTCAACCGCTGATGGTCAGTCGCGTGCTGCTGCCCGGTATCCTCGACCGCCAGAACCTGGTGAGTTCCGCAGGTGGGGGGCGTCTCGACATTTCCGGTCAGGCCCGCTGGGCGGCGCCGCTCGACCAGATGATTGAGGGTGTTCTGTCCGAGGATTTGCGCCGCCGACTTCCGCCCGGACGCGTGCTGGCGGCGGGGGATCCGCAGCCGGCCGGCGGTTCGGCCAGGATCGCCGTCAACGTGCTGCGCTTCATGCCCGAGGCGGATGGCAGCGTGACGCTGCGCGCGGACTGGACGCTGTTCGACAGCAGCGGGAGGGTCGTCCGGACGCGGCCGCAAGCCTTCACCACGCCGCAAGCCGGTAACCCCGAGGATGCGGTGCGGGCGATGAGCCGCCTGATTGGGCAGCTGGCGGATGTGATCGTCGCATCGCTGGGCGGCTGTTGACTGCACCGTTTCGCAGGTCCGCCGGCCTTCGCCTTCGTCCGGCGTTGTCGCCGGCCGGCGCAGGGGTGACGGTGCTGCCGGCCGATCGAAATTTCCACTTGGCTGCCCGTGGTATGGGTCGCGCGGCGGTGAGCGGGTGCGGACGGCGTGCCCGGTCGCTCACGATAGTCAGATTGCTGGCGGATGAAGCCGAGTGGGCAGATTTGAAGCTTGTATGACAGATTTATGACGGTTAGCCTGCGCCCCAGCCGGGGCCGGGCAAGGCCCAGCCCGGCATCGAGCGGTAGAGCACCGGGGACCGGCTCGGAAGCGACTCCGCGAAAGTCGATCGAAGGCGCGGATGTTCGTCGATGGGTGATGCGGTGGTCGGCTCTGTCACTCTCAGGATCGCAAGATCGCTGTCCATTTGTGCCCTGTCTTGCGCCATCCTGCCGCCCACGCCACGCACCGTCGCTGCCCAGCCGACGCCGGCCAAGGAGGCACTCGTCATCGTCAAGGGTGTCGCAACGCCCTTCTCGGTCTTCGGCCTGCTCAAACGTCTCGGGCAGATTCCCGGCGTGCAGAAGGTCACGTTCGATCTGAGCAGCGGCGTCGCCGACCTGCGGCTCAGGCCCGACGCGCGTGTAACCGACGAGGACATCCGCCAGGCGATCTTCAACGCCAGCTATACGCCGGGGTCGATCCGCTGGAAGGCCCCAGGCGGAGACCATGAGGATTGAAGCCTGACCGTCCCCACCGGCAAAGGTCCGGCTTTGCGCCCAGGATGACGGGTGGCATGGCGGCATGACGGGGCGCCGCCGCTGCGGCACCGCGGGCGCTGCCGCGCTTTTGCTGCTCGGCGGTGAAACAATATGTCATCCAGCGCGCGCCCAACTGACGTTTCCGGGCGCTTCCCCGATTTCGGCCGGAAACGTGGTGTTGATGGAAAATCCCACGCTGAGCACCGCCGGCGGTGGGTATCAGAACCTCGCGACGCAGGGCGTGCTCGTGTATGGCATCACGTCGCAGCTCGCGCTCATTACCCAGACCTACCAACCGGTCTGGACCGCGACCGATGCGACGGCCGGCGGAAAAACGGTGCGGCTGACGGCGGTGGGCGCAGGCGATACCATCCAGGAGGCGCGCTATACGGTCTATCAGCTCGACGGGATCGGCTCGACGCTCCGCGTCGCACCCCTGATCGGCCTTGCCATCCCAACCGGCATGGATGACAGCAATCCGGCGATCCGGCGTTCCGAGCAGCCGGGAACGGGAAACTGGGGCGGGCGGGCGGCGCTGACCAGTTCGTGGCAGACCTTGTACTGGAATGCCGAAGCCGAAATCGAATACCGGGACTACATCCCCGGCGCCGGATACCAATTCGGCAACACATTCCTGGCAAATGCGGCCTTCCATTACGTGCTGTGGCCGACCCGCATCACCCCGAACATCCCGGGCGAGTTGTTCGCGTCGTTTGAGACGAATTTCTCCAGCGCCCGGCCGAACCGCGCCGCCGGCGCCTCCGCGCCCGGCACCGGCGGACAGTTATGGCTGGTCGATCCCGGCCTCGACTGGAGCACCTCCGGCTACGGGGTGGCGTTCACCGCCCTGCTGCCTGTGTTACAGCAGGTTTACGGCCAGGGAAGGCGCTACGACTGGGGATTCTTGTTCCATATCAGGATCAGCCTCTATACCCCGCATCACTGGTAGCCGGCAGATGCGCCGGATTGCCGCAGCGACGCCGACAGCGCACGCTCGTCCCGATGAGGTGTCTCGTGGACATGTTCGCCGGCATCCGCAAACGGAGCCGGACGCATTGCAGGCGGGTCCGTGACCCCCTCAATCATCCCCTCATTTTTCACATGTCTTTTCAATGCATTATGATACAAGCCGGATTGAACAATCGCTGCCGTCGTCGGGCAGTTCGACCTGGAAGGGACCTCCTGGCGGAACGGCGTGCATCTTATCAGAAATGATCCCTTGTGCATAAATCACTGCGAGCCATCACAGACTATTTTTAAATTCAAAATGAGGGGATTCATGAGCGTGAACCTTCCTCATGCCAAACAGCTGCGAGCGCCCGGCCATGCACCTCCTCGCCGGCTTCTGCGCAAGGGAGGGATGCACGAGGCAGGTCCGACCAAAAGTGAACCGAACGACGTGGCACACGACCCCGTTACAGCGTGCCGCATTGCCGCCCGTGCCGAAACCGGCGGCTTGCCAACTGTGCGCCGGGGGCGTCGTCAGCGCTGCCGCTGATGGTCCCGCCGGCACCGCCCCACTACATTGTCGCGCCGATCTGCCAGGGCGCGAATTCCGCGCTACCGAAATCGAAGGCCTCGCTCTTTGTCCGCTCGCCGCCTGCGACACGCAGGATCAGGTCGAAGATGCGCGCGCCGCAGGCCTGCACCGTTTCATCGCCATCCAGGATGGTGCCGCAATTTACGTCCATGTCGTCCTGCATGCGCTGGTACATCGGCGAGTTGGTGGCGAGCTTGATCGACGGGGCCGGCTTGCAGCCGAAGACGCTGCCGCGCCCGGTGGTGAAGCACACCAGGTTGGCGCCGCCCGCCACCTGTCCGGTCGCTGCCACCGGGTCGTAGCCGGGGGTATCCATGAACACGAAGCCGCGTGCCGTCACCGGTTCGGCGTAGCGCACTACATCGACCAGGTTGGTGCTGCCGCATTTCGCCATCGCGCCGAGCGATTTTTCGAGAATCGTGGTCAGGCCGCCGGCCTTGTTGCCGGGCGAGGGGTTGGCGTTCATCTCCGCCCCCTCGCGCTGCGTGTATTCTTCCCACCAGCGCATCAGTGCGACCAACTTCTCGCCGGCCTCGCGCGACACGGCACGCCGCGTCAGCAGATGCTCGGCGCCGTAGGTCTCGGGCGTCTCGGACAGGATCACGGTGCCGCCGTGGCGGACGATCAGATCGCTCGCCGCCCCCAGCGCGGGGTTGGCGGAGACGCCGGAATAGCCGTCCGAGCCGCCGCATTGCAGCGCCACGGTCAGGTTGCTCACCGGTACGGCGGTGCGCGTCACGCGGTTGGCGTCCTGCAACGCCTCCTTCACGAAGTCGATGCCCGCGGCGACGGTCTTGCGGCTGCCGCCCATTTCCTGGATGTCCATCCGGCGCAGCCGGCCGGCGAGCCGCTGTTCGTCCATCAATCCGCCGATCTGGTTCACTTCGCAGCCGAGGCCGAGCACGATGACGCTGTGGAAATTGACGTGGCGGGCGAAGCCGCCGAGCGTGCGGCGCAGCAGCGTCAGCGGCTCACCTATCGTCATGCCGCAGCCGGTCTTGTGGGTCAGGGCGACGACGCCATCGACGTTGGGATAGTCCGCCAGCGGATCGGCGCCGGAATAGGGATTGCGCTTGAAATAGTCGGCCACCACATCCGCGACGTGCGCGGAACAGTTCACGCTGGTCAGGATGCCGATATAGTTGCGCGTGGCGACGCGCCCGTCCGGCCGCAGAATGCCCTGGAACGTCGCCGGCGGGTCGAGATACGCGGTCGGCTGCGCATCGACGCCGAAGGCATAGTCCTTGGCGAAGTCGCCCATGCCGCAATTGTGGACATGCACATGCTCGCCCGGTGCGATCGGTGCCGTGGCAAAGCCGATGATCTGGCCGTAGCGCCGGATCGGCTCGCCCGGCGCATGCGCGCGGACCGCGACCTTGTGTCCTGCAGGGATGCGCGTCGCTGCCGCCACCCCTTCGGCCACCGGGGCACCCGGCAGCAGCGTCGCGCGGGCGATCACCACGCCGTCATCAGGATGCAGGCGGATCACGGGGGGCGGGGCGGGCATGGCGGATACTCCGGCGACGGGGTCAGGCAATCCTGCTGTCATGGCGGATGTGGGAGACGGCGTTGCGGGCCGCCATCGCCATGAGGCCGGAATCGTTGGCGACCGTGACCAGCCGGAACCCCATCTCGATCGCGCGCACGGCGTAGGAAGGGGTGCCGGTATGGATGCCGGCATAGAGGCCGCGCGCCTTGCAGGCGGCGATCACCCGGTCGTAGATCGCCAGCATCTCAGGCTCGTCACGGTCGAGGCGGGGCACCAGCCCGTGTGAGAAGCCGAGGTCGGATGGCCCGATATAGACGCCGGCGATGCCCGGCACGTCCAGAATGGCGTCGAGGTTCGCCACCGCTTCCCGTGTTTCGATCATCGGGATGCACAGCGTTTCCTCGTTCGCGGTCTGCTGGTAGCTGCTCGGCACGCCATAGGCGACCATGCGGATCGGGCCGTTGCTGCGCGTGCCGGCGGGCGGATACTTGCAGGCGGCGACGAAAGCCTCGGCCTGGTCGCGGGTGTTGACCATCGGGCAGATCACGCCGTAGGCCCCGGCGTCCAGCACCTTGCCGATGATCCCCGGCTCATTCCATGGCACGCGCACCATCGGCGTCACCGGGTGCGGCTGCATCGCCTGGAAGCAGGCGACCATCGAGTGGTAGTCCTGCACGCCATGTTGCAGATCGACTGTAACGGAATCGAACCCGCACTGCGCCATCACCTCGGCCGAGAAGCCGGACGGGATCGCGAGCCAGCCATTGACCACGGCCTTGCCTGCGGCCCAGATCTGCTTGACGTTGTTGGCCATGTCCGCGCGCTTCCCCGCCTGTTGCGCCCGCCACGCTAGGCGCCGGGCGGGGCGCGGTCAATTCGCGCGGCCGCAGCCCTGGGAGCTTCGCATGTCAAGCCCTGTCGAAACCGTGATCGCCGATGCCGCCGGCTTTCTGGGTGAGCGCATCACACGCAATCCGGCACTGCGCGAGCAGCACAGCCATGGCGAGGACGCGCAGCCGCCCCGGCTGCCGGACGCCGTCGTATTTGCCGAGACGACGGAGGAGGTGGCGCGGTTGCTGGCGCTCTGCCACGCCCATGGCGTGCCGGTCACGCCGTTCGGCGCCGGCACGTCGCTGGAGGGGCATGTCACGCCGGTGCGCGGCGGCATCAGCCTCGATCTGGCCCGGATGACGCGGGTGCTGGAAGTCAACCAGCCGGACATGGACTGCCGGGTGGAAGCGGGGGTGACGCGGCAGGCGCTGAACGCGAACCTGCGCGACCAGGGACTGTTCTTCCCCGTCGATCCCGGCAGCGAATGCACGATCGGCGGCATGTGCGCGACTCGCGCCAGCGGCACCAACGCCGTCCGCTACGGCACCATCCGCGAAAACGTGCTCGGCCTGACCGTCGTACTCGCCGACGGGCGGGTCATCCGCCCGGGCGGGCGGGTGCGCAAATCGGCCACCGGCTACGACCTGACGCGGCTGTTCATCGGCTCCGAGGGCACGCTCGGCGTCATCACCGAAATCCAGCTTCGTCTGCACGGGATTCCGGAGGCAATGAGCGCCGCGACCTGCCATTTCGCGACGCTCGACGGCGCGGTCGAGACGGTGATTGCGGTGATGCAGGCGGGCATTCCGGTCGCCCGCATCGAGTTGCTGGACGAGGTGCAGATGGGTGCCTGCATCGCCTTCTCCAAGCTCGACGGTCTTGTCGCCCAGCCGACGCTGCTGTTCGAGTTCCACGGCACCGAGGCCGCGGTCGCCGAACAGGCCCAGGCGGCGGAGGAGATCGCCTCCGGCTATGGTGCGGGCGGTTTCCGCTGGGCCACCGACGCGGCGGCGCGCACCCGGCTGTGGCAGGCGCGGCACGATGCGTACTGGGCAAGCATGGCGATGAAACCGGGCCACAAGGGCCTGACCACCGATACGATCGTGCCGATTTCCCGCCTTGCCGAGGCGGTTCTGGGCGCCAAGCGGGACATTCTCGACTCCGGCTTCACCGCGCCGATCGTTGGCCATGTCGGGGATGGCAATTTCCACGCCCTGATTCTGGTCCCGCCGGAGCCGGACGCGCTGGAGCGCGCCTGGGCGCTCGATCGCCGCATCGTCGCCCGCGCCCTCGCCCTTGGCGGTTCGAGCAGCGGGGAGCATGGGGTGGGCATCGGTAAGCGGGCATTCCTGGAGCAGGAGCACGGTGCCGAGACGCTGGCAGTGATGCGCTCGCTGAAGGCGACGCTCGATCCGCGCGGCATCCTCAATCCGGGCAAGATGTTCCTGAACTGACCCGCCCGCCGGGCGTTGGCCTGCCGGCGTCGCCAGCAACACAGGGAGGGCGAGGCATGGCCCGGCAGGATGAAACACAAAAAAAGACGATCAGCCGCGTGATGCATGAGTTCAAGCATGGCGATCTGGAAAGCCACGGCCGTACGGTGAGGAATCCACGCCAGGCGGTGGCGATCGGCTTGTCGGAGGCCGGCGCATCGCGCAGCCAGTCGCCGGCGCAACAGCGGCGCAACCGGGCGCGCAGCGCGGCCAGCGCCGAAGCCGAAGGACGCAGCCGGGCGGAGCTTTACCAGGAGGCGAAGCGGCGCGGCATTCCCGGCCGCGCACGGATGAGCAAGGACGCCCTGGCCCGCGCCCTCGCCGATCAGAGCTGAAACCCGGTGCCGCGCGCCGCACGGAGGGCGTCATTGCGATAGGGGTATGCCGCCGCGGCAGTCGCATGTAACGTGCACGGCACAACGACGCCGTGAACGGGAGTGTGTGCCGGCATGCCGCCCGATCCGCCGCCCGAACAGGCCATGGCAGCCCGCCGCGGCGGCGCGGTGGCTGTGCGGCCCGGGACCGCGCTCAGCCGCGCCGCCCGCCTTGCGCATGCTCTCGCCGCCGAAATCATGGACGGGCGGCATCAGATCGGCAGCGAACTTCCGGCGGTGGCCGAGATCGCGGCGGCGCAGCGCTGCGGCATCGCGGCGGTACGGGCGGCGCTGCGTAAGCTGGTCGATCTCGGCCTGATCACGTGCAGCAGGGGCGGCCATGCGCGTGTGATTGCCAGTGACATTCGCGCGAGCTACACTATCTCCGCCCATATCGACGGATCGGCCGGGGTCTATCTCCTGCCGACCCGGCTGGTGATCGAACGGCAGCGCCAAGTGAAGGGGGACAGCGACCTCGCCATGCTGCCCGGCGCGGTGGAGGGTGCGGCGTGGCTTCGGGTGAGCGGGTTGCGGATGGCCGCCGATGCGGCGCTGGGGCCGCTTTCCTGGTTCGATCTGTGGCTCGCCACCCGGGCCGCGACGCTCGCGCCGCCGGGGGAGATCACGCCGGCGACGCTGGAGGCCTTGCTCGGCGTTAGCATCGTGGAGGTGGAGGAGGAGGTATCGGCCGGCGTCCTCTCTCCGGCGCAGGCACGGCATCTGGGCGCCCGCGGCGGCGCGGCATGCCTGATCCTGCGGCGCCGGTTCCTGCGGCGTGGTGGCAGCGCAGTGGCGGTGCTGCGCGACATCCACCCGGCCGACCGTGCCGGCGTGATGATGCGTCTGCGGCGCGGCTGAGCGCTGCGATCGGCAGCGCACGGCGCGATCCTGCGCTATATGCACCAGCATCGGCGCAGCAGGAGCAGCCCGCATGGAGACGATCGCCCCCTTCCGCATCACCGTCTGCGGCATCGAGGAACTGGTGGGACACAACGAAGCCGGCGTCAGCCACGTGCTGTCGATTCTCGATCCCGAATGGCCGGTGCCGGATGCGTTCGGAACATTCGGCGAGCACCGCAGGCTCGAACTCCGCTTCCACGACGTGATCGAGGATACCGAACGCACGAACGGGCCGCAGGAATCGCATGTCGCGCAACTGCTCGGCTTCGGCCGCGATCTGCTGGCCGAACCGGCGCCGGCGGCGCATCTGCTGGTGCATTGCCATGCCGGCATTTCCCGTTCCACCGCCGCGATGGCACTGATCCTGGCGCAGGCCCTGCCGCAGCGCGATGCCGAGGCGATCCTGGCGGAGGTGCTGCGCATCCGCGAGAAGGCGTGGCCGAACCTGCATATCGTGGAACTCGGCGACGCCATGCTCGGGCGCGGCGGCACGCTGGTCGCGGCGGCGCATCGCGTCTATCGCCGCCAGCTTGACCGCCGTCCGTGGCTGGCCGAGGAAATGACGCGCATGGGACGGGCGCGCGAGGTTATGGCGGGGCAGGAGGCCCGCTGAGCGCCGGCGCCCGACCCGCCGGTCAGGGATTGCAGGCGCATCCTTCTGCGTCCTCGTCGCGCCGGCGCGCGGCGGCGGCCTGCGGGTCCGTGACGATATCGACCCAATGTGTGTCGAGCGCAGCGCCGGCGACATAGCGGTCGTGCCAGTTCCACCACTTGTACGGCGGGGTCTGGGGATAGCCCTCGGGCGAATCCTCCCACGTCTCCTGGCGGCCGAGCGGGGTCGCGTCGAGGTAGCTCCAGATGGTTCCCATCGCCTCGTCGCCGCGGGCGTTGATGAAGTAGGTGCGAAACACCGTGTCGCCGTCGCGGACGAACACGTTGTGGCCATGCCACTCAGCCACGCCGAAGTCGGCGTCGAAGCTGTCGGTGATGGTGTACCAGGGCATCTGCCAGCCCATCCGCGCCTTCAGCCGTGCGATGTCCGGCTGCGGCGCGCGCGAGGCATAGGCGAGCGTTGTGTCGCGGGCGTTGAGATGGGCGAGGTGGCCGACCTGGTCGGCACCGAGCGAGCAGCCGCGGCAGGCGTAATCGGGCCAGCCGAAGACGCCGGGCTCGAAGAAGGCGCGATAGACGATCAACTGCCGGCGGCCCTCGAACAGGTCGAGAAGGCGCGCCGTTCCCTGCGGTCCGTCGAACGCGTACGCCTTCTCCACTTCCATCCAGGGCATGCGCCGGCGTTCGGCCGCCAGGGCGTCGCGGGCCCGCATCAGGGCCTTTTCTTTCACGAGCATAAGCTGGCGCGCGGCCTCCCAGGCTTCGGGCGAGACGATCGCGTGGGTGTTCGCCCCGGGAAGTCCCGCGCGGTCCCGCACATCCTGCATCTTGCTTCCGGTCATCGGTCTGTCCTTTCCAGCTCGTTGCTTTGTTGCCGGCCGCTACGTGCCGCCTCGCCGACGGGCGAGGAGCTTCAGCCAGGGCGCGGCATGGAAGGCGCTCATCAGCCCGTACATCGGCGCCATTCCGCTCAGCGCCGGTTGACGCGCGGCGGCGGCGCAAAGCATGTCGTGCGCACCCCCTCCGGTGAGACAACTGAGCGCCGCCATGACGGCGAAGGTCGGGGCGGCCCCGAGGGTCAGCCAGCCGGTCGCGCTGCGGGCGGCAAACGTGCCACCATGCACGGCCGGTTCAGGCCGGTTGGAAGCGGCAGAGGCCATGACCGTCGATCCTCCGACTGTGTCGCCGCGGCCGCTCCGTCGATCGGCCCCACTGCTGTCCTAGCGACCGCCCGGCGAAGCGTGGGAGTGACAATCGTGGCGGGAATCGGATGGACTCGCTGATCACGGAAGCGGCGCGCGCGCTCGCAGCGGGGGATGTCCTCGGTGCGCTCAAGCGCGTCGCGCTCTGCGAGGATGCGCCTGCGCTCGCGCTGCGCGGCATCGCGATGGCGCAACTCGGCGATCTTCCCCGTGCGAGGGCGCTCCTACAAAGGGCGGCACGCGCGTTCGGCCCGAGGGAGACGGTGGCGCGCGCGCTGCGTTGTCGCCGAAGCGGAGATCGCGCTCGTCTCGCGCGACCTGGGCTGGCCGGCGAAAATGCTCGGCGCGGCGCTGACGACGCTGGAACGGCACGGCGACCGGGTCAACGCCGCGCATGCGCGACATCTCGAAGCCCGACGCCTTCTTCTGATCGGGCAGCTCGATGCGGCGGAGCGCGCGCTTGCCGCGCCCGCGCCCCCGCTGCCGCCCGCGCTGACGGCAGGGCACGAGATGGCGGTGGCGGGACTCGCGCTGCGGCGCCTGCAAACAGGGGCGGCCCGCGCCGCGCTCGTGCGTGCCGGGCATGCCGCGCGCGCGGCCGGCATCCCCGCGCTCACGGCGGAGGTCGCGAGCCTGTCCGCCGGGATGACCGCCCCGGCGGCGCGGCTGATCGCCCGCGGCGCGGCGCGGACGCTTGTGCTCGACGACATCGGGGATCTGTTCGCATCGAATGCGGTCGTCGTGGACGCATGCCGGCATGTCGTGCGGGCGTCAGGGATCGTCGTCGCCCTCGCGACGCGGCCGGTCCTGTTCGCGCTGGCGCGCGCGCTGGGCGAGGCATGGCCGGCGGACGTGCCGCGTCACCTGCTCGTCGCGCGGGCGTTCCGGGGCAAGGAGGCCGACGAGTCGCACCGCGCAAGGCTGCGCGTCGAGATCGGGCAGCTTCGTGCCGCGCTGCGCGGGTTGGCGGGGGTGAACACGACGACGCGGGGATTTGCCCTGGTGCCCTGCGGCGTCGGCGACATCGTGGTTCTGGCACCGCTTGTCGAAGAGCCGCATGCGGCAGTGCTCGCCCTCCTCGCCGATGGCGAAGCATGGTCGAGTTCGGCACTGGCGCAGGCATCGGCGGCCAGCCCGCGCACCGTGCAGCGTGCGCTCGAATCGCTGGCGGCGGCCGGCAGGGTGCAATCGTTCGGCCGGGGGCGCGCGCGCCGCTGGATCACCCCGCCGGTGCCGGGATTCCCGACAATGTTGTTACTCCCTGGCCCGCTGCCGGGCGGCTAGGGTGACGGCATGAAACGATCGGCCGCCGACATTCTTGATGAATTTGGCCCGTTTCCGGGCGTCGGCCGCGTGAACGGCGTCACCTGTGACGGCCGGCTTGTCTGGTTTGCCTCCGGCGACCGGCTAAATGCACTCGACCCAGCGGACGGAGGGGTGGCGCGCACGATCGACGTGGCCGCACATGCCGGAACCGCTTTCGACGGACGGCACCTGTTCCAGATCGCCGATGACCGCATACTGAAGATCGATCCGGCGAGCGGCGACGTGCTTGCCGCGATCCCCGCACCCGGCGGCGGCCGGGACTCGGGACTGGCGTGGGCGGAGGGAACGCTCTGGGTCGGGCAGTACCGCGACCGCAGAATCCACCAAATCGATCCCGCGACCGGCGCGGTGCTGCGGACCATCGAGTCGAATCGCTTCGTCACCGGCGTTACCTGGGTCGAAGGCGAATTGTGGCACGGTACCTGGGAAGACGAGGAGAGCGAGCTGAGGTGCATCGATCCCGTGACGGGAAACGTACTGGAACGGCTGGATATGCCGGCCGGGGTGGGTGTGTCGGGCCTGGAGTCAGATGGCGGCGAGCGGTTCTACTGTGGCGGCGGTGGGCGCGGGACCGTCAGGGTCGTCCGCCGGCCTCGGCCGAAATCCCGCCGCGCATGAGGCCGCCGGTGTACACGGCGCCGCGGCCCTGTTCGCATCACCCCGTTCCGTGCGCGCGCCGGCTGTCGTCCGGTGCCTCGGCGCGCTCGGCCAATCCGTAATCCCGCAGGACATGCGCGACGCGCAGACGATAGTTGGAGAAGACGCCGTTCCGTCCCTTCCCCTGGGTCGCACGATGGCCGGGGCGATTGCGCCACTGCCGAACCGCCTCCTCGTCGCGGAAGAACGACAGCGACAGGAGCTTGCCCGGCTCGGAAAGGCTCTCGAAGCGCTCGACTGAAATGAAGCCGTCGATCGTTAGCAGATCGGCCTTCAACGCCGCAGCGAGGTCCAGATAGTGCTGCCGTTCGCCGGGCGCAGGCCAGACCTCGAAAATGACGGCGATCACGGCCGCACCGCCGGTGCCTGGGGTATCGTTGCCCGCCGCAGGGCATACGGGCGTCCGGCGGGCCGTGGGTGACGGGCCGCAGGGCGGGCAGGGTGCCCGATCGGGTCGGCAGCGGCGGGCGGAACGGCGTCCCGGCGGAGGCGCACATGGCACGGGATGACATCCACCCCCAGCCAGTCGGTCAGGGTGCGGATCATTCGGGTTGTCATGGCGGACAGCTCCCTCAAGGCGGGCCGATAGCCGGCTTATAGCCGATCGTGCGCAGGCCCGCCCACTTCGGGGCGGCGGCATGGCCGCGGCAGGTGACGCGCGGCCCTGCGCGGGGGGGATGCCACCGGCAGGCACATGCGCCTATAGGATGGTCGTCCTTTCCGCTCCGGAGATGCCATGCTCGATGCCCAGCGCGACGCCGCCCCCACCCAGGCCGCGGAACCCGCGGTGACGCGGCGGGAGAATTACCGGCCGCCGGCGTGGCTGGTGGACAGCGTCGGACTGAATTTCGACCTCCATCCCGGGGCTACCCGTGTGCGCGCGGATCTCGCGCTGCGGTGCAACAAGACGTACGGCGCGGCTGCCCCCCTGCGCCTCGACGGCGAAGGGCTGCGGCTGCTGGCGGTGATGCTGGACGGTGAGCGGCTGGCCGGCAATCGCTATACCATCGATCAGGACGGTGTCCTGGTCATTGCCGATCTGCCGCCGTCCTGCACGCTCACCACCGACGTGGAGATCGATCCGTCCGCCAACACCGAACTCTCGGGTCTCTATCTCTCGCGCGGTAGCTATTTCACGCAGTGCGAGGCCGAGGGATTCCGGCGGATCACCTATTTCCCCGATCGCCCGGATGTGATGGCGCGCTTCACCGTGACCATCGCCGCCGATTCGGCAACCTGCCCGGTGCTGCTTTCCAACGGCAACCCTGACGCACAGGGAAGCCTACCGGACGGGCGGCACTGGGCGCGCTGGATCGATCCGCACCCGAAGCCGAGCTATCTGTTCGCCCTCGTCGCCGGCGATCTCATCGCCGTGCGCGACCGCTTCGTCACCCGCTCCGGCCGCGAGGTGGCGCTTGCCATCTGGGTGCGGCACGGCGATCAGGATCGCTGCGGGCACGCCATGCATGCGCTGAAGCGCGCGATGCGCTGGGACGAAGAGGTGTACGGGCGCGAATACGACCTGGATGTGTTCAACATCGCCGCCGTATCGGACTTCAATATGGGTGCGATGGAGAACAAGGGCCTCAACGTCTTCAACACCCGTTACGTGCTGGCCCGGCCGGAGAGCGCGACCGACGGCGACTACCAGGGCATCGAGACCGTGGTTGCGCACGAGTATTTCCACAACTGGACCGGCAACCGCGTCACCTGCCGCGACTGGTTCCAGTTGTCGCTCAAGGAAGGTCTGACGGTGTTCCGCGATCAGGAATTCACTGCTGACCAGGGCAGCCGCGCGGTCAAGCGACTCGCCGACGTACGCCGCCTGCGCGCCGCCCAGTTCCCCGAGGATGACGGGCCGCTCGCCCATCCCGTGCGGCCCGACAGCTACATCGCGATCGACAATTTCTATACCGCGACCGTGTACCAGAAGGGCGCCGAGGTGGTGCGCATGCTGCACACGCTGGCCGGCCCTGCCGGCTTCCGCCGCGGCATGGATCTCTATTTCGCGCGTCATGACAACCAGGCCGTCACCATCGAAGACTTCGTACGCGCCATCGGCGACGGGGCCGGCATCGATCTCTCGGCCTTTCTGCGCTGGTATGCGCAGGCGGGTACACCGGAACTCACGGTCAGCGATGCCTACGACGCCGCCGCCCGGCGCTACAGGCTGACCCTGCGCCAGCGCGTGCCGCCGACGCCGGGGCAGGCGGTGAAGCTGCCGGTGCCGATCCCGGTTGCCATGGCGCTGCTCGGCCCCGACGGCAAGGAACTGCCCGGCAGCGCCCGCCTGCTGCTGCTCACGGAGGAGGCGCAGGACTTTACCTTCGACGGCATCGCCGCGCCGCCCGTGCCGTCACTGCTGCGCGGCTTCTCCGCGCCGGTCAAGCTGCTCGGCCTGCCGCGTGAGCGGCTGCGCTTCCTCGCCGCCCACGATGGCGATTCCTTCGTGCGCTGGGACAGTCTGCAATCCTATGCGACCAGCCTGCTGGTCGACCTTGCCGGCAATTGGCGCGGCACGCCGCCGGCGCTGGATGAGGGATTGCTGGCAGCCATGCGGGCGACGCTGGACGGCGCCGGGGCCGACCCTGCCTTCGCCGCGGAGGCGCTGCTGCTGCCGTCGGAATCCTACGTCGCCGATCAGATGCCGACCGCCGATCCGGATGCGGTCCATGCCGCGCGGCAGGCGCTGCGCGCCCAACTCGGCAGCGTGCTGCACGATTTGCTGCGTGATACCTACGACCGGCTCACCGATCGCGGTGACTACCGCATCGACGGCGCGTCGATCGGGCGGCGCGCGCTGCGCAATGCCTGTCTCGCCTATCTCGCCGCCGCCGGGGCGGAGGGCGTGCGCCTTGCGCGTCGCCAGTTCGACGCACACGCCAACATGACCGACGTGCTGGCCGCACTCGAAGTACTGGCGGCGACCGAGGGGGAGGACCGCACCGCGACGCTCTCCGCGTTCCATGCCAGATGGCGGAGCGACGATCTCGTGCTGGACAAATGGTTCGCGATCCAGGCGGCCTCACCGCGCGCCGCGACACTGGCGGATGTGCGGGCGCTCTATCGCCATCCGGATTTCGATCTGCGCAATCCGAACCGCGTGCGCGCGCTGGCCGGCGTGTTCGCGACCAACCAGGTGCGCTTTCATGCAGCGTCAGGCGAGGGGTACCGCTTCCTGGCCGACGTCGTGATCGCGCTCGATCCCCTCAACGGACAGACCGCGGCGCGGCTGGTCAATCCGCTCGGCGCATGGCGCCGGCAGGATGACACGCGGGCGGCGCTGATGCGCGCGGAACTCGCGCGCATCCTGGCGACGCCACGGCTCAGTCGCGGCACCTACGAGAAGGCATCGAAAGGTCTGGCATGAAGGAAAGGTCTGGCATGAAGGAAAGGTCTGGCATGAAGGGGAGAGCAGGGGCATGCCGGTAAAGGGGTTGGGAACCTATGACGACGGAAACGTGTTCGCGCGCATCCTGCGTGGCGAAATTCCGTGCCGGCGCGTCCACGAGGACGCGCATGCGCTCGCCTTCCACGATATCGCGCCGCAGGCGCCGGTGCATGTGCTGGTGATTCCGAAAGGCCGCTACGTCTCGCTCGCCGACTTCGCGGCGACGGCACCGGCGGAGGAGATCGCCGGATTCTGGCGCGCCGTGGCCAGGGTGGCGCAAATGCTGGAGTTGGAGGCGCCTGGCTATCGCGTGCTGACCAACATGGGCGAGGATGCCGGCCAGGAAGTCCCGCACTTTCACGTCCACATCTTCGGCGGGCGTCGGCTCGGCCGCATGCTGTCCGAGCAGCAAGTGGGCCATTAGCCGCCGCCGCGTCCGGCGCTTGATTGCAGGGGCAGGTCGGCGACACCGAGGGCAAGCGCCAGCGCCGCCGCGGTCATGCCCGCGCAGGCGGCAAAGCTCAGATGAAAGGCGCCGAGCAGGGCTGCCTGAGCCGCCGCGCGGGTCGCGGGGGCAAGTGTTCCCTCGGCGTGCTGGCGCAGGGCACCGATGTCGATGCGGGAAGCGACGTGGTGGGCCGCGAGACCGGCGGCGAAGCGGGCGGAAAGCAGCGCGCCGACCAGCGTGCTGCCGAGCGCGGCCCCCATCGCGCGCAGGAACAGCAGGGTGCCGGTCGCGACCCCCACGTCGCGTCGCTCGACCGCGTTCTGCACCATGACAAGACTCGATGGCATGACGATGCCGATGCCGAACCCGACCACCAGCATCGCCGCGACGACGAGCAGATGCGATGCCGCTGCCCCGAGCGAGGTGAGCAAGGCGAAGCCGCACGCCGCCATCGCCGTGCCGGCAAGCACGATCGGACGCACCCGGCCGATGCGGCGCGCCATCTGGCCCGAAACATAGGCTCCCAGCACGTTGGAACCGAGAAAGGGGATCAGCAGCGTCCCCGACCCCGCGGCATCGGCGCCGTGCAGCAACTGAAACAGCAGCGGCAGCAGGAACGTCCCGCCGAACATCGCACCCGCGATCAACCCCGCGATCACGGCGCCGCGCGCGAACACGGCATTGGCGAAAAGCCGGGGCGGCAGCAGCGGATCGGGCGCTGTTGCTTCGCGCCATGCCAGTGCCGCCAGCAGCACCAGTGCCGCCCCCGCGGTCAGCAGCACCGGGGCGGAGAGCCACGGAAATTCGTTGCCGCCCCAGCTCATCACCAGCAGAATCGCGGTGACGAAGGCGGTGAGCAGGCCGGCGCCGGCATAGTCGATGCGCACGCGCTGGCGGCGCACCGGCAGCACCTTGAGCGCCCGGTTGCTGAGCATGAAGGCGGCGATGCCGATCGGCAGATTGATCCAGAAGATCCAGCGCCACGACCACTGGTCGGTCATCCAGCCGCCGAGAATCGGCCCGGCGACGCTGGCGACCCCCCAGGTGCCGGCCATATACGCTTGGTATTTCCCGCGTTCGCGCGGCGCCACGACATCGGCGATCGCCGCCTGCGCCATTGCCATCAGCCCGCCGCCGCCGATCCCCTGCAGGGCACGGGCGGCGATCAGTTGCCACAGCGATTGCGCGAAGCCGCACAGCACCGAGGCGATCACGAACACCACGATCGCCGGCAGCAGCAGCGCGCGTCGCCCGTAGATGTCCGACAGCCGGCCATAGATCGGCGTCGCCGAGGTGGAGGTGAGCAGATAGGCCGAAACGATCCAGGCAAGGTGCCCGAACCCGTGCAGGTCGCCCGCGATCGCCGGCACCGCCGGGACCACCACGGTCTGATCGATGGCGGCGAGCAGGATGCAGAGCAGAATGCCCGTGATGACCCGAATGATCTGAGCATGGCTGTAGTTCGGCAGCGCATCGGCGGAGGCGTGCAGAGCGGCGGCCGGTCGGGGGGCGGGGCTGGCATCGTCCATTGGGGCGGACTTACGCCCGATCGGCCCGCGCCGCCATATCCTGCGCGCCGCCACCGGTGCCGGGCGCAACCCGCGGCCCGTCGCGCGGTTGCTGCCAGGCATGTCCCGCCCGCCCCCGCCACCGCGCCCCCATCTCCATCCCGCGCTGTTCGGCTTCGTCGGCGGCTTCGTCGATGTCTGCGGCTTCGTCGCGCTCGGCGGCCTGTTCACCGCGCACATCACCGGCAACCTGGCGGTACTCGGCGCGGCACTTGCGCAGCGGCCGCATGCATTCATCGCCCGGCTTCTGGCCGTGCCGTTCTTCGTGCTGGCGGTTGCCGCGGCGCGCCTGCTCAAGCGCCGGGCCGAAAGCCGGGGGTGCGACGGCGAGCGCACCATCCTGATGCTGGAGGTAGCACTGCTCGCGGTATTCCTGGGCGGTACCCTGGCGGTGCAGCCGTCGCGCCATCCCGATGCGCCGCTGCCGATCCTTATCGCCGCCGCCGCGGTGGGGGCGATGGGGTTGCAGAACGCGGTGGTGCGGATGGCCCGCCGCAGCAGCACGTCGACCACGGCGATGACCGGCAACCTGACCCAATTCGTGCTTGATCTGCTCGATCTGCTTGCCCCGCCGCCCGGCGCGCCGATCAGCGGTGCGGCGGCAGGGGTGCAGCGATCCGGCGTGCTGCTGGGCAGTTTCACGATGGGTGTGATCGTCGGCGGCCTCGGCATGCTGACGATCGGGGTGGTCGCGGTCGGACTGCCGATCGTGCTGCTGATCCTGCTGCTGCCGGCGCGACCGGCGCCGTCGCAGCGGCAAACTTGACCCGGCAGGCACGGCCTGTGGCTCCGCAGTCGGCAGGGCGGCGGGGGCGAGGCTGTCGGCCGCTGCGGCCAGGACACGGCGGCACAGGTCCGTCAGAGCCGTCCATCACATTCGCTTGAAAGTGGCGGAGCGGACATGCAGTATCGGCGTCGCGCCTTCTGCGTGATTGACGCGCTGCCGGTTGTGCGGGACCTGATGACGCTATTATTGTCAATTTTTATACATTATCCGGTGCCACAGGGCGTCGTGCCTGCCGAGCGGGCGGTCGCGTCGATCCGGTCGCGCGGTCGGTACCGATGACCGGCGACGCCGCAGCCTTTTTTGAACGGTCAGCCCGCGCCCGTGATGTGATCTGCACGGTCGGCGCGGCCGGATGACCCGCATCCCAGGCCGGCGGCGGGTCGCGTGGCTTGTCCGACTCGTTGGTTTCTGGCCGGCGCTGGCGGCGCTGGTGATGCAACTCGTCATAGCCAGCATCGTCGTGCCGATGACGGCGCCGGAGGGTGGGGCGACCCCGTTGGTCGGCGGCGCGGTGCATGCCTTGCACCATCACGTGCATCACGCCGCCACATCACCGGGTAAGGGCGAGCACGGACCACGGACCCCGTGCTGCGCCTTCTGCCCGCTGTGTCAGGCGTTCGTCCACGCAACACCGCTGTTGCTGCCCGCCGGCGTTGTCGAAATCGTCAGGCCGGGGGTGATGGTGGCGCGCGCCGCACCGCCTCCTTCGGCACCGGTGCCGCCCACCTGCGTTGCCGCCGCCGCGTGGCCGCGCGGTCCGCCGCCGGTGGTCTGAATCGCGCCTCGCCCGACCGGCCTGGCTGCGCCGGTCCGTGACCGTGTCAGATCAAGGAAAATGCCTTCATGTCTTCTCGCGCTCTCGGCGCCGCGATGGCCGCGGCTGCTGCGCTCACCGCTGTACCCGCCGCCGCACACGTCATCGCTGGCGTGCGGCTGTTTCCTGTCACTCTCACCTTCGACGATCCCGGCGTGGCCGACGAGGCGACGCTGCCGGCGATCCAGTCGCCGCCGAGCGGTGACGGCGCCCGACTCGGGCAATTGCAATGGGAGTATGACAAGACCATCACACCCACCACGGCGCTGATCTACAACCAGGGATACGATGCGCTGTGGCAGCCGGGATCGAAGCTGCGCACCGGTTTCGAGAACGTTTTCCTGACCGCCAAGTGGCAATTGTACACCGATCCGGTTCATGAGTCGGTCGTCTCGCTCGGCATCATTCGTGAATTCGCGGGCAATGCGGCGACCCAGGCGATCGGCGGCGACACGTTCGGTTCCACCGCTCCCAGCATCTATTTCGGGCAGGGCTTCGGGTTCATGCCGGTCCCGGCGCTGCGCCCGTTCGCCATCACCGGCGAGGCGAACTACGTCATCGCCGATCACCGCCTCGACACCACGGGCGACAACGGCGGCAATCCGAATGCCTGGCTCGGCGGTCTTTCGCTGCAGTACAGCATCCCCTATCTGCAATCGCAGGTGCATGATTTCGGGCTGCCGGACTTCATCGGCCGCCTGATTCCCCTGGTCGAGACGACATGGTATTCCCCGGCGGAACGCCCGGCCAGCGGCCTACCTTCAACCTTCACGGTTGCGGCGGGCGCGATCTACATGGCGGACTCCTTCCAGTCCGGGCTGGAGCTGCTGATCCCCGGCAACAAGGCATCCGGCCGGCATCTCGGCGCACTGTGGCAGTTGCATTTCTTCTTCGACGATCTGTTCCCCAACAGTATCGGCAAGCCGCTGCTGCCGTGAGGCTGCCTCGACGTCTGTGGGTGTTGGGGCAGCCGGCAGGCGTGGTGTGGCGCGAGGTCCGCGGTCAGGTCGGTCGGCGCGCCGAAACCGCGGTCCGGCGCAACCGGTGTACTCCCTGACGAAGCTCCGCCGCTGATCATGGCGCATCACGCCGACCGGGAGGAGGATTGCGCTGCGTTTTCCTGCCGCCTCTGCCACACCGGGTATTCGGCAGCGGCGGCATTCCCCGTGCAGGCACCGGCAACCATGCCGGGCCCGGACGGATTGCGGCTGCCGCCTGCGATCCGCGCCGGCCCGGTGAACTACATCAGATCGACGGCATGCCGCTTCAGGTCGGCCAGGTCGCAGTATCGCAGCGCGCCCGCGTGCGTGGCACGCAGCACCACCTGCGGTGCGTGGCCGGCTGCCAGCGCCTCCGCCCAGCGCGGCGCGCATAGGCACCAGCGATCGCCGGGCACCAGTCCGGCAAAGCCGAATTCCGGCCGCGGTGTCGAAAGGTCGTTGCCGGCGCCACGGGAAAACGCAAGGAAAGCCGCCGTCATCACCGCACACACCGTGTGGCTGCCCGGATCCGCCGGGCCGGTGTCGCAACATCCGTTGCGGAAGAACCCGGTGAGCGGACGCCGCGAGCATTCTTCGAGCGTGCCGCCCAGCACGTTGCGGCCAGGCGCACGCTCCGGACGCCGGCCGGGGCCGCTTCCCGCTTCGTCGAACGGCATCATACCCTCCCGCGCGATGGATCGGAGTTCGAGCGTTCTCTATACCCTGAACCCGAGGCTGTCAGCCGCAGGAGATCTGATCATGAACGCACGCATCGCCGAGGTGACGGAACGGATCGCGCGTCGCAGCCATGACCGGCGCGCCCGCTACCTCGACCGCATCGACCAGGCTGCCGCATCCGGGCGGCGGCGCAGCGGGCTCGGCTGTGCCAACCAGGCGCACGCTTTCGCCGCCTGCGGCCCGGCCGACAAGCTGCGGCTGAAGGACGGGGTGGCGCCCAACCTCGCCATCGTTACGGCCTACAACGACATGCTGTCGGCCCATCAGCCCTATGAGCGGTTCCCGGCACTGATCCGGGAGGCGGCGCGGGCGGCCGGGGCGACGGCGCAGGTCGCGGGAGGTGTGCCGGCCATGTGCGACGGCGTGACGCAGGGGGAGGCGGGGATGGAACTCTCGCTGTTCTCCCGCGATGTGATCGCGCTGGCGACCGCAGTCGCGCTGTCGCACCAGACCTTTGATGCCGCCGTCTATCTCGGCGTGTGCGACAAGATCGTACCGGGGCTGGTGATCGGCGCACTCGCCTTCGGCCATCTGCCGGCGGTGTTCATCCCCGCCGGGCCGATGACCTCCGGTCTCGACAATCACGAGAAAAGCCACGTGCGCCAGTTGCATGCGGAAGGGAAGGCAACGCGCGCCGAACTGCTCGCGGCCGAGATGAAAAGCTATCACGGGCCGGGCACCTGCACCTTCTACGGCACCGCCAACACCAACCAGATGCTGATGGAGATCATGGGGTTGCATCTGCCCGGCAGCAGCTTCGTCAATCCCGGCACCTCGCTGCGCGATGCCCTGACGGCGGAGGCGGCGCGGCGGGCGCTGGCGCTGACCGCGCTCGGCAACAGCTACACGCCGGTCGGGCGCGTGCTCGACGAACGCGCCTTCGTCAACGGGATCGTCGGGCTGCACGCCACCGGCGGCTCGACCAATCTGACCATTCACCTGATCGCGATGGCGGCTGCGGGCGGCATCGCCCTTACCTGGGACGATTTCGCCGATCTCGCCGAGGTCACGCCCCTGCTCGCCCGCGTCTATCCCAATGGTGGCGCCGATGTGAACCATTTCCACGCTGCCGGCGGGATGGCGTTCGTGATCGGTGAACTGCTCGGGGCCGGATTGCTGCACGACGATACGCGGACGGTGTGGGGCCAGGGATTGCGCGATTACGTGGCGGAGCCGACGTTGGCGGCGGATGGCAGCGTCATCTGGCGGCAGGCGGCGGTTGCCAGCGGCGATAGCGCGATCCTGCGCGGCGTGGCAGCACCTTTCCAGCCGACCGGCGGCCTGCGTGTGCTGGAGGGCGATCTTGGCCGTGCGGTGATGAAAACTTCCGCCGTCGTGCCGGAGCGGCACATGATCGAGGCGCCGGCCCGCGTGTTCGACAGCCAGGAGGCGTTGCAGGCAGCCTTCCGCGCCGGCGAACTGGACCGCGATGTCGTCGCCGTGGTGCGCTTCCAGGGGCCGCGGGCGAACGGCATGCCGGAATTGCACAAGCTGATGCCGCCGCTCGGCGTGCTGCAGGACCGCGGGCGGCGCGTGGCACTGGTGACGGACGGGCGGCTGTCGGGCGCGTCGGGCAAGGTGCCGGCGGCGATCCATGTGACACCGGAGGCGGCCGATGGCGGCCCGATCGCGCTGCTGCGCGACGGGGACATCGTGCGTGTCGATGCGCCGGCCGGGCGGCTGGATGTCCTGGTCGATCCGGCCGACTGGGCCGGGCGTACGCCGGCGGAGGCGGATTTGTCGGCGAACGCGGCCGGCGTGGGGCGGGAGTTGTTCGCCGCCTTCCGCAACACCGTCGGGCCGGCCGACGCCGGGGCGGCGATCTTCGCGGCCGGATAGTGCCCTACTGCGCGGCCGGCGGCGGCCGGGGCGGCAGCAGCGCGTCGTCGATCTCGCGCGCCCGCACCGCCGCCGGGCGGTCGCTGAGGCGTGACCAGTACTCCTCGAAGGCGGACCGCTTCTCGATCGTGCCGAACCGCATGCCCCATCCGATATGGGCGCCGAGATAGACGTCGGCGGCGCTGAACGTCGCGCCGAGCAGGAACGGCCCCTGCATGACCGCCTGTTCCAGCGTGTCGGTCACGTCCGCCAGGGTGCCGTAGCCGACGGTGCCCTGCCGCTCCGCCGGGATCGCGAGGCCGAGCGCCTTGTTGGTGGCCGCCGCCTCCACCGGGCCGGCGGCGAAGAACAGCCAGCGGTAATAGGGGCCGCGCTGCGGGCTGCCGGCCGGCGGGGCAAGGCCGGCGGCGGGGAAGGCGTCCGCGAGATAGGCGCAGATCGCGGCGCATTCCGTCACCACGACATCGCCGTGCCGGAGCGCCGGCACCTTGCCCATCGGATTGATCGCACGATAGGCCGGCACTTTCATTGCCGGCCCGAACTCCAGCAGTTCGGTGCGATAGGGCCGGCCCACCTCCTCCAGCATCCAGCGCACGATGCGGCCGCGGGACATCGGGTTGGTATAGAACACCAGTTCGTCGCTCATCGCGCGCCCTCCCTTGCCGGCGCGGAGGATACGCCGCGCCAACGCCCCAGCGCCAGCACCGCGCCGCCGGCGATCAGCCCCCAGGCCGCGCCGCCGATGCCGAGAAAGGTGACACCGGAGCCGGTGACGAGGAAGCAGATCACCGCGGCCTCCCGCGAGGACGGATCACCGAGGGCGGCCATCAGCGCGGCCGCGAAGGCGCCGAGCAGGGCAAGACCGGCCACCGCCTCGATCAGCAACGGCGGGGCCGCGGTGGCGGCGGCGGTGACCACGCCGGCGAGCAGGCCGAAAACGACATAGGTCAGCCCCGCGACCGTCGCCGCCCAGTAGCGGCGCTGCGGGTCCGGGTGCGCCTCCGGCCCCGCGCACATCGCCGCGGTGATCGCGGCGAGATTGACGGCATGGCTGCCGAAAGGGGCGGCCAGCAGCCCGAACAGGCCGGTGGTGCGGAACAGCGGGCCGGGGGGCGGGCGGAAGCCGTTGGCGTGCAGCACCGCGATCCCCGGTATGTTTTGGGACGCCATGGTGACGATGAACAGCGGCAGGGCGATGCCGATCAAGGCGGACGGCAGGATGCGCGGCGTCACCAGCACCGGCGCCGGCCACGGCACCGTGCCGGAGTGGAAATGCACCGTGCCGGCGATCAGCGCGAGGGCGAGCGCCGCGGCGGCGGGCACGGCATAGAGCCGCTTCACCCGCGCCACCAGCGCCCAGGTGAGCACCACCGGCAGCGCCAGCCCCGGCATCGCGGCCACCGCGCGCACCGGCGCGAGGCACAGCCCGAGCAGCACACCGGCGAGCATGGCGTTGGCGAGCGGCGCGGGAATGGCGGCGACCGCCCGGCCGAGCGGGCGCCATAACCCGGCCAGCACGATCAGGGCATTGGCTGTCAGGAACGCCCCGACCGCGGCACCGAATCCGCTCCCGATCGCGCCGGTGCTGGCGAGCAGCGCGGCACCGGGGGTGGACCAGGCGACGCTGACCGGTTGGCGTGTGCGCAGGCTGAGCACCACGCCGCCCAGCCCCATTGCCATCGAGGCCGCCATCAGCCCGGACGCGGCCTGCGCCTGATCCGCCCCCATTGCCGCGAGGCCGCGCAGGATCACCGCGAACGAACTGGCAAAGCCGACGACCGCGGCGAGCACCCCCGCCGCGACGGCCTGCGCCGACAACTCCTTCAGCATCGCCGTGCGGCGCCGCGCTAGCGCAGCAATTCGATTTCAATGAAGGCGTAATCGTGGCCGGAAGCGTTGATGACGTTGTGTTCCACCCCGGCGCGGCGGGTATAGGGGGCGTGGGCCTGCATCGGCACGGTCCGCGACACGCCGCCGGGTTCCTCCAGCCGGAGCGCGCCGTCCAGCATCGGCACCACCACGTAGTCGTGGCCATGCACATGCCAGCCGGTTTCCGCCTCGGGCGAGAAGCGCCATTCGGTGACACGCACATGCGGCTCGTCGATCCGCACCGTCGCCAGTGCCTGCGGCCGTTCCGCCATGATCCGCCCTCCCGTTCCCGTCCGTCCCGTCGGTTATGGCGCGAGCGAGGTCGCCTGCACCAGCTTCTCGATCGGCGACCAGACATAGGCGGTCTGGACCACCGATGCACCGGCGACCTGAATCATCGCCTCGGCCGCGGCGCGCCCGCCGAGGCGCTCGTAGAACCAGCGGTTGGGATTGGCGCGCAACACCCAGACGAAGGCCGAGCGGCAGCCCGATGCGGCCAGATGCGCCGCCGCGGCGCGCATCAGCCGCCGGCCCAGCCCGCGCTCGCGCCAGTCGTCCAGGACATAGAGCGTCTCGATCTCGCCGTCGCCGAGCGGCTCCGTCCAGCGGCCGGGGCGGGCGGGGCAGCCGGTGACGAAACCGACGATCCGCGCCGCTCCGCCGAGCGCGCCGAGATCGGCGCCGGAGGCGGCGGCGACGTGCACGCCGACGCCGCTGCGCACGGCGCTGTCGTAATAGGCTGCCTGGCGCGGCGCCGACAGGGCGGCCAGATAATGATCGGGCAGGATGCCGGGATAGGCGCTGCGCCAGGCAGCGACATGCACCGTGCCGATCGCCCCGGCATCGGCGGGCCGGGCGCGGCGGACGGTGATCATGCCGCGCGCTCCAGCACCGCGGCGAAGAACCCGTCGGTGCCGTGCCGGCGCGGCGTCAGTGCCAGGAACGGGCCGGCGCAGGGGGGCGACGTCGGCAGCGCCCAGGCGCGGGCCAGCGGCACCACCGCGAAGTCCGGATGGGCGGCAAGGAAGCTCTGCACCTGTGCCTCGTTCTCCTCGGTCAGCAGGGAGCAGGTAGCGTACACCAAACGTCCGCCATTGCGAACCAGGCGCGCCGCCTGTGATAGGATCGCCGCCTGCTTGCCCAGCAACTCCGCGAGATCGCGCGCCGAAAGGCGCAGCCTGGCATCGGGATTGCGCCGCCAGGTGCCGATGCCGGTGCACGGTGCATCGACCAGCACCCGGTCGAAGCCGCCGGCGCGCCGCTTGGCCCATCTGTCGCCCGGGCCGATGACGTGCCGCTCCACGTTATGCACCCCGGCGCGGCGCAGCCGCCGCACCGCCCCGTCCAGCCGCGGCGCGGACACGTCGCAGGCCGCGATGTGGCCGCGGTTCTGCATCGTCATCGCCATCGCCAGGGTCTTGCCGCCGGCGCCGGCGCACCAGTCGGCGACGCGCATCTCGGGCGCCGCGCCGACCAGGGCGGCGATCAACTGGCTGCCCTCGTCCTGGATTTCAACCAGTCCTTCCTGGAACGTCCGCCCGGCGGTGATCGGCCGCCTTCCGGGCACGCGCAGACCCCAGGGGGAAAGCGGTGTCGGCGCGGCCTCCACCCCCTCGGCCGCGAGCGACGCCTGCGCCGCCTCCCGCGTGCCCTTCAGCAGGTTGACCCGCAGGTCGAGCGAGGCCGGTTCGGCGAGGGCGGCAAGCTCCGCGGCGAGAGTCGGGCCGAAGCGGGCGAGCAGCGCCGGGAGCAGCCAGTCCGGCACTTCCAGCCGCACCGCCTCCGGCATTTCCGGATGGTCGAAGGAGTGACCCTCCAGCCCCCGCAGTCGCCCTCCTTCCTCCGGCCGCAATGCCCCCGGCCCGAACTTGCCGCCAGAGAAGGAGCGGGCGACGCCGTCCAGGGTCCAGCCCTGGAGCAGCAGCAGGGCGGCGAGCAGCAGCCGCGGCGTCGCCGGCGCCCCCTCGCGCGCCAGCCACCAGCCGAGGCGGCGGCGGGCGCGCAGCACGCTCCAGGAGCGTTCGGCGACGGCGCGGCGGTCGGCGCCGCCCATGAAGCGGCGGGCGCGGAAGAAATCGTTGGCGACAGCATCCGCCGGCCGGCGCGGGTCGGTTTCGATCGCGGCCAGAAGTTCGATCGCGGCGGCGAGGCGGGCGGCCGGTGTCACGCCGGCATCACGGCGGCGGATGCGCCGGCGGCGAGGCCGGATCGGCGGGTCCGGTTACGTTCCTCCGGTGCGGTGCTGAGCGCTGGTGCGGGCGGTGGCGGCGGTCCAGCCGACATGGCAGCTGCACGGCTCAGCTCTCCTGACGGTAATTGGGCGCCTCGCGCGTGATCGCCACGTCATGCACATGGCTTTCGCGCAGCCCGGCACCGGTGACGCGGCGGAAGCGGGCGCGCATCTGCAACTCGGCAATGCTCGCGCTGCCGGTATAGCCCATGCCGGCTCGCAATCCGCCGACGAGCTGGTGAACCACGCCGGCGACCGGCCCCTTGTAGCCCACCCGTCCCTCGATCCCCTCCGGCACCAGTTTCAGCGTATCGCGGATTTCCTGCTGGAAATAGCGGTCGGCGGAGCCACGTGCCATGGCGCCGATGCTGCCCATGCCGCGATAGGATTTGAACGAGCGACCCTGATAGAGAAACACCTCGCCCGGCGCTTCGTCGGTGCCGGCGAGAAGGCTGCCGACCATGACGCAGTCGGCCCCGGCGCCGATCGCCTTGACGATGTCGCCCGAGGTGCGGATGCCACCGTCGGCGATCGCCGGTACGTCCGCTTCGCGGCAGGCGGCGGCGGTTTCCAGCACGGCGGAGAATTGCGGGACGCCGACACCGGCGACGACGCGGGTGGTGCAGATACTGCCCGGCCCGATGCCGATCTTCACCGCATCCGCCCCGGCCGCGATCAGCGCCGCCGCCGCTTCCGGTGTCGCGACGTTGCCGGCCACCACCTGCACCGCATTGGACAGACGCTTGATCCGCTCGACGGCCGCGAGCACGCCGGCGGAATGGCCGTGCGCGGTATCGACCACCAGCACGTCCACCTCCGCGTCGATCAGGGCGGCGGCACGGCTGTGCCCATCGTCGCCCACGCCAGTGGCGGCGGCGACGCGCAGACGGCCGAGTTCGTCCTTGTTGGCGAGCGGATGGCTTTCCGCCTTGTCCATGTCCTTGACGGTGATGAGGCCGACGCAGCGGAAGGCGTCATCGACCACCAGCAGCTTCTCGATCCGGTGGCGGTGCAGCAGCCGCCGCGCTTCCTCCAGATCGACGCCGGCGGTGACGGTGACGAGATTCTCGCGCGTCATCAGTTCATAGACCTTGAGCGCGGGGTCGGTGGCGAAGCGCACGTCGCGGTGGGTGAGGATGCCGACGAGACGGCCGGTGCCGCGTTCGACCACCGGCACGCCGCTGATCCGGTGCGCCGCCATCAAAGCGCGGGCATCGGCGAGGGTCTGGTCGGGGTGGATGGTGAGCGGGTTGACCACCATGCCCGATTCGAATTTCTTGACGCTGCGTACCTGGGCCGCCTGCTCGGCCGGGGTGAGATTCTTGTGGATGACGCCGATGCCGCCGTGCTGCGCCATCGCGATCGCCATCGCCCCTTCCGTCACCGTGTCCATCGCTGCGGCAATCAGCGGGATGTTGAGGCGGATGCGGCGGGTGAAGCGGGTGGTGGTATCGGCGGCGGCGGGCATTACCGCAGAATAGGCGGGTACCAGCAGCACGTCGTCGAACGCCAGCGCCTCGGTGATGCGGGCGTGGGAAGCGGAATCGCCCGCGCTGTCGGGGGGAGCCATGCTGCGCCTTTCGCAACCTTGGCGCGCCCTCTTAGCCGCTTCGCAGGTGCAGCGCAAGCCGAGGCTGCCGGAGAGTCGCACAGCGACCCTTCGGAGAAATCGATATAATGTCAAATACGCAAGAAATGCAGCACAATTAAAATTTTACTCCCGTGCCCATCGGCCGGGAAGGAACGGCGGGCCGCAGACGCGGGGTGTGAAGCGGCGGCGGGGGGCGGGTGCGGCGGGAAAGGGGCACCCGGCCGGGCGTGGC
>JAJZNE010000020.1 GCA_021847995.1 Pseudomonadota bacterium | reverse complement strand
CCAGCGGAACTTCGCCTCCGGCTCCGACCAGCCGCCGCGGGTCAGGCCGGGGGCGTTGCCGCCGGTCGCGAACTCGATCACCACGTCCCCGTTCCGGCCTGCGTCCACGCCCCTGCCCCCTCGCCCCGCTCCGCCGGCCCGCGCTAGGGCGGCGGCGGGGGGCGTGTCAACCGTCAGACCCCGGACATGTGGTCGAGCGAGAATCCCCCCGCCGCGTCCATCAGCCCGTGATAGCCGAACAGCCGGCAGGTCAGGTCGCGCACCAGGACATGGCCGCGCGGGCCGGCCGCCCGCATCTGGGCGGCGGAAAAATGCTCGTCCGGGAACACCAGGACAGAGCCGGAACAGGCGATCGCCAGCCGCGCCTCCGCCACCGCCGCCCCCGCCCCGTCATGCAGGACGAGCGCGGTCGCCGACTGCGCGTGCCAGGGGGCGGAGGCAGGGTAGATCAGCACCGCGAAGCTCCGCCGCCCCTCCCCCCCCAGCTTGAGGAACAGCCGCGTGGTCAGCCCCGGCGGCGGCCCGGCGTAGGATTGCGGCTCATCGCGCCAGGTCATCAGCGTGTTGAAGATATGCGCGCCGAAGCTGCTCTCCGCCTGATGGCCGGTGCGGCGGTGCTCGGCGCGCACCAGCGCGTGCAGCCAGCCATCGGCGGCGCCGCCGTCGCGGAAATCATAGACCAGTTCGGCATGCCCGCCCTCCGCCAGCGCACCGTCCGGCAGGATCTCGTCCAGATCGACGGCGCAGGCGTGGTCGCGCCCGAGATGGCCGAGGAAGCGCGACGCCGCCGGCCGCCCGTCGCGGCCGAACAGATCGAGCCGCACCGGCAGCCCCGCCTGCGCGGTCGCCATCGGCGTCGGTTGGATCACGGTGCGGAAGCGCGCCCGCGGCAGCACCGGCATGGGCAGCAGGAAGCCGCGGCCGAGTTGCGGCGGCAGATGCGGGATGGCCGGATCGGGGGCGAGGTCGGCACGCTCCACATTGGCATGCGCGATGCGGGTGCGGCCGTCGCGCACCACCTCATAGCGCGGGCGCACCAGATGCCGCCCGCAGCGCAGCTCGATCTGCGCCGGCCAGCGCAGATCGGGAAGCAGCTCGGCGACATCGAGCGGGAGGGAGGCAAAGGGGGGAATGGCGCGATCGAGCGCCACCGGCCGCTCCGCCCCCATGCGATCGAGCGCGATCGCCCCCGGCGGGATCGGCACCGCATGGCTGTTCTGCACCCACAGGATCACCCGCTCGCCGCGGTCGGGCGCCGGGATGCCGGCATAGCGGTCGGACGGCCAGGCATTCGCGTCGTGCGTGCAGGACAGGCTGCGTCCGGTGCCGGTCGCGTAGGTGTCGAGGGCATATTTCACCACGTCATGCCCGGCGGCGCCGATCACATGGATGAACAACTGCCCGGCGAAGGGCGGCAGGGCGAAGCGGGCGCGGACCTCGGCGCTGTCGATCACGATCCCCCCCGCCCCGTCGGCCACCTCCTGCTCCCACGTCGCGAGCGGGGTGCCGGCGGCGTCATAGAGCCGCAGCCACAGCCGCACGCCGCGCGCGCCATAGCCGGCCCAGTAATTGGCGGTGACGAGGCGGGTGGAAAGACCATCGGCGTCGCGGAAGAAGGCGAAGTTGGTGGCATAGTTCAGCCGGTCGAGCGGGCGCGACGGCACCGTCAGCAGCCGCTCCGGCAGCCGGATCTCGTCCAGCGTCGCAAGGGCCGTCCCCTCCGGCAGCAGTGGCGCAACGCGCGCCGCGAGGCGGGCGGCATCGAACGCGGCGATCAGCACGCTCCGCGCCCCGGTGCGGACGAGATCGGTCAGCGGCCGGGCCGGATGGCCGCCGCGCGGCGTGCCGAGGGCGGCCACGTCCTGCACATAGCTCTCGGCGAAGCCGGGCGCGCGGGGCGAGAGGGCGGCCAGGGCACTGGCGATGCCGGCGCTGTCCACCACCGCGAGCGGTTCCGCCAGCCGTGCGAACAGCCGCGCCATCGCTTCGGCCGCCAGCGGATGGGCGAGCGCCTTGTACAGCACGTTGCCGCCGGCCCGCGCGTCGAAGGTGGTGATGTCCAGCATGATCAGGCTCCTAATAGCCGAAACGGCGGCACATCTCGGCCGCCGCCGCTGCGGTGTCGTCGAGTGGTGTCACCGGCCAGGCGGCAAAGCGCCCCTGAAAGGGCCGCACCCGCCCGTCATCGATCAGCCCCTGCACGAACATCCCCTGCCGCCGCGACCGCCCCGGCAGCGGCGCCACCAGCACCGGTGCCGCGGTCGCGCAGGCTTCCGAAATCATCGACACGCTGTCCGCCGTCACCACGATCGCATCGGCCAGGGCGAGCAGACCGAAATAGGGGTTCTCCCCCTTGCCGTCCCAGATCATCGCGCCCAGGGGGGCAAGGGCAGCGGCCAGCGCCCGCGTCGCCGCCGGGTCGGTGCGGCGCGAGGGGGTGAGCGCCAGCCCCACCCGGTCCGCCCGCATCATCGCGGCCAGCTGCGCCCCCAGTGCCGCCGCGACGGCGGCATCGAGCCGGTAGCGGCCATTGGTGCCGCCGACCAGGACCGCAACCAGCGGGCGCGGCAGATGCGCGAGGCGTGGCGCCCACTGCGCAGCCGCCGCGGCAAGGCGGGCCGGGGTCGCGCCGTGCAGGGCGGTGCGGGTGACGATGACATTCGCGCCGGTGATCCCGTCGTGGCGCGCGGCGATGATCAGGTCGAACCGGCGCGGGTTCATGCGCGGATGCTGCACGATGACGCCGCGCACCAGACGGCGCAGCGCCGCCACCACCGCCGCCGCCTTGCCGCCGGCACCGATCAGCAGTTCGGGCAGCGGGGTCGCCAGCGCCTCGGCCGCCACCGCGCGCCGCGGCGCGGCCCACAGTGCCGGCGGCAGATGGCGCCACAGGCCGCGCGGGCGCAGCAGCCGCGGCTCGGCCGCAAGTCCCGCGGCTTCGGCCAGCCCCAGCGCCTGCGCCCGCAGGCCGGCGTAGTCCTCGGTCAGCAGCCAGGTTGCGGCGGGCTTCATGCGCCGGCTCAATCGGCCGGCCGCGCCGCCGCGTCAATCCGCGCGCTCAGCCCAAGCTGGCGCCGCCCGCCCGGCGCTCATGGTCGAGGCGGGCGTAATGCGCGCGCTTGGCCTCGTACATCGCCAGATCGGCACGCCGGCTCACTGCCTCCAGCCGCTCGCCCGGCGCCGCCGTTGCCGCCCCGATGGCGAGGCCGAGCGGCAGACCGGGATAGAACTGGTTGTTGACCGCGACCAGCTTCTGCACCCGGTCGAGGATCTGCGCCGCCCCCCGCGCATCGGTGGCCGGCAGCAGCAGCGCGAACTCATCGCCGCCGATCCGCGCCGCCGCCCCCGGTTCCGACACCGCCTCGTCCAACACTTCGCCGGCGCGGCGCAGCAGGGCATCGCCGGCGGCATGGCCGAACTGGTCGTTGGCATTCTTCAGGCCATTGAGGTCGATCATCACCACCGAGACCGGCCCCGGCCCCTTCCGCTCCAGCCGGTTCAGCTGATCGACGTACCAGGAACGGTTGTAGAGCCGTGTCAGCGAGTCGTGGCGGCCGAGGAACTCCAGATAGGCCTCCGCCTTCTTGCGCGCGGTGATGTCGGTCAGCGCCACCTGCACCAGCGACCAGTCGTGCTCGTGGCCGGGCAGGACGGAGAACTGGAGGTGAAGATGCAATTCCTCCCCGGTGAGCGCGTAGTTCACCACCTCGCGGCTCTGGAACAGCCGGCCGTTCCACAGCTCGATCAGCTGCTCGCGGAAATGTCCGGCCATCCCGTCGCGGAAGATGTCGCCCAGCCGGTCGAGCAGTGTCGCGCGGTCCGGCGCGCCGAACAGCACCAGCGTGTGCCGGTTCACGTCCAGCACGCGGATGTCGCGCATGCAGAGATGCACGAACTCGGAATGCACGTCGATGAAAGTGCGGAAATCGGTGATGCCGCGGGCCCGCACCTCATCGAGCCGCCGCTTGACGACGCTGAAATCCTCCACCCAGAGCGAAACCGGCGAATGCTCGAACAGGCCGCGGACATAGAGTTCGCTGCGCGCCAGGCTGCGGCGTGCCTGTTCGCGTTCGGTCACGTCCTCGACCGCCACCAGCACGCGCGCCCAGGTCGCTTCGTGGCCGGGCAGGACGCTGCCGTTGAGCTGGATGTCAAGCCGGCGGCCGGTGAGCGTATAGTTGACGGTGTTGCTGGCGAACGCCGTCTCACCCTCCCATAGCTGCGCCAGTTCGCCGATGAAGGCGGTCAGCATGTCGTCGCGGAAGATTTGGTCGAGATTGGCGACCAGCGCGTCTGCATCCTCCGCCTCGAACAAACGGAGGGTGCGCCGGTTCACCCTGACGATGCGGATCGCCCGCGAACAGGCGGCGAGGTGCCCCGGATCGGTGGCGAGGTGGGCGCGCAGGTCGGCAACCCCCTGCGCGCGCCAGGTGGCGAACAATGCCCGTAGCCGGCTGTAATCCTCAAGCCAGAGCGAGACCGGAGCGAGGTCGAACATCGGTCCGTCGTCGCGCACGCCCCCTGCTTCCGGTCCCTCCGGCACGGAGGGTGGGCGGTGGTCGGACAGGTTGATCGCGGAAGAACGCATCGGCGGCATCCGGCGGCAGAGCAGCGGCTTCAGGCCCCTTTTATGACCAATCGCCGCGCTTGTCACCCTCGCAGTATAATAGCAAACACAAAATCGGCACCGGCGGCAGGGCGCTCCCTGCGACGCTGCCGGTCAGCCGCGCTCGCCGCCGCCGGGGCGGGGGACGGAGGCGCGAAAGCCGGTGGCGACGACATAGAGTTCGCTGCTTTCCTTGCGGCTGGCTGGTGGCTTGGCGTGGCGGACGGCGGCGAAGTCGTGCTTCAGGCGCGCGAGCATCGCCCCCTCCGTCCCGCCCTGGAACACCTTGGCGACGAAGGCGCCGCCCGGCGCCAGCATGTCCGAGGCGAGCGCGAGCGCGAGTTCGGCGAGCGCCACGATGCGCAGATGATCGGTCGCGGCGTGGCCGGTGGTGTTGGGGGCCATGTCCGACAGCACCAGATCGGGCCGGCCGCCCAGCAGCGCCAGGAGGGACGCCGGCAGCGCCGGATCAGCGATATCGCCCTGCAGCAGCGTCGCCCCGGCGATCGGTTCGATCGCCAGCAGATCGATCCCGACCACCGAAGCCGCGCCGCGCCGCACCGCAACCTGCGTCCAGCCGCCCGGCGCGGCGCCGAGATCGAGCACGCGCTGGTTCGGGCGGAGCAGGTGAAAGCGGTCGTCGAGTTCGATCAGCTTGAAGGCGGCGCGCGACCGCCAGCCCTGCGCCTGCGCGGCGGCGACATAGGGATCGTTCAACTGCCGCGTCAGCCAGCGCTGGCTCGCCGCACTGCGGCCGGCGGCGGTGCGCAGCCGCACCGACGGCATCCGTGGTCCGCCAGGTGGCCGCCGCGGCATGGCCGCTCAGGCGCCGCCCAGGCCGGACATGCGCCGCGGACGGCGGCTGCGTTCGGCGCGGATGAGACGGAGCAGCATGCCTTCCCGCAGGCCACGATCGGCCACCACCACCTCCGGCGCCGGCCACAGCCGGTGGATGGCGGCGAAGATCGCGCAGCCGGGCAGCACGAATTCCGCCCTCTCAGGCCCGACGCAGGGATGCGCGGCAAGCCCCTCGCGGCCCATCGTCCGCAACCGCTCGACCGCTTCACCCGCCGCCGCGTGGGTCAGCACCGCGCCATCGACCGCCGCCCGCGCATAGCGCGGCAGATCGAGGGCAAGGCCGGCCAGAGTGGTGACCGTCCCCGAGGTGCCCAGAAGCTTCACGCCGCCGCAGCGAATCTCCTGGCGGATGCAATGGATGCGGTCGAACGCGGCAAGGCGGTCCGCCACCTCCTCCACCATCCGCGTGAACTGCGCCGGGCTGCCGACCATGTCGGCATACCGCTCGGCCAGCGTCACCACGCCGACGGGAAGCGAGATGTAGCCGATCAGGGTCGGCCGCCGCTCGGTCAGGCCGCCCGGCAGACGCACCCAGGCCAGTTCGGTCGAACCGCCGCCGATGTCGAACAGCAGCGCCCGGCGCCCGCAGCAGTCGAGCAGCGGGGCACAGGATTCGAGCGCCAGCTCCGCCTCCTCGCGCGTCGAGATGACGGTGATCGGCAGCCCCGTCTCCCGCCGCACGCGATCGAGGAATTCCGGCCCGTTGGCGGCGCGGCGGCAGGCTTCGGTGGCGATCGCGCGCAGGGCACGCACCGGCCGGCGTGCAAGCCGCGCAGCGCAGCCATGCAGTGCCCCCAGCGCCCGCTCCATCGCGCCGGGGCTGAGCCGGCCGCTCAGCTGCAACCCCTCGCCGAGGCGGACGGTGCGGCTGAAACTGTCCAGCACCCGGAACCCGTTACCGGAGGGCGCGCCCATCAGCAGGCGGCAATTGTTGGTGCCGAGGTCCAGCGCCGCGTACACGGGCGGGCCGAGCCGCGTCGCCGGCGGCTTCTCCGTCCCGTCTTCATGCGCGTGACACTCGATCATCGCGGGCCTTCCGCACGCAAGATGGTATCTTCCGCGCCCGCTGCCGAGGGGGCAAGCGTTCTTATATCCCGGCTTCGGAGCGGAGGAGAGAAAGGCATGCGAAGGCGAACGGCGATCGGCATCCTGATTGCGCTGCTGCTCGGCCCTGTCGGCAGCGCCGGGGCGGCCGAGAGCTACGACATCGACCAGCGATTCGGCGCGATCGCCTTCACCGTGCGCAATTTCGGCATGTTCCACACCGACGGCAGTTTCCGCCGCTTCACCGGCCACCTCACCATCGATGAGGCACATCCGGGGAACACCCATGTCCTCGTGGTGATCGATATGACCTCCCTCGCCACACGCTGGGCGGAGGCGGCGAACATGCTGCGGGGCGAAACCTATTTCGACATTGCCCACTTTCCCCAGGCGCAGTTCGAGAGCGTGTCGGTGACCCTGACCGCACCCGGCCAGTACGATGTCGCGGGCCGGCTGACGCTGCGCGGGGTGACGCAGCCGATCCTGCTGCACGCCGCCCTGATCGACCGCCATCCGTCGGCGACGCCGGGGGCGGAGGACGCAGATTTCGTCATCACCGGCGACCTCAGACGCTCCGCCTTCGGCATGACGGCGGATCGGACCTTCGTCGCCGACCGTGTCGATCTGCGCATCAACGCCCGCATCCGGCTGGAGGCGCCGTCCCATGCCGGATGACGGCGCGCCGGCGGCGGCTCCACCGCCCGTCTCCTGGTCGCGGGCGCAGCGGCGGCTGCACTGGTGGACGGCGGTGCTGATCCCGTGCGGCTTCCTGCTCGCCTTCGTCATGGTGGCGTGGCCGCTGTCCGATCTGCTGCTGAAATTCCTGCTCTATCAGGCGCACAAGACGATCGGGCTGACCGTGCTGGTGCTGGTGCTGTGGCGCCTGCTGCTGCGGGCACGGCGCGGCCGCCCGGCGGCCGATCCCGATCTGCCGCCGTGGCAGGCGCGGGCGGCGCATATCGGGCACCTCGTGCTCTATGGCCTGATGCTGGCGGTGCCGGTGCTGGGCTATTTCGTCGCCGCCACCGCGCCGGCGGGGGTGCCGACGCTGTTCCTGCTGGTGATCCCGGTGCCCCACGTCGTCGCGCCGGACGAGGCCGCGTTCGGCGTGCTGCGCGCGGTGCATCTGTCGCTTGCCACCCTGCTGGTGGTACTGGCGGCCGGGCACGCGGTGATGGCGGTGCAGCACCATCGCCGCGGGCGGACGACGCTGCTTCGGATGTGGCGGGGCGCGGCAACGCCGCCGGTGCGATAGGGCAAGTCCCGCCCGCCGGCCTCAGCCCCCGGTTGCCACCTGCGCCAGCACGCGATCGACCATCACGCCGCACTGGCCGAGATAGTTGGCGGGATCGCACAGGGCGGCCAGTTGCGCCCGGTCGAGATGGCGCGAGATGTCGGTATGCTCCGCGAGCAGGTCGGGCAGCGGGCGGCCCTGCCGGATCGCCTCGCGGCAGATGTCGTAAACGAGGTCATGCGCACGCTCGCGCCCGAGATGGGGGGCGAGGCCCATCATCACCGCCTCCGCCATCACCAGCCCCTGCGTCAGGTCGAGATTGGCACGCATGCGCGCGGCATCGAC
>JAJZNE010000182.1:5072-8203 GCA_021847995.1 Pseudomonadota bacterium | reverse complement strand
CTGCGCCCGGTGCCGCCGGCGTCGGAGAAGACCAGGATGCGCTTCTCGTCGTCCATGAAGGCCTGGGTCTCGGCGAGATTGGCCGAGCCAGGACGGGTCTCGATGGCGAGCCGCTCGGTGCCGTCAACAGCGATCTTGCGCACGACACGCCGCGACCGCCCAGTGACCTCCGCAACCTGATCGGTGCCGAATCGCTGGACGATCTGATCGAGCGCGCCCTGCACCGCCGGCAGTGCGGCGAGGTGTTCGATCATCCGGTCCCGCCGGTCCACCGCCTCGCGCGATTGCACCGGCTGGCCGTCGCGGAACACCGGGCGGGAGAGCAAATTGCCCTCGCTGTCGGTGAAGACCTCGAACAGCTGTGTCGGGAAGCCGTGCGCCAGGTAGTCGAGGACGTATTCGCGCGGGGTAATGTCCACCTGCACGTCGGCCCACTCATCGGCGGGGATCTCCGCCAGCCGCCGGTCCAGCAGCGCCTCGCCGGTGGAAACCAGCTGCACGACGCAGGCGGCGCCCTCGGCAAGATCGCGCTCGATGGTGCCGATCAGCGTCGGCACCTTCATCGCGGTGATCAGGTGGTTGAAGAAGCGCTGCTTGTTCGATTCGAAGGCCGAGCGCGCCGCCGCCTTCGCCTGCCGGTTCAGCGTGCCGGAGGGACCGGTGACGTTGGCGGCCTCCAGGGCTTCGCTCAGGTTGGTGTGGATCACCTGGAACGCCTCGGCATAGGCGTCGTAGATGCGCACCTGCTCGGGGCTGAGCGCGTGTTCGACGATCTCGACCTCGATCCCTTCGTACGACAGCGAGCGCGCGGCGTAGAGGCCGAGCGCCTTCAGATCGCGCGCCAGCACCTCCATCGCCGCGATCCCGCCGGCTTCCATGGCGGCGACGAATTCCTGCCGCGTCGCGAACGGGAAGTCGGCCCCGCCCCAGAGACCCAGCCTTTGCGCATAGGCGAGGTTCTGCACCGAGGTCGCGCCGGTCGCGGAGACATAGAGCACCCGTGCGTCGGGCAACGCGTGTTGCAGGCGCAGCCCGGCGCGACCCTGCTGGGACGGCCCGCGCTCGCCGCGTTCGGAGGTGTCGCCGGCGGCGTTGGCCATGGCGTGCGCCTCGTCGAACACGATCACCCCGTCGAAATCCCGCCCCAGCCAGTCGATGATCTGATCGAGGCGCGAGGCTTTGCCCTCCCGTTCGGCGGACCGCAGCGTGGCGTAGGTTGTGAACAGGATGCCCTGGTCGAGGCGGATCGGCGTGCCCTGCCGGAAGCGCGCGAGCGGAGTGATCAGCAGCCGTTCCTGGCCGAGGGCGGACCAGTCGCGCTGGGCGTCCTCGATCAGCTTGTCGGGCTTCGAGACCCAGAGCGCGCGGCGGCGGCCCTTCAGCCAGTTGTCGAGGATGACGCCGGCAACCTGCCGCCCCTTGCCAGCGCCAGTGCCGTCGCCGAGGAACCAGCCACGGCGGAAGCGCACCGCACCCTCGGCGTTGTCGGGGGCAGCGGAGACCTGGTCGTAGGTCGCATCAACCAGCCAGGCGCCGGCGAGATGCGTGGCATGGGCTTCGCCGGCATAGATGACGCTCTCGATCTGCGCGTCCGAGAGCAGGCCGGCCGACACGATCTCCGGCGGTAGATGCGGCCGGTAGCGGGGGCGCGGCGGTGCGACCGAGGCCATGGCGGCGGATTGCACGAGCCTGGTCGGGTGCGGCCGCGCGTCGGGGATCGCAATCGTTTGGACGGAATAGCTCTCGTAGAGCGCATCGCTGATCCGGCCACGCTCCGGCGGCGGTTCCTCGCGGACCTCGTAGACGAGTGGGGTGCCGGGACCGATCGCCGGTTCTGGGTGACGGGCCGGGGTGGGATGCCAGCACGGGACCATCGCGCGTGGGGGCACCCGGCGGGCGGCGGGCGCCGCGACCGCGACTGGGGGCGCGGATACGGCCGGGCGCGGCGGCACGAGGTGCGTCACCCACTCCAGCAGCGTCGCCACGTCGCCGGCGGTGCCGGGCGACGGCGGGAATGTGGCCGGGTCCTCGGCCGGCACGCGGTCGATGACGGTCAGCCGCGTCTCGACCGCGGTGCCGTGGCGGGCATAAACGCGGCGTTCGATCCCAGCCGAGAACACCACCCGCCCGCGCGCCTGCAGCCGGACGAAATCCTCCCGCCAGGACGGGTTGTCCGGCCCGAGCGAGATGCCGGTGATGGCGACCAGCCGCCCGCCAGGGACCAGCCGCGCCAGCGCCGAGGCGACATGGCGGAAAGCCGCGTCTGCCATCCGCCCCTCGACATGCGCCGCGACCGAGAAAGGCGGGTTCATCAGCACCACCGAGGGCGCAATGGCCGGAGCCAGGTAATCGTGGATCTGCGCCGCGTCGTGACGGCTGACGGGGGCGCCTGGGAACAGATGACCGAGCAGGTCGGCGCGGGTCTCGGCCAGTTCGTTCAGCGCCAGGGCCCCGCCAGCGAGGCCGGCGAAAACGGCGAGCAGCCCGGTGCCGGCGGACGGTTCCAGCACCAGGTCGCCCGACGTGATCGCGGCGGCGAGGCTGGCCGCGAAGCCAAGCGCAATCGGCGTCGAGAACTGCTGGAGCGCCACACTCTCCTCGGAGCGGCGCGTATGGGTGGGCACCAGCGCGGCCAGCCGGGCCAGCATGGCGAGCATCCCCACCGGGCTGCCGGCGCCGGCGCGCATGGCCGGCCCGTGCCGGCGCAGAAACAGAACCTGCGCTGCCTCGCAGGCCTCGTAGGTGTCCTTCCACACCCAGGCGCCGCCGGTGTCGGATGCGCCGAACGCCGCCTCCATGGCGGCGCGCAGGGTGGTGGCATCGAGGGCCTGGCCCCGCTCCAGCGCCGGTAGCAGAAGCCGGGCGGCGTGCAGGATGGCGGACGCCCGACCGGGCGCAGTGGGCGCGGACGGGGATGCGAACATGGCCGTCCGCTCGGCCAGCGCGGGGACGATTACTGTCATGGGGGGATTCCGGAGAGCGGGGTTCCGAGGCCGGCGGGCGCTCTCTCGACCCCACCCGGCTCGCCCCGTCCCGGCCGTCCTCTCGCTCTCCCGGCTCCCCGTACCCCGGGCGGTGACCCGCTCCGGCGCTTTGGTTCCGGCCTGCGCCGTGCTATATATGACCAACTA
>JAJZNE010000182.1:0-5062 GCA_021847995.1 Pseudomonadota bacterium | reverse complement strand
GCAATGTGAGCATCGCCGACGCCAAGGCGCATCTGAGCGAACTGGTCGAGCGCGCCGCCGGCGGCGAGACCGTGCAGATCACTCGCCGCGGCAAGCCGGTCGCGCAGATCGTCGCCGCGAAGGCGCCGCGCAAGCGCATCGACAGCGCGGCCCTGCGCGCGATGGTCGAGAAGATGCCGATGCAGGCGGTGCCAGCGGGCGAATTCATCCGCCGGATGCGCGACGAGGCGCGGCATTGATCCTCTATCTCGACACCTCGGTGCTCGCCGCGGCATTGACGCACGAGGCAGAGACCGAGCGCATGCAGCGGTGGCTGGACGATCAGGATCAAGAACGCGCACCGCCTGTTCGTGACATGGGCGTTGGCCAATTTGTTCCTTATGCACGATCGATTGTTGCAGCCCGGATAGGCGTATTGTGTGCAACGCGCCGCCCGCGGCGCCAGATGCGAGCGAAAATGCGGTAACCTTCCTGCCTATCGGTGCGTTTTAGGCCATCCCGGCGAAATGCCGGACAGTTTTGGTAATCACAAACCGGATGATCAGAGGTTTTCTAACGAGGGATCGCCGCTTCTTGCAGAAGCCATTCCTTGAATCGGGCGATCTGCGGGTTGCGGCGCTCCGACCCGGGTCTGGTCGCGACATAGTAGGCAAACTCGGCAGGCCAGGGGGCAACAATCGCAATCTCCAGTCGCCCGGCCGCGATGTCGTCTGCAACATATGTGTCGCGCAAAAGAGCAAGTCCCTGGCCCGCGATAGCGGCACGGGCCAGCAGGGTCGCATCCGAAAACCGGGTGCCGCGGATGCTGCGCGGATCTAGGTGATTGGCGCCGAGGGCTTGCAGCCATAACCGCCAGTCCGCGGCCATAGGGTCTTGCAGCAGCGGATAATTCAGGCAGTCCCCGGGGCACCGAATCGGTGGGCCGTCGGCAAGCAGCCGGGCATTTCCCACTGGAACCAGCCGGGGCTGCAACAGGTGTACCGCCTCGACGCCAGGCCATCGGCCCAGGCCGTGTCGGATCGCCAAATCGACGCAACCGGGGCCGCCCCCGAACGGCATAAGCTCCGGCGTCGTGAGAACCCTCACCGCAACGCTACGGTGGCGCGCGGTAAATTGCCCAAGCCGCGGCACAAGCCAAGTCGCCGCAAGGGAGGCAGTAGTGCTGACTGTCAGGGCGCGGCGATCATCGACTTGGTACTGTCGGATCGCCTCAACCGCCTCTTCGATGCGCGCGAATGCATCGGCCACGTCTTCGAACAGCCGTTTCCCATCCTCTGTGAGGCGCACCGCCCGATTATGGCGCTCGAACAGAATTCGGCCAAGCCGTAGTTCCAGCAGCTTCACCTGCTGGCTGACGGCGCCTGACGTCACCCCGAGCCGACAGGCGGCGGTCTTCATGCTGCCGGCCCGGCCGACCTCCACGAACGCGCGCAATCCCAGCAGAGGCAGGGGGCCAAGCATGCCCCCAGTATAGCTGCGCTAAATCGATCGGCAAGAAATCTCGGTTGTCGATCCCGTCTCCCCGGCGCTTTTGGGCGAACACAAGAAGCGGATGGTGGCGTCGCGGCGGATGGTTCACCTCGCGACAGCCCACTGAACACGGAGACACCGATGGAGCCAGAGATAAGACGGGCAATCCCGGAGGACGCCAAGCTTGTGGCCTTGCTCGGGCGCATCACCTTTCGCGAGACGTTCGGGCATTTGTTCCTCGATCATCGCGACGAATTGCGTGCCTACCTCGATACGACGTTCGACGTGGGCAAGATCGGGCGCAGCGTCTGCAAGCCGGAGAATGCCTATTGGCTGGCATTCGTGGCTGGTCTTCCCGTGGGGTACGCCAAGCTGAAGCATCCCTCGGCGCCGACGGATCAGGGTGACCAGAACGCCGTGCAGTTACAGAAAATTTATATCCTGAAGGAGTTCCTGGGGCAACGGATCGGCGCCGAATTGCTGAGTCATGTTTTGCTCGAAGCGAAACGGCGGGCGCCGATGCTGTGGCTTGACGTCTTGCGCGAGAACGAGCGCGCGATCACGTTCTACGAGAAGCACGGGTTCTCGACGATCGATGAGCAGACTTACAACATCGGATCCCAGCGTTTCCTGTTCCACCTGATGGCGTGGAAAATCGCATGAGCGACGTCGCGGCGCTCCCCGAGGACCGTACCGCCGAAATTGAGCAGTACTGGCCAGCGGTCGTAACATGCTTCGTGACCGCCATCTTCGGGTGGGGGTTCGGGTTCAGCGGAATCTCGGTGTATCTGGCGGAACTGCAACGGCTGCACGGCTGGTCCAGCGGCTTGATCGGCTCTGCAATCGCCGCCTATTACCTGATCGGGGCGGTCTGTCTGACGCGGGTTCACGGCGCACTGCAATGGTTCGGCGCGAGACGGCTCCTTGCTGCGGGCACGATCTTGCTTGGGTTGGGCGCCACGCTGTTCAGCCGCAGCCAGCAACCCTGGGAAATGTTCGCGGCGGCGACGTTGATGGCGGTCGGCTGGGCCGGATGCACCTCCACCGCGATCGCGACCACGCTGGCAATGTATTTCGAGCGGCAACGTGGGCTTGCGATCACCTTGGCGCTGAACGGCGCGAGTGCGGCGGGCTTCACGGTGGGTCCCGTCCTGGTGGTCCTCAGTCAGGACATCGGGGTTGGACGCGCGGTTCCGCTGGCGGCGTTCGGCCTGCTGGCGATCGTCCTGCCCCTGATCGGGTTCGGCTTGAGAGAGCCGACCGAAGCCGCATCGGCAGTGCCCACCTCCGCCGGCCCCGATCTCTCCGCCGCGTACCTCCTGCGATCCTGGCGGCTTTGGTCGATCGCATTGCCTTTCGCCCTGGCGCTGGCTGCACAAGTCGGGCTGATCGTCGAGCTGGTTTCATTTTTATTGCCGCGTCTTGGGCCGGGCGGGGCCGCAACCGCCCTGGCGCTGACCTCGATAGCGGCAGTGAGTGGCCGGCTCGCGCTCGCCGCCGTCATCGACCGGTTGCACCAGAGGCGAGCCTCGGCCGTGAGTTTTGCGAGCCAAGCCGGTGGACTGGCGCTGATGATGCTGCTCCCCAATCAGCCGGCGGCACTTTATGCGGGGTGCGCCATCTTCGGGCTGTCGGTGGGCAACGTGATTACGTTCCCTGCGCTGATCGTGCAACGTGAATTTCCAGCCGCTTCGTTCGGCTTGGTGATCGGGCTGAGTGCCGCGGCTGGCCAGTTTGCCTTCTCGCTGACGCCCGTGTTTCTCGGGATGATTCGGGATCTGACAGGCGGCTACATCGCAGTGCTGGCAGTCTGCATTGTTCTGCAGCTCGTTGCGGCCGTCATCGTATTGGTGGGTGCTCGCTCCGGGAACGGGTTGGTTAGATGAAGGCAGACGCGAGGCTTGATCTGAGGCTCGCGGACAGGAAACCGTCGATAGGCGGCCCTGCAGCCAGCAGCCTGATGCGCGGCGGAAGAGGCGAACCCATTGCCCACGTCGAACGCCAGTGATTAGCGACGAGGCAAGCCCGATCAACAGCACGCTGGTCCTCTGGTGACCGATCACCGAAGAGGTTGCCCGGCCGCTGCGCGGATCACCTCCCAATGACGTGGGGCGCGGCGCCGAGGTGGTGGTGCTGGAAGCCCGCGCGCGTATCGGTGGGCGGGTGCTGAGCCATCGCACCGCGTCCGGCGCGTATAACCTCGGCCCCGCGTGGGTCTGGCCCGGCATCCAGCCGCGCATCGCGCGGACCATCCAGGCGGCGGGGCCGGCGCTCACCGAGCAGGCGGAGGCCGGCGGCTTCGTTTTTCAGGACCAGACTGGGGGCACACAGTGCCTGCCGCACGGCTTCGCGCAGGAGCCGCCGAGCATGCGCATCGCGGGCGGCATCGCGGCGCTGGTCGAAGCCGTCGCCAACGGCCTCGCGCCCGGGGTGGTCCGGCTGGAACAGGCGGTTCGGCGCATCGCGCTGACCGAGACGGGCGTTGCCGTCACCGCCGAAACCCGATCCGGACCGGTGACGCTGCATGCCGCCCGCGCGGCGCTCGCCCTGCCGCCGCGGCTGATCGGCGGGATCGAGATCGTGCCCGCCCTGCCGCCGTCCGTGCAGGCGGCGCTTGCTGCTGTGCCGGGCTGGATGGCGGGCCAAGCCAAGGCGCTCGCGCTCTACGACCGGCCGCTCTGGCGCGACGCCGGCCTGTCGGGCAGCGCGTTCAGCCAGGCGGGACCGCTCGGAGAATTGCACGACGCGAGCCTCCGCGGCGCCGCCGAGGCCGCGTTGTTCGGCTTCTTCGCCTGGCCGCCCGCCCTGCGCGCGGGGCGACGCGCGGCCTTGCCGGAGCCGGTGGCACGTCAGCTCGGCACGCTGTTCGGCGCCGAGGCCGCACGGCCGCGCGAGGTCATCATCCAGGACTGGGCAACCGAACCCTTCACCGCAACGAAAGCCGACCAGGTCAACGGCAACGCGCATCCGGACTATCGCCCAATTGCCCTGCCGGCTCCATGGGGCGAACGGATCACGCTCGCCGGCGCCGAAGCGGCCCCCGAATTCGGCGGCTATCTGGAAGGCGCGCTCGCTGCGGCGGAGGCGGCCTATCTCGGGTGACGTGCAACCAGTCCCGAGCGGAGACCGTCGCATCTGATTCGGCCTGAACTGATCGTGTGGGGCGTGGTATCGTCCAATTGCCGAGCGACCTTCTGAACCCCAGTCATGCCCGAAAAATTACTGCAAGACTCTCCGCCCGGTTTCAAGTCTTGATCCCACTGGCTGTGCGCACCGGCCGCGACTGGCAGGCGGGACAGGAGTTCGCATTTATTCCGAGGGGCACGAGGGTGTTGCTGGTGCCGGTGTCACCATCGGAGGATCTTGCCGAGTTGGCGGGTGACGCGCAACCTGGGAACCATCGGGATTGAACGGACCGCGTCTCATGCAGTGGGGCATCAGGCGGACAATCAGAGTAACTGCTCACCCCCCTGGGCGTAGCCCGAGCGGCGGCGGCCAAAATTATGCTTGACACGGTCACGGGCGGCTCGATTCACCGTATCGGTGGATCGCGAAACCCTCCTTGCCCTCTCGAAGGATGACCTGGTCGCCC
>JAJZNE010000054.1 GCA_021847995.1 Pseudomonadota bacterium | reverse complement strand
TTCCCGCCCGCCGCAAGCCGCGCCGGACCAGGCCGCCCGCGCCGCCGAAACCGGCGCCGGAGACGGCGGAAGAGAAACCGGTAGCGGCGACCGGAAGGCCGGACGGCCCGTTTCCCGCCTTCGTGCCGCGCAAAAGAAAGCGCCGGCGGCGGCCGTTCACTCTGTTCCCCCTGCCCGCGGCGACCGGCCCGCCCTGGCGTGGCTGAGGCGCAAGGAGACGCCTTGGCGCCATTTTCGTTCCTTATCAGCAATTCCAGCACCGGCCGGGGATGGCTGGGTGCGGCCCGCTGCCGCGGATAGAGCGTGCCGAACCTGCACATCATCGCCATCGGTCGCCTCGCCCGCCTGCCGGAGGCAGCGCTTTATGCCCGCTACGCCGCCCGTCTGCGGCCGCCGCCGGTCCTCGTCGAACTGCCGGAAGCGCGGGGCAGTGCCGCGGAAGTCCGCCGGCGGGAAGGGGCGGCCCTGCTCGCCGCCCTGCCCCCCCGTGCCTTCGCCGTCGCGCTCGACCTCGGCGGCCCCGCGCCGGGCAGCGAGGCGTTGGCGGCCCGGCTCGCCTCCTGGCGCCAGGCCGGCCGGCCGCTCTGCTTCCTGATCGGCGGCGCCGAGGGCCTGGACGCGCCCGTCCTGGCCCGTGCCGAGGCGTGTCTCTCGCTCGGCCCGTTCACCTGGCCGCACGCGCTCGTGCGCGCCATGCTGGCCGAACAACTGTATCGTGCGCAGTCCATCGCCGCCGGCCACCCCTATCACCGCGGCCACCGTCCTTGACAGCGCGGTTATTGCGGCGCAGCAAAAAGGCCGCGTCCCGTTCCCGCAGCCGGAGACTCCGCCTGATGCCCCTTCCCCCGCGCCCCGTCATGCTGGTCGTGCTCGACGGTTTCGGCTGGCGGGAGGAGAGCGCCGACAATGCCGTCCGCCTTGCATCTAAGCCGGTGTTCGACCGGCTGTGGCAGGAAAGTCCGCATGCCTTCCTGCGCACCTCCGGCCGCGATGTCGGGCTGCCGGATGGGCAGATGGGCAATTCCGAAGTCGGGCACATGAATATCGGCGCCGGCCGCGTCGTCATGCAGGATCTCCCGCGGATCACCGAGGCGCTGGCGGCAGGCGTGCTGCCCGGCCTGCCGGCGTTCCGCGATCTGGTCGCGAAACTTCAGGCTTCCGGCGGCACCTGTCATCTGATGGGGCTGGTCTCGCCCGGCGGCGTGCACGCCCATCAGGATCATGCCGTCACCATCGCCCGCGCCCTCACCGCGGCCGGAATCACGGTGCTGCTGCATGCCTTCATGGACGGGCGGGACACGCCGCCGCGCGCCGGCGCCGCCTATCTGCGCACGCTGCGCGCGGCGCTGCCGCAAGGCGTGCGCGTCGCCACCCTCTCCGGCCGCTACTATGCGATGGACCGTGACCGGCGATGGGACCGCGTCGCCAAGGCGTTCCTCGCCATCGTCGATGGCGACGGCCCGCGCTTCGCCGATGCGGCGAGCGTGATCGACGCCGCCTATGCCGACGGCGTCACCGATGAATTCATCGTCCCCGCCTGCATCGGCGGCTATCGCGGCATGCAGGATGGCGACGGCCTGCTGTGCTTCAATTTCCGCGCCGACCGGGTGCGCGAACTGCTCGGCGCGCTGTGCCAGCCGGGCTTCGCCGGCTTTGCCCGCCCGCGCCTGCCGCAGCTCGCCGCCGCCGTCGGCATGACGCAGTACAGCGACGATCTCGCCCACGTCATGGGCGTCCTGTTCGCGCCGCAGACGATGGCGAACCTGCTGGGGGAGGTGGTGGCGCGCGCCCACAAGCGCCAGTTGCGCATTGCCGAGACCGAGAAATATCCCCACGTCACCTACTTCCTCAACGGCGGGCGGGAAACGCCCTATGACGGCGAGGATCGCATCCTGGTGCCCTCGCCGCGGGTCGCGACCTACGATCTGCAACCGGAAATGTCGGCCGCCGAAGTGACGGAACGTGCGGTTGCCGCCATCGGCGAAGGGACATACGATCTCATCGTCCTCAACTTCGCCAATCCCGACATGGTCGGCCACACCGGCAGCCTGCCGGCCGCGATCCGCGCGGTGGAGGCGGTGGACGCCGGCCTCGGGCGCATCGTCGCCGCCATCGACCGGGCCGGCGGCGCGCTGCTGGTGACGGCCGATCACGGCAATTGCGAGCTGATGCGCGATCCCGCAACCGGCGGCCCGCACACCGCGCACACGACGAACCCGGTGCCGGTGCTGCTGCACGGCGCGCCGGCACGCCGGCTGGACGACGGCCGGCTTGCCGATATCGCGCCGACCTTGCTCGCGCTGATGGGCCTCGATCAGCCGCCGGAGATGACCGGGCAGACGCTGATCCGCTGACGGCGCCGCGCTATTTCGGCGCCTTGTTGCCGCCTGGCAGATCCTGGTCGATCTGCACCGGCAGCAGGAAAGTCTGCGTCTGCGGCGGCGCCGGATCGCAGGCCGGCGGCGCCTTGGTGCAGGCAATCGTGGTCAGCGCCACCACCGTGTTGGGCGCGAATTGCTGGCCGTATTTCGCATCGACCTCGATCGCGACGCCGTACATCAGCACCAGCTTGGGCGAATCCGCCGACGGGTTGGTCAGCGGGCCGACATTGGTATAGCTCTGCCCGGCATAGTTGATCAGCACGCCGTCGTGGTTGAACACGCCGACATTGGCCGCCGCCCCCTGCAGCACGCTGTCCTTCGCCGAGGCGACGCAGAGCGTGATGGAGATCAGGGGACTGCCGGTGGTGACGTGGAAATGAACGTCGCGCACCACGGGGTCGGCCGAGCCGGGCGGGATCGGGGCCATGCAGGCGGCGGGCGGCGGCTGTTCGGCGGCACGCGCCGCCTCCTGCCAGGTGACGAAGACGAGCGCGGCGAGCGCGGCAATGATGGCCTGGCGCGGCATGGTCCCTCCCCTTCTCCCGCCCACGCGGGAAGCGGCCGATGCTAGCCCGCACGCGACCGGCAGGACAACGACCGCCTTCCGGATCAGCCGCCGGCATGGCGCAAAAAATCCACCTGCCAGCGCATCTCCCCGGCACTCAGCGGAAAGCCCTCGCCACGCAGCACGTCGGCGGGACCGAGCCGGCCGAGCAGCGCCTGCACCGCGCCCGCGCAGCGCATGCCGAACCCGGCCTTCCACACCAGGCTGACCAGGGCCTTGGCGCTGCGCAGCGTGGCCGCGCGCTCCACCGCCGCCACCGGCACCCCCGCCGCGACCGCCAGCAGCGCCGCGCACAGCCGGGCATCGGCACGCTCGGCCGCCGCCAGCACGGCTTCCTCGTCGAGCCGACCCTGTTCGCGCAGGCTGAGCGCCGTCCGCAACGCCGCCGCCGCCGATCCAGGCGCCTGATCCGGCGGCAGCGCGGGGCGTTCATGGGCATCCAGCCGGCGTTGCAGGTCGCGCGTCACCTCCTGGTCGAGGTCACCGCGGCGGGCGAGCTGGCCGAGCAATTCGGTCGTCACGATCTCCGACAGGGCGCGAGCGGCACGGGCCGGCAGTGCCGGGCGGTGCACCAGCGGCCGGTGCCATTCGGCATGCCCGGCGGCGCGCGCCACCAGCGCGTCCAGCGTCGCCTCCCGGATCGCGGCCGAGCGGTTGGCGAGCAGCGCCGTGATGGCATCGGCATCCGCCGTCGCCACGATCGCCTCGGTAACCGCTTCCGGCAGACCGGGGCGCCCGGCCACCGAGGTCGCGATGGCCGGCGCCGGCGCCTCCGCCAGCAGTGCCAGCAGGTCGGACGGGGCGAGCAGCGGCGACAGGCGGATCACCGGCTCACTCACCGGTACCGCGCTGTCCCTGGCAAGCCGCAGGATCAGGTCGCGCGGCGCCTGCGGCATGTCGCGCACCACCTCGGCGATGGCGGCACGCACCCGCTCCGCCGCATCCTCGACCAGGGCGGCGAGGGTCATCAGCACATGCTGCGTCAGGGCCGAGCGTGCCGGCGCCGCCAGGCCCGGGATCAGGGCCGACAGCGTGCGGGCGAGCAGTGCGCGCACCCGCTCATCCGGATCGGCGGCCAGCCTGCGGTGGGCATCAGCCGGCGCCGCCCGGTTCATCGCGACGGCGGCGCGCACTGTCACCGCCGGGTCGGCGGCGAGCGCGTGCAGCACCTGCGGATCGGTATCCGCGGCGGCGCCGAGCCGCACCCGGGCCGACTCCGTCAGCGCCGTATCCGCCGCCACGCCGCTCACGGCTCCTCTCCCGGCTGGGCGACCCGCCAGTGGCCGCGGCCGGCCCGCTTGACCGCATACATCGCCTGGTCGGCGCGGTGCAGCAGCGACTCGGCGTCCTCGCCCTGCCCCGGCCAGCGCGCGGCGATGCCGATGGAAAGCGTGACGCACGGCCCCTGCCCGCTGGTCAGCCTGGCCAGCCGCGACGGCCCGGCGAGGCGCAACTGCTCGGCCCGTTCCGCCGCAGCAAAGGCGTCGGCGCCGTCCAGCCAGACCACGAACTCATCGCCGCCGAAGCGCGCCAGCAGATCGGTCGGCCGCGTCGTCTCGCGCAGCAGTTGCGCCGCGAGGCAGAGCGCCTCGTCCCCCGCGTCATGGCCGCGCGAATCGTTCAGCGCCTTGAACTGATCGAGATCTATATAGAGCAGGGCGCCCGGCAGCCCGTCCTGTTCCAGCCGGTCGATGCGGCGGGCCAGTTCGTCCATGAAAGCGCGGCGGTTGCACAGGCCGGTCAGCGGGTCGGTGCGCGCCTGCCGCGCCATCTCGCGCTGGATCGCCTCATGTTCCAGGATGGTGCGCACGAGCGCCGCCGCGGCGTCGAGCAGCGCGCGGTCGTCGGCGTCCCACGGCCGCGCCCCCGGCGCCCGGCACAGCAGCAGCGCCACCTGCTCGCCGAAGCGCGTTTGCGCCCCGGCGGCGAGCAGCCCACGCCCGTCGGCCGCAACACCGCTGCCGACGCCGCCGTCCGGCCCGGCCAGCACCGGCTTCACCGCGGCCAGCACCGGCGCCGCGATCGCCGCCGTCGCGTGCAGCACCGCCGGCTCCTCGCCGTCGCCGATCATGTCCAGCACCGCCGCCGCCTCGCTGCCGGTGGCCTGCACGAGCGGCAGCAGCGCCGCCTGCATCATGCGCGGCGCCAGCACCTCCGTGCGCATGCGCGCCAGGATCAGCTCGATCACCTGGCCGCGGCGCAGGATGGCGGCAACCTCACCTTCCCGCCGCTCCGCCTCGGTCACATCCTGGGCGATGCCGCGCGCGCCGCACACCGCGCCGGCGCCGTCGTGGAGCGGGGCGGCGGCGAAGCTCAGGCAGGCGGTGGCACCGTCGGCGCGCCGCAGCCACACCCGCTGGCCGCGCATCGGCGCGGCGGGGCGGAACGGGCTGACGGCCCCCGCTGCCGCATCGCCGGCGAGCAGCCGCCCGGCGGCCTGGCCGAGCAGTGTCGCCGCCGGCCAGCCGAGCACCGGATCGGGGGCGATGAAGACGAAGCGGCCGGCGGCATCCGTTTCGAACGCCAGATCGGCAGCGAGCGTCACCAGATCGCGCCAGCGCTGGCGGCTGTCCAGCAGCGCGCCGCTGAGCGCATCCGCCCCCGCCCCGAAGGACGGGACACGGGTCGCCACCGGCTGCCCGGCCGGAGGGTCGCGCATGCCGCAAGCCGGCCGTCTGGTCATCCGTTTCGTCCCGCCCGCCATGCCGCCGGCAATCTCGCTGGCAGTTGGTAAAGGTTAGGTTATCGGCGGCGCAGCCGGCGCGATTGACACTGCGGAACCGGCTGCGCATGGTCCGCCGGCACAGGGGCGCGGCGGCGATGCAGGACGGATTGCAGCAGGCGATCGAGGAATGGTGGGACCGGCGGGAGACGCTGCGTCCCGACTCCGCGCCGGAAGCGGCCCGCACGGCCGTGGAACAGGCGCTCGACCGGCTGGAGAGCGGCGCGGCGCGGGTGGCGAGCCCGGCCGCGGATCGCTGGGTCGTCCATGAATGGCTGAAGAAGGCCGTGCTGCTGTCGTTCCGGCTGCATGACAGCATGCCCATGCCGGGCGCCGGCGGCGCGCCGGTTTTCGACAAGGTGGCGATGAAATTCGCCGGCTGGGACGCGGCCCGCTTCGCCGCCGCCGGGTTCCGCGCCGTCCCCGGCGCCGTGGTGCGGCGCAGCGCCTACATCGCGCCCGGGGTGGTGCTGATGCCCTGCTTCGTCAATGTCGGCGCCCATGTCGGCCGGGGCACCATGGTCGATACCTGGGCGACGGTCGGCAGTTGTGCGCAGATCGGCGCCGACTGCCACATCTCCGGCGGCGCCGGCATCGGCGGGGTGCTGGAGCCGTTGCAGGCCAGCCCGGTGATCGTCGAGGACGGCTGCTTCATCGGCGCCCGCTCGGAAGTGGTCGAGGGGGTGATCGTCGAACGCGGCTGCGTGCTGGCGATGGGCGTCTTTCTCTCCGCCACCACCAAGATCATCGACCGGGCGACCGGCGAGGTGTTCACCGGGCGCGTCCCCGCATATTCGGTGGTGGTGCCGGGCAGCCTGCCCGGCAAGAAGCTGCCGGACGGATCGCCGGGGCCGTCGCTCGCCTGCGCCGTCATCATCAAGCGCGTCGATGCGCGCACCCGTGCGAAAACGTCGCTCAACGACCTGCTGCGCGATTGAACCCCGACCCGCTCCCGCTCGCGCAGGCTCTCCTGCGCTGCCCCAGCGTCACCCCTGAGGATGCCGGCGCGCAGGACGTGCTGGCCGCGGCACTCCGCCCGCTCGGCTTCACCGTCCACCGTCTGCGCTTCGCGGGAGTGGAGAACCTGTTCGCACGCCTGGGCGACCGCGGCCCGCATTTCTGTTTTGCCGGCCATACCGATGTGGTGCCGCCCGGCAAGGCGGCGTGGCGGTTCGATCCGTTTGGCGGCATCGTTGACGACGGCGTCCTCTACGGCCGCGGCGCCTGCGACATGAAGGGCGCGATCGCCGCCTTTGTCGCTGCCTGCGCGCAGCACCTGGCCGCCGGCCCGCCTGCCGGCAGCATCAGCCTGCTGATCACCGGCGATGAGGAAGGGGCGGCGACCGACGGCACCGTGCGGGTGCTGGAATGGATGGCGGCGTGCGGCCAGATCCCGGATTTCTGCCTGGTCGGCGAGCCGACCAATCCCGCGCGGCTGGGCGAGGTGGTCAAGATCGGCCGGCGCGGCAGCCTGACCGCGCATCTCACCATCCACGGCACGCAGGGCCATGTCGCCTATCCGCACCGCACCGACAACCCGGTGCACCGGCTGGTGCGGGCGCTGGCGGCGCTGACCGAAGCGCCGCTCGATGCCGGCAGCGAATGGTTCGAGCCGTCGAGCCTGCAGATCACCACTATTGACGTGGGCAACCCGACCACCAACCTGGTGCCGGCACGGGCGACGGCGACGCTCAACATCCGCTTCAATGACCGGCACAGCGGCACAAGCCTTGCGGCCTGGCTGCGCGAGACGGTGGCGCGCCATGCCGAGCGGGCGGAGGTCGCGGTGAGCATCAGCGGCGAAAGCTTCCTCACCCCCCCCGGCGCGGCGGTGGAGCGGCTGCGGCAGGCGGTCGCCGGGGCAACCGGGGTCATGCCCCGGCTCGACACCGGCGGCGGCACGTCGGATGCGCGTTTCATCGCCCGCCATTGTCCGGTGGCCGAGTTCGGCCTGGTGGGCACGACCATGCACCAGGCGGATGAGGCCGTGCCGGTCGCCGAACTGCGCGCCCTGGCGGCGGCCTATCGCGCGGTGCTGGCGGCGTTCCTGCCATGAGCCTCGCCGCCGCTTCCGGCGTGGCACGGCTGGCGCGGTTCCGGGCAGACGGGCTGGCGGCGTTCGATGCCTCGCCGGCCGGGCTGCTGAATGCCCTGGCGCCATGGTTTGCCTTCGCACTGGTCGGCGGCGGCCTGGCGCTGGCCGGCGGGACACCGCGCAGTGCGGCGGTGGACCTCCTGGGATCGCTGGTGACGCTGCTCGCACCGCCGGTTCTGTCGCAGGGCCTCGCGCAGCTGTGGGGCCGTGCCACCGCCTGGCTGCGCTATGCGGTGGCGGTCACCTGGTGCCAGTGGGTGATGCCGCCGGCGCTGCTGGCTGCTGTCCTGGCGAGCGGCGGGCTGATCGCGCTCGGCGTGTCGCAGCGTGTTGCGGAGGCGCTGGCCGGGCTGACGGCACTCGTCTATGCGCTCGCGTTGCATCTGTTCCTGGCCCGCCGCGGCCTCGCGCTGTCGCTGTGGCGGGCGGGGGTGGTGGTGGTGGCGGTCGATCTCGGAACCGCGGCGCTGGCCTGGGGGCCGCTGCTGCTGGCAGCGGGATGGGAGAGGGGTCGATGAGCGCCGGCGGCCTGCGCGCGCAACTGGGCAATGGGCTGCAGGGTGCGCTGCTGCTGGCGCGGGGGCGGGCCGAGGGGATGCTGCTGGTGGCGGCGCAGGAGGCGCCGGCGATGCAGGCCGCCACGCGCAGCTTCTGGGCCGCGGCACTGTGCCTGCCGGCATTCGTCTGCCTGCAATTGCTGGACATAGCGCAAGGGCCGCGGCTGCCGGCCGATTTCGCGCATGGCCTCACGCTACAACTGCTCGGCTATGCGATCGACTGGGCGGGCTTCGCGCTGCTCTCACGGGTGGTGGCACGGGCGATGGGGCGGCTTGCGGCATGGCCGCGCTTCATCGCGGCGTGGAACTGGTGCAACGTAGTTCAGTACCTCCTCCTGGTCGCCGCCAGCCTGCCGCCGCTGCTGGGCGCGCCGGCGGTCCTGGGAGAAACGGCGTGGCTGGTCGCGACCGGCTGGGCGCTCTGGATCGAGTGGTATGCGACGCGGCTTGCCCTCGGCATCACCGGGATGCAGGCCGCGGGCCTCGTGCTACTCGATGAGGCGATGGGGTTCGTGCTGCTGGCCGTGATCCAGACGCTGCCGGGCGGAACGGTCTAGCCGCCGTCCGGCGGCGTCCGGATCAGCCTGACCCGCCGCCCCTCGACGCCGAGCGCGATCATCCCGTCCTTCAACGCCAGCGCGTCCGCCCCGAACACCTCCCGCCGCCAGCCATGCAGGGCGCGCACCGCCGGCGTGTCCTCGGTCGCGAGGCGGTCGATGTCCTCGCTGCTGGCGACCAGCTTGGGCGCCACATGATGCGCCTCGCATTTCGCCGCCAGCAGCACTTTGAGCAGCGCCACCAGCGCCGGCGACGGCCGCGGCCCGTCGCGTCCCACCTGCGCCAGCGGCAGTGCCGCCTCGGGCAATGCCCGCGCCTCCGCGATCGCGGCCAGCAGGGCCGCACCCATGCGGCCGCGGGCGAATCCCTCGCTCACGCCGCGGGCACGGGCCAGCGCCTCCGGCGTCTCGGGGGCGGTCGCCGCGATTTCCAGCAGCGTCTCGTCCTTCAGAATGCGCTGGCGGGGAATGTTGGCCCGCTGCGCCTCCCGCTCCCGCCACGCGGCGACGGCGCGCAGCAGGCCGAGCTGGCGCCGGTTGGCGGTGCGTGGCCGCAGCCGCTCCCACATCGTCGCGGGGTCGGCGCGGTAGGTCGCCGGGTCGGACAGTTCCGCCATCTCCTCCGCCACCCAGTCGAGCCGGCCATCGCGCGCCAGCCGCTCGCGCAGCCGGCCGTAAACGCCGCGCAGATGCGTGACATCGGCGGCGGCATAGGCGATCTGCGCCGGCGACAGCGGGCGCGCCGCCCAGTCGCTGAAGCGGTGCGCCTTGTCGATCATTCCGCCGGTCAGCCCCGCGACCAGCGCGTCATAGCCGACCTGATCGCCGAAGCCCGCCACCATCGCCGCCACCTGGGTATCGAACACCGGCCGCGGCACGTCGCCGAAGCGCAGCAGGAAGGTCTCGATATCCTGCCGCGCCGCATGGAACACCTTGGTCACCGCGGGATCGGCCAGCAGCGCACCGAGCGGGGCGAGATCGATCCCCCCCGCGGCCAGCGCATCGACCACGGCAACCTCCGCCGCGCCGCCAAGCTGCACGACGCAGAGTTCGGGCCAGTAGGTCCGTTCGCGCATGAATTCGGTATCGACGGTCACGAAGTCTTCGCCGCGCAGGCGGTCGCAGAGGGCGGCGAGGGCTGCGGTCTCGGTGATCAGGACGGGGGGCGGGAATTCCGCCCGCGGAATGCGCGACATCGGCCGCTTTTACACGCCGGTCGTGCCGCGCCGCAACTTGACATAGCAGTGTGCCCTGGCTTGTCTGCCGCCCCACCACGCCGGACGAGGACCAGCCTGCCGATGCATGCCTATCGCACCCACAGCTGCGGCGAGTTGCGCGCCGCCGATGCCGGACGTCCCGCCCGGCTGTCGGGCTGGGTCCACAGCAAGCGCGATCATGGTGGCCTGCTGTTCATCGACCTGCGCGATCATGCCGGGCTGACGCAGATCGTCTTTCCCGCCGGCTCCCCGGCCTTCGCCGCCGCCGATGCGCTGCGGCCGGAAAGTGTCGTCACCGTCACCGGCGAAGTGGTGCGGCGGGCACCGGGAACGGTCAACCCGAAACTGCCGACCGGCGAGATCGAGCTCAGCGCCACCGACCTTGCCGTGCAGTCGGCGGCCGAGGTGCTGCCGATGCAGGTCGCCGGCGACGAGCGGTTTCCCGACGAGCTGCGGCTGAAATACCGCTACCTCGATCTGCGGCGCGAGAAGATGCAGCGCAACATGCGGCTGCGCGCGGGCGTCATCGCCGCGATCCGCCGGCGCATGATCGATGCCGGATTCACTGAATTCACGACACCCATCCTGACCGCCTCCTCCCCCGAAGGGGCGCGGGATTTCCTGGTGCCGGCGCGGCTGCATCCGGGGAAGTTCTACGCGCTGCCGCAGGCCCCGCAGCAGTTCAAGCAATTGCTGATGGTCGCGGGCTTCGACCGGTATTTCCAGATCGCTCCCTGTTTCCGCGACGAAGCGAGCCGCGCCGACCGTTCGCCCGGCGAGTTCTACCAGCTTGACTTCGAGATGAGCTTCGTCACGCAGGAGGACGTGTTCGCGACCCTCGAACCCGTGCTCGCCGGCGTGTTCGAGGAATTCGCCGCCGGCCGCGCCGTCACCGCCCCGCCCTTCCCGCGCATCCCGTACGAGGAGGCGCTGCTGCGCTACGGCACCGACAAGCCGGATTTGCGCAACCCGCTCGGCATCATTGACGTGACGGCAGAGTTCGCAGGCTCGGGCTTCGCGCTGTTCGCGCGTATCGCCGCATCGGGCGGCGTGGTGCGCGCGATCGCCGTCCCCGGCGCCGGCAGCCAGCCGCGCAGCTTCTTCGACAAGCTCAACGAATGGGCGCGCGAACAGGGCGGCGGCGGCCTCGGCTACATGATCTTCGAGGCAGACGGCGCGAAGGGGCCGATCGCGCGCAACCTGGAAGCGGCGCGGGCGGAGGTGATCCGCGACCGCAGCGGGGCCGCCGCCGGCGATGCCGTGTTCTTCGTCGCCGGCGCGCGCGAGACGGCGGAGAAATTCGCCGGCGTGGTGCGCACGCGGCTCGGCACCGATCTCGGCCTGATCCGCAGCGGCGAATTCCGCTTCTGCTGGATCACCGATTTCCCGATGTACGAATTGAACGAGGAGACCGGGAAGATCGATTTCAGCCACAACCCGTTCAGCATGCCGCAGGGCGGGATGGCGGCGCTGGAGACGCAGGATCCGCTGACCATCAAGGCATTCCAGTACGACATCGTGTGCAACGGCATCGAGCTGTCGTCGGGCGCGATCCGCAACCACCGGCCCGACATCATGATCCGCGCCTTCGAGATCGCCGGCTACAGTGCCGCCGAGGTGGAATCGCGGTTCGGCGGCATGCTGAGCGCGTTCCGCTACGGCGCACCGCCGCATGGCGGCTCTGCCCCCGGGATCGACAGGATCGTCATGCTGCTGGCCGACGAGCCGAACATCCGCGAGGTGATCCTGTTCCCGCTCAACCAGCAGGGCGAGGATCTGATGATGGGGGCACCGGCCGAGATTCCGCCGGCGCGCTGGAAGGAACTGCATCTGAAGCCCGACCTGCCGCCGCGGCGGGGCGGCGCGGGATAGCGGCGCCGCCGGCCCGGTACCGCGCAAGGCCCCGGTTCGTTCCACTTGTCAATTGCCTGCCGATCCGTTCTGCTCTGTGCCGGCAGAACGGATAGGAGCAGCGCGGCATGGGGACAACCCTTTCGGGCATCACCGTCGTCTCCGGCGTGGTCGCCAGCGGCGGCGTGATCGGCAACGGCAATTTCGAATTCGTCTCGGCCGGCGGTATCGCGCTGCACACCACGATCGCGGGCGGCGGCCAGCAGGTCGTCAACGGCGGCGGCTCGGCGGTGGGCGATGTCGTCAGCAGCGGCGGCGAGCAGAGCGTGCAGGGCGGCGGGAGCGCGCTCGGCAGCATCGTGACCGGCGGCGGCGACCTGATCCTGTCCGGCGGCGGCATCGCCACTGGGACGGTATTGCAGACCGGTGCGGAACTCGACCTTCAGGATCTCTCCTATTCGACCAACGGCGGCACGGCGACGATCAATCCGACCACCGATGTGCTGAGCGTTGCCATCGGGGGCAGCAGCTACACACAGCAGCTTGCCGGCAGCTACCCGAATGCGGTGCTCACGCTCGCCTACGATCAGGTGGTCGGCGGCACGCTGGTGACGGTCGATCAGGTCGCCTGTTACGCGGCGGGAACGCGGCTTGCGACGCCGGAGGGCGAGCGGGACGTGGCCGGGCTCGGCGCGGGCGATGCCGTGCTGGCCTGGCAGGATGGCGCCTGGCGAGCTGCCCGCGTGCGCTGGGTGGGGCGGCTCGCGGTCGATCTCGCGCGGCATCCGCAGCCCGGCCAGGCGGCGCCCGTGCGCATCCGCGCGCACGCGTTCGCCGATCGGGTTCCGGCGCGCGATCTGCTGGTTTCGCCCGACCATGCGCTGTGGCTCGACGGCGCCCTGTTCCAGGCGCAGGCGCTGTGCAACGGCGCGACCATCCTGCAGGAGTTTCCGGCCCGCATCGTCTATTATCATGTCGAACTCGATCGCCACGCCCTGCTGTGCGCCGAAGGACTGGCGGCGGAAAGCTACCTCGACACCGGCAATCGCGCGCTGTTCGCCGGCGAAACCGGGGCGCGGGCGCTGCATCCCGACCTCGCGGCGGCGGGTGGGGACGTGCGGCGCTGCGCGGCGCTGCATCTTTCCGGCCCGCCGGTCGCGGCGGCGCACGCGGGTCTGGTGCGGCGCGCGATCGCCTGCGGCCACCGGCTGACCGACGCGCCGGCCCTGCGCGTGCTGGCCGATGGGCGGGAGGTGCTGAGCTGGCAGGAGGGCGAGACCTGGCGGGCACGGATGGCGGCCGGGACCCGGACGGTGCGGCTGGTCAGCCGGTCCTTCGTGCCGGCATGGTTCGCCGAGCCGGACCGCCGCACCCTGGGTGTTGCCGTCGCCGAGGTGCGGCTGGCCGGCCGCAGACTGCCGATGACGAGCTTCGCTGCCGGCTGGCATGCACGCGAAGGCGGCTGGCGCGAAGGCGGCTGGCGCTGGACCGACGGGGCGGCCACCCTGCATCTGCCACTGACGGATCGCCCGACGCTGCTGACGATCCGCCTGACTGGGCGCGGCGCCCGCTACTGGGCGGCGCGGCCTGCGGCGGCCGGGCGGGAACGGGGCGGCACCGGGTGGCGCCACGCCGGCTGACCCCGACGCCGGCGGCGACATGCCGCCCCCGTCAGTGGGCCAGGGCCCCGATCGCCAGCAGGAACCACAGACTCGGCGAGACCATGAACCCGGCCGCCGTCAGCACCAGCCCGAGCAGCGAAACGCCGATGCCCGGGCCGCTGCCGCCCGCCACCCCTCGCAGCAGCCCGAGCAGGCTGCACACGGCGGCGAGCGGCACGAACAGCAGGCCGACCGAGAAGATGCCGAGCAGCCCGAAGACACATCCGAAGACGCCGGCCAGCATGCCGGGGCTGCCGCGGTGCTGGATCACGATCGTCCGCGTTTCCCACGTCATCGGCGGCCCCTTGCGGTGCGCGGCATGCTGGCATGACCGTCTTGCCGCTTTGCCATGCCCCACGCAGTGGCGCAATCCGGTCCCCGCCGCGCCGGTTCCTGCGCGGCCGGAGGCGGTGATCCGGTGCGGCACAATGTCGCCGGGGGGCCGTGCGATCGTCGCACCAAGATCCTGCTTCGGTCAGCGGGATGGGGTCGGCGATGCCTGTCTGATCTCGACGCCGGCCCATTCCTCGACCACACGGGCCACCGATGTGAAGTCGGAACTGGCGCCGAAACGGGCCTGGGTGACGGCGAGCATCTGCCTGACCGCGGCCCCGGCCACCATGGGAACGCCGAGCGCCTCGGCTTCGTCGATGCACAGCCGCACATCCTTGTAGGAGAGGCCGGTCGCGAAGCCGAAATCGAAGGTCCGGGGCAGCACCGCGCGGGGAAACTTGTCCTGCGTGGCGCTGTTGCGGCCGCTGCTGACATTGATGATGTCAAGCAGTATCCGCGGATCGAGGCCGGCCTTGACGGCCATCACCACGGCTTCCGAGGTGACCACCAGGGCGGAGGCGGCGAGCAGATTGTTGGCGAGCTTGGCGACCTGCGCCAGACCGGCCTTTTCGCCGACAAAAAAGAGCTTGCCGAAATGCCGGAGCAGCGGCTCCGCCACCGCGCAGGCCGCCGGCGGACCGGACACCATGACGGCAAGCGTCCCGCCCCTGGCGCCGGCGACACCACCCGAGACCGGCGCATCCACCCACGCCATGTCATGCGAAGCAAGGCCGCCCGCCACCAGCCCGGCCATGCCGGGACCGGTGGTGGAGAGATCGACGACGATGCGGGCCCGGCCGCCCCGGGCAAGCCCCTGCTCGCCGAGCACGACGAGGTTGACGATATCGGGGGTGGGCAGGCTGATGAAGACGATGTCGGTGCGTGCCGCAACCTCGCGGGCCGAGGCACATGGCCGGCATCCTGACGCTGCGGCGGCGGCCAGCGCGGCGGCATCGGTGTCGAAGGCGTGAACCTGATGGCCCGCGGCCACGAGACGACCGCTCATCGGGCCGCCCATGCGGCCGAGGCCCACGAATCCGATCACCTGGTCCGCCATGCGTCTCTCCCTGTCTCATCTCGAAACGTCCGGCCATCTGCGCCGATCCGGACTGCCCCGCAGACTCCACTCATGGCGGCGGAACGGCAAGGGGGGGCGCCATGGCGGGCGCATTGCAGGTCGCCGCGCGCCGCCGCCCGAGGTCGCGATTCAGGGCAGCTTTCCGCTGCCCTCCCCCACGTCGCGGCGATGATGCCGACCGGTCCGCGGCGGCGTGGTCACCGCAGCCCCAGCTTCGGCCGATGCAGCGCGAGGCCGGCGCAGTGCACCGGCACGGCCTCGACCTGCCCTCTGGAAACTTCCGTCACCATCAGCGTCGTGCCCTCGGCGGCGAAGGCGAGGTTGGTCGGCTGCTCCCCGTCCAGCACCAGACGGTCCGCCACCCTTCCGTCGCTGTCGAGCACAGTGACGTTGCCCTGATTGTAGACGGTGCAATAGAGCCGCCCGTCGGCACCGAACTTCATCCCGTCCGGACCCTTGAAGACGGGCCGATCGTCCGGTTGCAACACATTGCCGAACACCTCCCGCCGCGGCGGACCTGCACCGAAGATATCATAGCAGTAGACATCTCCGGTGAAGGATGCATTGGCATAAAGTCGGCCGGCGGCATCGAAGGCGATTCCGTTGGCAAAGCGGATGGCGCTGTCGATCCTGCGCACCGTCCTTCCGGCCTTTGGGTCGATCTCGAATACCCGGCCGTCCCAGGACAGGTCCATGAAGTTAGCGACGAAGCTCTGACCGCTGATGAAATCGCCGGCGATCATGCCGGTATCGGTCAGATAAAGATGACCGTCGGGCCCGAACGCCAGATCGTTGGGGAACAGGAAGCGCCCGCCGTCATCACCCTCGACGCGCGAAAGCTCCCTTCCGTCCGGTGCGATGCAGATCACGGCGCGCAGAATCGCCTCGGCGATCCAGATGTTGCCATCGCCATCGACGGCGAGGCCGTTCGGGCGCCCGCCCGTCTTCCTGATCACGTGCCGCCGACCCCGCGGGTCGAGCCGGGTGACGCAGCACGTGTCGGCCGACATTTCGGTGATATACATCGATCCGTCCGGCAGGCAGACCGGCCCCTCCGGCGCGCCGATGCCTGTCGCGAACAGCTTCCGTTGCATCCGTCCCTCCCCTTCTCTGCAATGCGCAGCACTGCGACCGCCGGCCCGCACCGGCAGCCGCATCCGGTGCTCAGAAGGCGCCGGCCGACGGCGGATAGACGCGCTTGACCTTCGCCTGCATCTCCGGGCTGTCGATCGTGTCGCGCGTGACCAGCGGCTCGGGGAGTGGCAGTTCTTTGGTCGTGGTCTGGCCGGTCAGAGCGTTGTGGACCTGCGTGGTGGCATCGATCCCCTGGCCCACTGCTTCCTGCAGGAACAGGCCCTGGATCGCGCCGTCACGCAGCAGCTTGATGGTGGTCGGACTGCCGTCAGCCGTCGCCACCGCGATCTTGCCCACCAGGCCGCGCGTCTGCAAGGCTTTCACCGCCCCCGTCGCAGCCTCGTCATACATGCCATAGATCCCCTTGATGTCGGGATGCGCGGTGAGAAGGTCGTTAGCCTGCGCCACCGCCTCGTTTACCGTCAACCCATGGGTCTGAAGGATCTGCACGAGATCGCAGCCCTCCGCCTTGAACGACTCTTCTGCACCCTTGAGGTATTTCTGCGCGTTCTCCCGATCCTGCGGCAACGACAGCATGCCGATCTTGTTGCCGCCGCGCTGCTTCGCCTCGCTACAGATGAACTTACCTTCGGCCACGCCGGTCTCGTAGTTGTTCGCGGTCACGGAGGATGTATAGTCGGTCTGTCCCGGCGCCGGTCCAATGCCGGTGAACGCGACCGGGATCCTGTGCTCCTTAAGGAAGCGCAGCAATGGTGGGGTGCTGGTCGAACTGACCGGGCCGATGACCACCGCGCTCACGCCACGGGTGACCGCGGTGCGGATGTTGTTCATCTGCGTGCTGGGTGAATTCTCCGACGTCATCTCGGTATAATCCATGCCAAGCCGGGCCGCCTCGGTCTTCACCCCATACGCCACCCATTGCCAGTAGGATATGTCGAGCGACGGCGCGACATAGACGACCGTGTATCTGTCAGCCGCATCGCTGCTGCCGGCCAGCGCCAGCAGCACGGCAGATACGGCGGCGAGAACATGCTTCCGTCTCACAGGCATGACGATATCCTCCATTGCATCGAGTTGTTCAGCGACGCGCCTTGCCGATCCGATCGATCAGCACGGCAACCAGAATCACCAGCCCGGTCACGGATCCCTGCCAGAAGCTGTTGATCCCGATGAGGTTCACACCGTTCTGAATGACGGTGATCATCAGCGCGCCCAGTACCGCGCCGATCGCCGATCCGGTGCCGCCGAACAGGCTGGCCCCACCGATCACGACCGCTGCGATTGCCTGGAGCATAAGGCTTGATCCCGCCGTCGCTTCGGCATTGCTGATGTAGGACAGGCTGAGCACGCTGGCAAAAGACGCCAGCAGGCTGCACACGACATAGGTGAACAGTCGCGTGGCCTGCACCGGAATGCCGAGCAGGCGCGACGCCTCACTGCTGCTGCCGATCGCATAGAGCCAGCGGCCGGCCACCACCCTGCGCAGCACGAATTCCGCAACTGCTGCAACCACGACGCAATAGAGCACGAAGTTGGCCACACCGGGCACCAGAGTCCCGGAATTCAGCAGATAGTAGTCCTGATCCGGTACCGGCATCGAGTGGCCCGCCGTGACGATGAAGGCGAGGCTGCCGGCAGTGGCATAGGTGATCAGCGTGACGACGAATGGCGCCAGACCTGCAAACGTCACCAGCATTCCATTGATCGCGCCGACGATCAGGCCGACGCCAAGACCGCAGAACGTGCTGCCGACGGCGCCGAGGCCATACGCCATGGCCAGTGCGGTTACCATACCGGTCAGGGAAAACACCGAGCCGACCGAAAGATCGATGCCGCCGGTGATTACCACCAGCAGTTCGCCCACCGCCATGATAACGAGCGGTGCCGCCGCCTGGGCCACGTCGGCAAAATTGCCGCGCGTCAGCGCCTGCGGAATGAGCGCGCCGACACCAAGCTCGATCAGCGCAATCGCCAGCAGAATCGCCGCCTCGGTGCGGTAGGTCGCGAGCATGCGCGGCCCGCCCAGACGACCTGCGTTCGCGGGGGCAGGGGCGGGGGCTGCCTGCATGCTCCTGCTCATGCGACCATTCCGGTGGCATGCGCCAGCCGCGCCTCGTCAATGTCGGGGCGGTGCAGGAATCCGTTGACAGTGCCTTTGGAGTCGAAGGCCAGAACCACGTCGCACAACTCGGCCAGTTCCGCGTATTCGGTGGACCACCAAAGAATCGCTGTGCCGGCCGCCACCAGCGCGCGCACCAGAGCATAGAGATCGCGCTTCGTGCCGATATCGACACCGCGTGTCGGCTCTTCCAGCACCAGCAACCGGGGTGCGGGGTCGAGCCAGCGCGCGATCAGCAGCTTCTGCTGCGTGCCCCCGGACAGCGACGACGGCAGCGCCCACAGCGAGGCGGCTTTGATCCGCAGCGCCCCGAGCAGGCCGGCAGCCTCATCGCTCTCCGATCGGCGCACCAGCAGGCGTCGCCGTTGCACGCGGGTGGCGGCCATCAGGTTGTCCACGATCGGGAGCGCCGCAAGAATACCCTTGCCGGCACGGTCGCCCGAGACAAGCCCGATGCCGTGGCGGACGGCGCTGAGCGGGCTGCGGAGGTCGAGAGTATCGCCGCCACGGCTGACACACCAGCCGGTGCCGCGCCGTGCGCCGGTCACTGCCTCGATCAGCGGCAGGGGGCCGGCTGGCGCGCCGGCAAGGCCGACGATACGGCCGGGCGGCAATTCGAGCCGGACTCCGTCCCGCGCGACGGCGAAGGCAGCCACATCGTCGGCCGCCGCGGCGGAAGGGGCTGCCGATGTTCCCGCCGCCGCCACGGCGGCCGACTGGCCCATTGCGGCAACGATGTCGCCATCGCTCAGCGTCGCCAGAGGGGCGCGGAAGACCGCACTGACGCCGTCGCGCAGGATGGTGCAGACATCGGCAATCTGCCGAATCTCGCGCATGCGGTGAGAGACGAAGACGATGGCGATGCCGCGCTCTCCGGCCAGCCGGCGCAGAACGGCGAACAGTCGCTCTGTCTCGGCCGCCGTCAGATTGGCGGTCGGCTCGTCGAGCAGCAGCATCTGGGCACCGGCGCTGAGAGCGCGGGAAATCTCGACCAGCTGACGCTCATGCAGCGTCAGTTCGCCGACCCTGCGATGGAGTGAGGTCGCCGCAAAGTCAGCGTCGATCTCCGCCAACGCCGCACGCGCATGCAACGCGGCGTCACGGGGGCGGAACAGGGCGGCGCCGCGCCGCTGATGCGGCAGATGGATGTTCTCGGCGACGGTCAGCGCGGGCAGCAGGGCCATTTCCTGATGCACCACGGCAATGCCCAGGTCGCGCGCCGATGCCCCTTCGGCAGCGTCGATGTCGAGACCGCGGTACCGCAGGTGCCCGGCATCGCGCCGCAGCGAGCCGGTGGCGATCTTCAGCAGGGTCGATTTGCCAGCCCCGTTGCCGCCGAGCAGCGCGTGGATTTCCCCCGCCGCCACGGCAAAGTCGGTCCCGCGCAGGACGTGGGTTGCGCCGAAGCTCTTGTGGATCGCCCGCGCGCCCAGCAGATACGCTGCGTCGTCCATGACGGCTACAGCCAATTCCTGATGCGCGTTGCCAGCGCCGCGGTGGAAATGCCGTAGCGGTCGTGCAGCGTCGGCAGCGCGCCGGCGGCGAGGAAGGCGTCCGGCAGCCCGACCTGATGGAAGGGCGGGGCGAGCCGGTGGCGCAGCAGCAGCGCCGCCACCGCCTCACCGAGGCCGCCGTTCACGGTGTGGTTCTCCGCCACCACCACGATCCGCCCCGGCTTCGCCGCCTGTTCCAGAATCGCGGCTTCATCCAGCGGCTTGATCGTCGGCGTGTGCAGCACGGCGACGCCGATGCGATCGGCACGCAATTGTTCGGCAACCTCCAGCGCGCGCATCGTCATGATGCCGGACGAGATCACCAGCACCTCGTTGCCGTCGCGCAGCAGCTTGGCGCGCCCGAGTTCGAAGCTGTAGTCGTATTCGTCGAGCACCAGCGGCACCTGGCCGCGCAGCAGCCGCATATAGACCGGTCCGCGATGCGCCGCGATCGCCGGCACCGCCTGCTCGACATCGAGCGCATCGCACGGATCGACGATGACGAGGTTCGGCATGCCGCGGAAGATTGCCAGATCCTCGGTCGCCTGATGGCTCGGCCCGTAGCCGCTGGTCAGCCCGGGCAGCGCGCAGCACACCTTGACGTCAAGATTTTCCTCGGCAATCGCCAGGCAGATGAAATCATAGGCGCGCCGGGACGCGAACACGGCATAGGTGGTGGCGAACGGCACGAAGCCCTCGCGCGCCATTCCCGCCGCCGCCCCCATCAGCAACTGCTCCGCCATACCCATCTGATAGAAGCGGTCGGGATATGCCGCAGCGAACACATGCAGATCGGTGTATTTGCCGAGATCGGCGGTCATGCCGACGATTTCCGGCCGGCGCGCGGCAAGGGCCGCGAGCGCATGGCCAAACGGCGCCGCCCGGATACGCTGGCCCTCGGCGGCCAGCGAGGCGATCATCGCCGAGGTCGTCAGCCGGGGCCTGTCCGTGCTCATGCCGGCATCTCCCCCAGCGCGCCGAGCGCCGATTGCCATTCGTCCGCCGCGACCCGGATGAAATGCGCCTTCTCCCGCTGTTCCAGGAAGCCGACGCCGCGCGCCATCCTCGTGTCGCACAGGATGACGCGCGGCGACGGCTGCGCATGCGAGCGGGCGGCATCGAAGGCGGCCACCAGGGCGGCGATGTCGTTGCCGTCGATGCGCTGGACGTGCCAGCCGAAAGCCTGCCATTTCGCTGCCAGGGGTTCGAAGCCCAGCATCTGTTGCGAAGGTCCGTCGGCCTGCTGGCTGTTCACGTCCACCAGCGCGATCAGCCGGTCGAGCCGCCAGTGCGCGGCCGACATCGCCGCCTCCCACGTTGCGCCCTCATTCAGTTCGCCGTCGGAGAGCAGGTTCACGATCAAAGCATCCGAATTCTTCCGCCGCAGGCCGAGGGCCATGCCGACCGCGATGGTCAGCCCCTGGCCGAGCGAACCGCCGCTGATCTCCATGCCCGGCGTGTAGGAGGCCATGCCGGACATCGGCAGGCGGCTCGCGTCGCTGCCATAGGTTTCGAGTTCCTGCTCGGGGATGATCCCCGCCTCGATCAGCGCGGCATAGAGCGCGATCGCATAATGGCCGGTGGAGAGCAGAAAACGGTCCCGTCCCTCCCAGTGCGGATCGTCGGCGCGGTAGCGCAGCGCATGGAAATACGCGACGGCGAGGACATCGGCGATGCCGAGGGCCTGGGCGATGTAGCCCTGGCCCTGCACCGCCGCCATGCGCAGTGCATTGTGGCGGATCCGCCAGGCGCGCTGGGCGAGCGAGACGTTCGGGCGCACGGGCGCCACGGCCTCAGCCATGGATCAGCATGCCTCCATTCACGTCGATCACCGCGCCAGTGACATAGGCCGACAGGTCGCTCGCCAGGAACAGGAAGATGCCGGCCACGTCGTCCGCCTCGCCGAGCCGGCCGAGCGGGATGCCGGCGGTGATCTCGCGCTTCATCGCGTCCGTCAGCCGGCCGCCGGTGATGTCGGTCTGGATCAGGCCGGGGGTGACGCAGTTGACGCGGATGCCGTCCGGCCCGAGTTCGCGCGCCATCGCCTTGGCGAGGCCGAGCACCCCGGCCTTCGCCGCCGAATAATGCGGTCCGCCGAAGATGCCGCCACCACGCTGCGCCGAGACCGACGACATGCACGCGATCGCGCCCCGCCGCTGCGCCCGCATGTGCGGGACCACCGCCTGGCTCAAAAGCAGCGTGCCGCGCAGATTGACATCCAGCACGGCATCCCATTCGCGCTGCCCGATCTCCATCAGCTTGAGCGGCTGCGTGATGCCGGCGTTGTTGATCAGGATGTCGATCGCGCCGAACTGCCCGATCACGGCTGCGGCCGCGCGCGCGCAGGCGTCGGCATCGGTCACATCGCAGGCAAGCCCGAGATGGCCCTCCCCCAGTTCCGCCGCCGCCGCCCCGGCCTGCGCCGCGTCCAGATCGAGGATGGCGACGCGCGCACCATGGCGCGCGAACAGGCGCGCGGTGGCGCGGCCGATACCCCGCGGGCTGGCGGCGCCGGAGATCACGGCGGTCTTCCCATTCAACAGCATCACGCTTCCTCATGCATTCCACGGCATCATGGCGGGCCGCCGGCCGGCGCCCAAACGCAAAGATTGCACCGAATGGTGAATCCGGTTCATCATGGACCATGCGCCCCCACCTGCCGCTGTCCGCCCTGCGGGTGTTCGAGGCTGCCGCCCGCGGCGGCTCCTTCCGTGCCGCCGCCGCCGAACTGCTGCTGACGCCGAGCGCCGTCAGCCATGCGGTGCGCAAACTGGAGGGCGATCTGGCCGCGACCTTGTTCGCGCGCGACGGGCGGGGCATGGCACTGACGCCCGAGGGCGAGGTTCTGCTGCGCCATGTCGAGCGCGGATTCGGCGAACTGCGCTACGGCATGACCGCGGTTTCGGTGCGCGGCGTGCGGCTGCTGCGCCTGCATTGCGCGCCGAGCTTTGCCGCGCAGTGGCTGACACCGCGCCTCGGCCGCTTGCGCCTTGCGTGTCCGGGGATCGAACTCCGGCTTGCCGCCAGCACCGACTATACGCGCTTCGTCGGCGACGAATTCGATGCCGATATCGTCTATGGCCTGCCGCGGCGTGACGGCGTGGTGACGGTCCCGCTCGGCGAGGAGGTGGTGACGCCGCTCTGCGCGCCGGATCTGGCACGCGGAATCACCAGCGCGCAGGCGCTGCGCGGCCTGACCCTGATCGAGAGCGACAACAAGAAGGTGCGATGGGACATGTGGTTTGCCGCCAACGGCGTGGCACCGCCGCCGCCGAACGGCTCCCGCTTCGATCGCAGTTTCCTCGCGATCGCCGCAGCCGCCGACGGCCTGGGCGTGGCACTCGAATCGCTCCGGCTGGCCGAGCGCGAACTCGCCTCCGGGCGGCTGGTGCAACCCCTGATCGGGCGGGCGAAGGATGTCCGCTATGTCGGACATTGGCTGGTGTTCCCCCCGGCGCGGGAGAATTTTCCGCCGCTGCGGCAGTTCGTCGGCTGGCTGATGAGCGAGCTCGGCCTCGCGCCGGTGGTCCCGGCGCGGCCGTGAAGCGGGGCGGGCGATGGCGCGGCGAGGGGTGCTACCGGCGCATCACGTCCTGCCAGGCCGGGCAGTTTCTCTCCGCCACCGGGGCTTCATAGGCGGCCGCATTCGCCTTCGTGACGACAACGACGGGGAGCTGCACGTCGGACTCGATCGGTTCGTGGCGCAGGACGCGGATCGCGATCATGGTGCCGATGCAGCCCTGCAGGAAACCGTTGTAGTCGCCGCTTGCCAGCATGTGGCCCGAATTGATCGCATCCACCGCCTCCCTGGTCGCGTTGATGCCGATCACCAGCGCCTTGTGCCCGGCGTCGCTCAGCGCATCGACCGCTCCGATCGCCATGGCATCGTTCGCCGCCATCACGCCGGCCACGTCGGGATGGGATTGCAGCAGGTTTTCCATCACCTGCATGCCCTGAAGCCGCTGGTAATTGGCGGGCTGGATCGCCACCACCCGGACGCCGGGATAGTCCTTCAGCGCATCACGGAAGCCGCGTACCCGGTCCTGGCTGGTGAGCGAGCCGGGCACGCCCTCCAGGATCACGACGCTGCCCTTGCCGCCCATCGCCTTCAGCAACACCTCGGCGGTGTCCCTGGCGATGTGGTAGTCGTCGGCACCGACGAAGGCGACAAACCTGCCGTCGGCCGAGCGGTCGGTGATGTTGACGGCGGGAATGCCGGCGGCATTGAGCTTCGCGATGCCGGGACCGATCGCCTTGTAATCGACCGGCACGATCACCACCGCATCCGGCTTCTTCACCACCACGTCGTCGATCTGGCTCATCTGCTCGGCGATGCTGTCGGCCTTCGTCGGCACGTATTCCAGCAGCTTCGCGTGCAGCATCGCTGCCGCCTTCTCCGCGCCGACGCGCTCCGCGGAGAAGAAGGGATTGGTCTGGTTCTTCGTGAACAGGGCGATCGTCTCGCCGTCCGCCAGCGCCAGCGCCGGCGCCAGCAGGCCGAGCGCACAGGCGCCGGCAAGGATGGATGCACGCATCGGAAGTTCTCCCTTCATCGTCAGTGTTCAGCGTCGCAGCGCACGCGCCCGGCGCGTGCGAAGGTCGAGCCAGACGGCGAGCAGGACGATCGTGCCGGTGACCAACGGCTGCCAGTTGGCATTCACGTCGAGCAGGTTCATGCCGTTCAGCACCAGCGTCAGCAAAAGCGCGCCGATAAAGCTGCCGAACAGTGAGCCGACGCCGCCGAACAGCGACGTTCCCCCGATCAGCACCGCGGCGATGGCCGGCAGCGTCAGGGTGTCTCCGATATCGGCTTCGGCCGAGTTGAGCCGTGCCAGGAACACCAGGGAGGCGAAGCCCACGGCGACGCCGCTGGCGAGATAGACAATGATCAGCCGCCGTCGCACCGGCACGCCGGACAGGCGCGCCGCCTCGGCATTCGCGCCGATGGCATAGACCTGATGGCCCCAGACGGTGCGCCGCAGCAGCAGCGTGCCGAGGGCGAGCAGCGCCAGCATCGCCAGCACCGGCACCGGCACGCCGACTATCCGGCCGATGCCGAGCATGCGGAAGGCGCGCGGAAAGCCATACACCGCCTCGCCGCCCATTACCGCATAGGCAATGCCTTGCAGCACCCACAGCATGCCGTAGGTGGCGATGAAGGAGGGGATGCGCAGCAGGCTGACCATCAGCCCGTTGAGCAGGCCGACCAGGGCACCGGTGCCGAGCGCCGCCGCGACCCCGGCCAGCGGCGACCCGCCCACCTTCATTGCCAGCCCCGCGAGACAGGCGGAAAGCGCGATATTGGCGCCGACTGACAGGTCGAGCCCGGCGGTGATGACGACGGCGGTGAGGCCGGAGGCAAGGATGAACAGCAGGCTGGTCTGACGCAGCACGTTGACGATGTTCGCAGCGGTCAGGAACGTATCGCTGGTCAGCGCCAGCGCCGCCCCCAGCAGCAGCACCGCCAGCAGCCGTCCGCCCGCCTCGTGCAGCGCCGCCGCAAACGGCTGCCCGGATCGGCGCGGCGCGGCGGCCGACGAGCCGCTCACGGCGCCGGGGTCCGCAGGACATCGACCAGCAGCGCCAGGATCACCAGCACGCCGACCGAGGCCACCTGCAACGCCGACGGCCAGGCGAGCAGGTTGAGCCCGTTGCGCAGGATGCCAATCGCGAACACGCCGAGCGCGGTGCCGCCGAGCCGTCCGTCGCCACGCTCGAAGGAGGTGCCGCCGACCGCGACCGCGGCGATCGCGTCGAACTCCATGCCGATGCCGGCCGTCGGGTGCCCGGCGTCGAGCCGGGAGGTGAGCAGCAGCCCGGCGATACCCGCCATCACCCCGCCCAGCGCATAGACCGCGATCAGCAGCGGTGCCGGCGGCACGCCGGCGAGGCGCAGCGCCTCCCGGTTGCCGCCGAGGGCGAACACATAGCTGCCGAAGCGGGTGCGGTGCAGCGCCCAGGCGAAGGCCGCCCAGGCCGCGACCAGCAGCAACGCCGGCAGCGGCATGCCGAGCAGGTGCCCGCCGTAGAGGCCGGGAAGGGCTGACGGAACGCCGGTGATGCTCTGGCCGCCGCTCACCACCAGCGCGAGGCCCTGGGCGATCCCGAGCGTGCCGAGTGTGGCAACGAAGGGCGGCAGGCCGATCAGCGCCACCAGCACGCCGTTGGCAATGCCGAAGCCGAGCCCCACCGCGATGCCGGCGAACAGTGCCGGCCAGACGTGGCCGCTCGCCACCGCGACCGTCCCGATCACCACCGAGGCGAGCGAGACGACGGCGCCGGCGGAAAGATCGAGACCCTCCGTCATGATGATGAAGGTCATCGGCAGGGCCAGCAGCATCAGCACCGCGGACTGGTCGGTGACGTTGAGCAGGTTGGCGGGGGCGAGGAAATCGCGGCTGCCGACGGCGAACCCCGCGAGCAACAGGCCGAGGATGACCGCAACGCCCGGCACCGCCCGCAGACGCCCCGCCGGCGGCGTCAGCAGACCCTCAGACATCGTGCATCGCCATCTGCACGATGGCCCCCTCCGTCAACGCTTCGCGCGCCAGTTCGCCGCGGATGCGTCCCCCTCGCATCACATAGGCGCGGTCGCAGACCTCGACGATCTCCGACTGCTCCGAACTGATCATCAGTACGCCGGCCCCTTGCAGCACCAGCTCGTCGATCAGGGCGAAAATCTCGGCCTTGGCCCCGATGTCGATGCCGCGCGTCGGCCCATCGAAGATGAACAGCCGCGCCTCCGCCGCCAGCCACTTGCCGATCGCGACTTTCTGCTGGTTGCCGCCCGACAGCGCCAGTGCCGGCACCGCCAGCGACGCGCTGACGATGCGCAGGCGCCGCACCATCGCGGTGGCGACGGCGCGCGCATGCGCGGGGATGTACCAGCCCTGCGGGAAGATGCGCGGCAGCGCGGCCGCCAGCAGGTTGTCGCCGACCGGCTGGATCAGCGCGAGACCCTCGGCCTTGCGGTCCTCGGGGATCAGCGCCATGCCGTGCCGCACCGCAAGCTGCGGGCCGCCGGTATGAAGCCGGCCGAACACGCGCACCTGCCCCGCGGTCACCCGGTCGGCGCCAAAGATCGCCCGCGCCACTTCGCTGCGCCCCGATCCGACGAGACCGCACAGGCCGACGATCTCTCCCTCGCGCACCGTCAGGTCGATGCCCGCGATCCCCCGTGCGCTGCCGAGGCCGCGTACCTCCAGGATCGGCGCGCCGGGGGGGCGCCGGCGGCGTGGATAGGTCGCGGCCAGGCTGCGGCCGACCATCAGGCGCACCAGTTCCGGCACCGTCGCCTCCTGCGCCGGCAGAGTACGGACATGCCGCCCGTCGCGCAGCACGGTGATGCGGTCGCCGAGCGCCAGCACCTCCGCCATGCGGTGCGAGATATAGACGATGCCGACGCCGCGCTGCCGCAGCCGCCGCATCATCGCGAACAGCCGCTCCGCCTCGCGGTCGGAGAGGGCCGCCGTCGGTTCGTCCATCACCAGGATGCGCGCGTCCTGCGACAGTGCCTTGGCGATCTCCACCAGTTGTTGCTGGGCGACGCCGAGGCGGTGGACCTTGACGGAGGGATCGACGGCGAAGCCGCTTTCCTCCAGCACGCGACGGGACGCGGCGAGCAGACTCCGCCGGTCGATGGTGCCCGGCAGGCGGCCGGGCGGGGCGCGGCCGAGGAAGATGTTCTGCGCCACCGACAGGTGTGGCACCAGCGAGAATTCCTGAAAGATCACGGCGATGCCGGCGCGGCGCGCATCCGCCGGCGAGGCGATGCGCAGCTTCACGCCGTCGCGCAGGAACATTCCCGCATCGGGACGCACGGCGCCGCACAGCACCTTGATCAGGGTCGATTTGCCGGCCCCGTTTTCCCCGAGCAGCATGTGGATTTCGCCGGCATGCACGGCGAGCGCCACGTCGTCGAGCGCCCGCACGCCGGGAAAGCTCTTGCTGATCCCGCGCAGCTCGATCAGCGGAACACGGCCGGCTGCCGCCGAGCTGGGTGCTGCGGGCAGGGGTGTCACCGTCATGGCATCTCCTCGCCGGGATGGTGCCGCGGAACGTGCAGCCGCACCAGTCCCCGGCCGTGCCGGCGGCACATCGCTGCCGCACACCCGGCGTGCTGGACGGCGGCTGGCGCCTGGCGCAGCCTCGGCCGGCGACCGACCGGGAGGAGAGACGACATGCCAACCCATCCGCCCACCACCGTGCTGCGACCCGAAGACGGCGACCCGCGCTGGAACTGGCAGCGCGCCCTGCCGGCGCCGGGGCACAGCGGTGTCGATTTCGAAACACGGGTCGATTTCCGCCGGCTGCGCGACTACCGCCTGCACCGGGCGCAGGCGGCACTGCGCACGAGCGACTGCAGCGCGCTGCTGCTGTTCGACGTGAACAACATCCGCTATGTCAGCGCGACCAAGATCGGCGAGTGGGAACGCGACAAATACTGCCGCTTCGCACTGCTGGTCGCGGACCGGGAGCCGATCGTGTGGGATTTCGGCTCGGCCGCGGTGCATCACCGGCTCTATTGCGACTGGCTCGATCCGTCGAACTGCCGCGCCGGCGTGCTCGGCATGCGCGGCACCATTCCGCCGTCCTTCGGGCTGATGAAGGCGCATGCGGAGGAGATCATGGCGCTGCTGCGCGATGCCGGCGTCGCCGCCGGCAAAGTCGGGGTCGATGTCTGCGAGACGGCGATGCATTTCGCGCTGCAGGAAGCCGGGCTGCACATCGCCGACGGTCAGCAGATCATTCTCGATGCCCGCGAGATCAAGAACATCGACGAGATCGCCCTGCTCAACCAGGCCGCCGCGATGGTGGACGGCGTCTATCACATGATCTGGGAGGAGCTGAAGCCGGGGGTACGCGAATCCGATATCGTCGCGCGCGCCAACGCGATGCTCTATGCGATGGGATCGGACGACGTGGAGGCGATCAACGCAATCTCCGGCGAGCGCTGCAATCCGCATCCGCACAACTTCACCGACCGCCTGATCCGTCCCGGCGATCAGGCGTTCTTCGATGTGCTGCAGGCGTTCAACGGCTATCGCACCTGCTACTACCGGACCTTCAATGTCGGCCGCGCCTCGGCCGCCCAGCACGACGCCTACCGCCGCTGCCGCGACTGGCTCGATCAGGCGATCGCCCTGATCCGCCCCGGTGTCGGCACCGATCAGGTGGCGGCGGTGTGGCCGGCGGCAGGCGATTTCGGCTTCCCCGACGAGCGCGCGGCGTTCGGGCTGCAATTCGGCCATGGTCTCGGGCTTGCGCTGCACGAGCGTCCGATCATCAGCCGCCTCGTCAGCCTCGATCATCCGATGGAGATCAGGACGGGGATGGTGTTCGCGCTGGAAACCTACTGTCCGGCGACCGACGGATTCTCGGCCGCGCGCATCGAGGAGGAGGTGGTGGTGACCGACACCGGCTGCCGCGTCATCACGCATTTTCCGGCCGAGGAGCTGCCGATCGCCAACGCCTACTGACCCTCGGCCGGGCGGCCGGGCACATCCTGCGGCGGTGCCCTTGGGGGCATCGCCGTGCCTGCCTGATGGGACGCGGCCCGGACCGGCTGCCGCAGGATCGTCCTCAGGCGGTGTGCTTGCGTCCGGCGCGGGTCACCGAGATGGATTTCATGATGCGGTCGTGGACCTCCGCCAGGGTCGGGCCGCAGCGATGCGGGCGGCTCACCGAGTTGGTCGCGGGCCCTGGCCGCAAATTGCATGGCGTAGCCGGGATCGCGGCTGGGGTCGCCGCCGCCATCGACCTTGACAAACTGCATCACCGGCACGCTGAACCGGGCGAACGTCCCGTCGGGAGCGGGAAGGATCTCTGGCGCGCCCTGCTGGACTCGAACCAGCGGCCAACAGCTTAGAAGGCTGTTGCTCTATCCAACTGAGCTAAGGGCGCGTGGGGGCGGCGCGCGGCGTATCAATGCGTCCAGTTCTCGATCCGGCCGAAACGGAAATTGTCGGCATAGGATTTCGGCACCGATCGTTCCGGCCGCGGCAGTTCGACCTCATAGGCAACACCGCGCTGGCGGGCGAATGCCTCCGCCTCCGCCTGCGTGTCGAAGCGCAGTTGCACCTGCGTCTCGATATCGCCGCCGCCGATCCAGCCCATCAGCGGGTCAGGGCGCTGGCGTTCCTCCGGTTCGAATGCCAGCACCCATTCCTGCGTGCCCGCCCGCCCCGACTGCATCGCTGTCTTCGGCTGCCGATAGATGCGCGCGCGCCGCGCCATGCCGTCACTCCGTATCCGATAACGATCCTGGTCGGGGCGGCCGGACTCGAACCGGCGGCCTCGTGTACCCAAAACACGCGCGCTACCAGGCTGCGCCACGCCCCGCCGCGAGGGGGCATTAGATAAGGGCGCGTTCCGCCCGGCGCAAGGTGCCCTGTTCGCCGCTACGGCACGTTACCGAACTGTGGCGCGATCACCTTGTCGCCCACCCGGATATCCAGCCGCTCCGCAGTGCCGGCGGCCAGTTCCAGCGTGGCCCGTGCCATGCCGCCGTCGATCACCGCCAGGCTGTACGGCACGGTGCGTTCGGCGATATGGCGGATCGTGCCGTGCGGTCCGATGAACAGCATGTCGAGACTGCTGACCGTGTTCTTCATCCACATCTGGCTCCGCCGCTCCACCCCCCAGTCGAACAGCATTCCGCCGTTTTCCGGGATATGCTCGCGGAACATCAGGCCGGTCATCTGCTGCTCGGAGGTGGTGGCCATTTCCACCTGGAACTCGTGGCTCAGCCCGTCATGGGTGACGATCAGCAGCTTTTCCTTCGGCAGCTCGGGCTGCGCCCTGGTCGGTTCGCCCTGCGCGCGGCCGGCGCGCGGCAGGCTGAGGGGGGCGGCGGCGAGCAGGGCGAGCAGGCGGCGGCGGGTCATGCGGGCAACGTCTCCTTCAGCGCCATCGCGGCCAGGCGTTCGATCTCCGGCCGCACGTCCCCCTCGCGCGGCGCATCGCGCAGGGTAGTGAACCAGTGCGCCGGCGGGTTGCGGCCGGCGGCGCGGTGATAGACGAGGCCGCGCAGCACCCGCTCCGCCGCCTCGGGCAGGCGTTCCGGGACCTCCAGCCCGTTCAGCACCGCCCAGATGCCGGCCCAGCACCGCCCCACGGCATAGGGGTTGTAGCCGCCGCCGCCGAGCACGACCAGCCGCGGCGCCATCCTCCGCACCGCCGCGATCGCCGCCCAGTAGGCGTTGTTGGAAAGCGACAGACGGGCGAGCGGGTCTTCCTCCAGGCTGTCGGCACCGGCCTGCACCATGATCGCCTGCGGCCGGCGCGACGCGATCAAGGGCAGCACCGCGCGCTGCATCAGGACGCGATGCTCGGTGTCGTTGAGGCCGCGCGGCACCGGAAAATTGCGGGCACTGCCGCCGGCGCGATCCTCCGCTGCGCCGGTCTGCGGCCAGCGGCCGGCCTCGTGGATGCTGATCGCGAGCACCCGGGGATCCCCGGCGAAGGCATCCTGCACCCCGTCGCCGTGATGGGCGTCGAGGTCGAGATAGACGATGTTGGTGAGGCCGTCATCGAGCCAGGCGAACAGGCCGAGCACCGGATCATTCAGGTAGCAGAAGCCGCTGGCGCGGTCGGGGCGGCCGTGATGGGTGCCGCCGCCCGGGCAGTGCGCAATGCCGCCGTCCCGCACCAGCCGCGCCGCCAGCCGCACACCGCCGACGGAGATGGCGGGACGGCGGAACATCTCGCGATAGACCGGATTGCCATCCGCCCCGATGCGATAGCGTTCGCGGTCCGCATCGCTCACCGTCTGCGTCGCCTCCGCGCGCCTGAGGGCGGCGAGGTAGGCGGGATCGTGAAAGCGCGTGATCTCGTCCGCACCGGCCAGCGGCGCCTCATGATACTGCGCGGGATCGAGCCAGCCGAGGGCGCGGATCAGGTCGGTGCAGGTGGAGACACGCGGAATGGCGAGCGGATGGCCAGGCCCGTAGGAGGAGCGGCGATAGATGTCGCTGGCAATATAGAGCGGGCGCGCAGGGGGCATGGACGTGCTATGCCAGATCGTCCGGCGGCTGGGGAGGGTTGCGATGCGCGGGGACATCATCAAGGCGCTGGTGTTCGACGTGTTCGGCACGATCGTCGATTGGCGCAGCAGCCTGATCGCGGAACTGTCGGCGTTCGGGGCGGCGCGCGGCCTTGCCGCCGACTGGCCGGCGCTGGTCGATGCGTGGCGCGGCGCCTATGCGCCGTCGCTGGACCGGGTGCGGCGCGGCGCACGCGCCTGGGCGCCGCTCGATGTCCTGCACCGCGAGACACTGGACCGGCTGGTGCAGGAATTCGGCATTGCCGGGCTGGATGAGGCGGCACTGCGCCATATCAACCGCGGCTGGCACCGGCTGCGACCGTGGCCGGACGCGGTCGGCGGGCTCGGGCGGCTGAAGCGCCGGTTCGTGATCGCACCGCTGTCGAACGGCAACCTGGCATTGCTGACCGCGATGGCGAAGCAGGCGGGGCTGCCCTGGGATGCGATCTTCGGCGCCGACCTGTTCCGCCACTACAAGCCCGACCCCGAAACCTATCTCGGGGCCTGCGCGCTGCTCGACCTGCCGCCGCAGGAGGTGATGATGGTGGCGGCGCATAACGCCGATCTGGCCGCCGCCCGCGCGCTCGGCCTCGCCACCGCGTTCTTTCCCCGCCCCGGCGAATACGGGCCGGGACAGGTGCGCGACCTGACGGCGGAGGCGGCCTGGGATGTGGTGGCGCAGGATGTCGAGGATCTGGCGGCACGGCTCGGTGCCTGACCGCGGCGGATCAGTGCGATGCCAGCAACACCGAATCGCAGTTGCTGCGGCCCGCCAGCAGGCAATCCTCCACCACGCATTTCGCGTGCAGCGTGCGCACCAGGAACAGGCCGATCACCACCAGCAGCAAAGCCACTGCGAGCCCGGCCAGGCTTGCGGTCTGGCGATCCGCGCCTTCCTGGTCGTCATCCGCGAACAGCAGCCGTGCGATGCGGGGCATGCATTCCACCCTACAGGCTTGGTATGGCGCGTCGCCCGGCTTCGCGCAAGCATGGCGACGGGGCGGACCGCGGCCGCACCGGCGCGCTATGCCGCGAGGAACGCTTCGACCACCGCGGCGAAGCCGTCCGGATCGTCGGCGTGCAGCCAGTGCCCGGCGTCCTTGAGCGCCACATACCGTGCCGCCGGAAACAGCGCGCGGATCGCCGGCCGCGCCTCCGGCCGCACATAGTCCGATCGCGCACCGGACAGGAACAGCGCCATTCCGTCATAGCGCGCCCCCGGTGGGGGCGCCGGCCAGCCGACCAGATCGGGCAGCGCCGCGGCGATCGCCTCGCGGGCGATGCGCCAATGCGGCGCCGGCCCGGGGACGAAGTTCTGCAGCAGGAAGCCGCGCACCCGCGCGTCCGGCACCGCCGCCGCCAGCGCCGCACCGGCCGCCGTCCGCGTCATGCCCGCCGCCAGCGGCACGGCGTCCATCGCCGCCAGATAGGCTGCATGTTCTCCGGCATGCGGATAGGCGGCCGGGGCGATATCGGCAATCAGCAGCCGCGCGACCGCATCCGGGGCGTCGAGCGCCGCCCGCATCGCCACCTTGCCGCCCATCGAATGCCCGACCAGCGCGCAGGGCCGCGCGTTCTCCGCCGCCAGCGTCTCCAGCACGTCGGCCGCCATTTCCGGATAGGTCATCGTCGGCGCATGCGGGCTCAGCCCGTGGTTGCGCAGATCGAGCGCCAGCACGCGCCGCCCGCCGGACGAAAGCCGCCGTTGCAGCGTGGCGAAATTGCCGGACTGGCCATAGAGACCGTGCAGCAGCGCCACCGGCGCGCCGGCACCGCGCGCGGTCACGTGCAGGCGCATCAGTCGGCGACGTGCAGCATGATCTTGCCGATATGGTGACTGCTCTCCATCAGCGCATGGGCGGCAGCGACCTCGGCGAGGGGGAACACCCGGTGGATCACCGGCCCGCACCGCCCATGCGCCAGCACCGGCCAGACCTGATCGCGAAGCGCCGCGGCGATCGCGCCTTTCTGTTCCGTGCTGCGCGGACGCATGGTCGAGCCGGTGATGGTCAGCCGCCGCGTCATCACCGGTGCGAGATCGAACGGCTCGGCCAGCTTCGCGCCATGCAGGAAGGCGATCTGCACCAGCCGCCCATCGATCGCGAGCGCGCGCAGGTTGCGCAGGAAATACGGCGCCCCCACCATGTCGAGCACGACATCGACGCCGCGCCCATCGGTCAGGCGGCGGATCTCCTCGGCGAAATCCGCGCTGCGATAGTTGATCGCCGCGGCGGCACCGAGGCGGCGGCATGCCTCTGCCTTCGCCTCGCTGCCGACGGTCGCATAGACCGTGGCGCCGAAGGCGTCGGCGAGCTGAATCGCGGTGACGCCGATGCCGGAACTGCCGCCATGCACCAGCAGCGTCTCGCCGCGGCCGAGCCGGCCGAGCATGAACACGTTGGCCCATACGGTGAAATAGGTCTCCGGCAGCGCTGCGGCGCGGATCGCGTCGTAGCCCGGCGGCCAGGGCAGGCACTGGGCGGCCGGCGCCACGCAGTACTCGGCATAGCCGCCGCCGTTGGTGAGCGCACAGACCCGCTCGCCGATGTGGAGCGCCTGCACCTCACGGCCCGCCGCCACGACCTCCCCGGCCACTTCCAGCCCCAGGATCGGGCTGGCGTTGGGCGGCGGCGGATAGCTGCCCTGGCGCTGTGCGACGTCCGGGCGGTTGACGCCGGCGGCCTGGACCCGGATCAGAACCTCGTCCGGCGCCGGCTCCGGCACCCTGCCCGACACCGGCCGCATCACCTCCGGCCCGCCGGCGCCATCGGTGACGATATGGATCATGCTGGCAGGCACGGTCATCGCGCGCGCTCCTTCGTCGTGCCGCGGAGGGTTTGCCCTGGCAGGGGGCGGCGTCAAGCGGCGGCGGCGTCATTCGGCAGAAGCCGGGTTGCGCCGGCCCCGCCGGCGGCGGATGCTCATTGGCCCCACGGACAGATCGCGATGCAGGCAGACTGCGTGCCGACGATGAGCCGTCGCGGGCTGGTCGGCACCGTGCTGGCCGGCCTTGCCCCGGCGCGGGCGGGCGCCGCCGCGCTGCCCGGCGGCGGCGCGTCCGCCGCCGCGACGCTTTCGCTCGGCGCGCTGTTTCCGTTTTCCGGAGCGCTGGCGCTGCTCGGCGACGAGAGCTTCCGCGGCCTCGACCTCGCCGCCGATGAGCGCAATGCGGCGGGCGGGCTGCTCGGGCGGCGCGTGGTGCTGGTGCGCGGCGATGCCGCCGAGGCGGCGGCGGCGGCGGCGGAGGCGGACCGGCTGATCGCGGGCGCGCATGTCGCGGCGATTTTCGGCAGCTATGCCTCCGCCGTCGCGCTCGCCGCCTCGGCGGTCGCGGCGGTCGCGGAGGTGCCCTATTTCGAACTCGACGCGCTGGCCGATACGATCACCGAGCGCGGCCTGCAGCTGCTGTTCCGCAGCGGTCTGACGGCCGAGGCCTGCGGCGCCGCGGCGATCGACAGCGCCGCCGACCTGCTCGCGCCGAGCTGGCAGACCGCGCCGGGCGATCTCCGTCTCGTGATCCTGCACGAGGACGGGCCGACCGGCAGCAGCGCCGCCGCCGCCGCCGAGCGCCGCGCCGCCGTCCGCGGCTTCGCGCGGGCGGAGCGGATCGCCTATGCCGCCGCGGCGCTCGATCTCGGCCCGATCGTGCAGCGCCTGCGCGCGAGCGGTGTGGCGCTGGTGCTGCATGCCGGGCAGGTCAACGACGTGCTGCTGTTCCACCGCGCCATGCAGCTCGCCGGCTGGCATCCGCGCATGGTGATCGGCCTCGGCGCCGGTTATGCGCTGACCGACACCGCGGCGGCGCTGGGGGCGGCGTTCGAGGGGGTGATGTGCGTGGGCGTGGCGCCGTACCGCATCTCCCCGGTGGTGGCGCCGGGGGTGGAGCGGGTGGCGGCGGCCTATCAGCGCAAATTCGGCGCCCCGCCCCGCTCCGGCCATTCGCTCGCCTGCTTTGCCGGGGCGCGGCTGTTCTTCGAGGCGATCGCCGCCGCCGGCACGCTCGATGGCGAGCGGCTGCGGGAAGCGGTGCTGGCGACGGACGTGCCGCCGGGCGCGGCGGTCGGCGGGTCGGGCGCCGCGTTCGACGGGCGGGGGCAGAACCTGCGCGCCGCACCCTATCTGAGCCAGTGGCGGGGCGGCTCGCTGCTTACCATCGCCCCATTTCCCGCCGCCGTCGCCCCGCCGGTGGTCGCGCTCGGTGGTTGACGCGGCGCCGGCGGGATGCGCCTTTGCCGGCATGACGCCGTTGCGCCGCCGGTCATTGCTCGCCGCCCCCGCCGCCCTCCTCCCGCTTGCCCGCGCCCTCGCCGCTGCCGGGCCTGATGCGCCGGAGCCGGATGCGCCGGTGCCGGAGACGCCCGGCCTCGCCGCCCATGCGGCGGCGCGGCGGCGCTTCTACGGCAGCGCACTCTATGAAGATGCGCTCGCCGCCGACCCCGGCCTGCTCGCCCATGTGCGGGCCGAGTGCGGCATGCTGGTGGGCGAATACAGTTTCAAATGGGCATCGCTGCAACCGCAGCCGGGCGTGTTCCGCTTCGCCACCGCCGAGACCCTGATGGCGTTCGCCGCCGCCAACCGCCAGCGCGTGCGCGGGCACACCCTGGTCTGGCACGAGGCCAATCCGCAATGGCTGCTCGACCGGCTTGCCCCCGCCACCGGGGAGCGGCTGCTGACCGGCTACATCGCCGCGGTCGCCGGACATTTCCGCGGCCGGCTGGTGCATTGGGACGTGGTGAACGAGCCGATCCATCCCGAGGACGGGCCGCCCTTCGGCCTGCGCGACACGCCGTGGCTGCGCGCCCTCGGCCCCGGCTACCTCGATCTTGCCTTTCATGCCTGTGCCGCCGCCGACCCGGGGGCACTGCGCATGATCAACGAATTCGGCGTCGATTATGCGATCGACTGGCAGCAGCGCCGGCGCGACAAGCTGCTGGAGCTGCTGGCGCATCTGCTCGCCCGCGGCGTGCCGGTCCAGGCGGTCGGGTTGCAGGCGCATCTCGATGCCGGCGAACGGGCGCTGAACCAGACCGTGCTCGCCCGCTTCGTCGCCGATATCGCGTCGCTCGGCCTCAAGGTGGTGGTGACCGAACTCGATGTGCGCGATGACGGGCTGCCGGCCGATATCGCCGTGCGCGATGCCGCGGTCGCGGCGCATGCCCGCGCCTGGCTCGATGCCGTGCTGGCCAATCCGGCGGTGCTGGGCGTGCTGAGCTGGGGGCTTTCCGACCGGCGGAGCTGGCTCGATCAGCGGTTCCCGCGCGCCGACGGGCTGCCGCAACGGCCGCTGCCGCTCGATGCATCGTTGCGGCGCAAGCCGCTGTGGTCGGCGATCGCCGCCGCACTGGCGGGCGCGCCGGCGCCCTGACCCGGGCGGGCCGGTTGCCGGCCGCGCTGCCCTGTATAGATTGGGCAGCATGACCGTCACGCCGCTCGCAGACCCATCGCCGGCGCCGCCCCTGCCGCAGTTCGAGGTGCAGCTTACCCCCCCGGACCTCACGCGATGGCGGGAGGGCAATTCGGGCGTTGCCGGGTTCACCACGCGCGCGGGCGCGGCAGCGGGGCCGCATGTGGCGCTGGTCGCGCTGATGCACGGCAACGAGCTGGCCGGGGCGATCGTGCTGGAGCGGCTGCTGCGCGCCGGGCTGCGGCCGGCCCGCGGGCGGCTGACCTTCGGCTTCGCCAATCTCGCCGCCTTCGACCGCTTCGATCCGGCGCAGCCCACCGCCTCACGCTTTCTTGACGAGGATCTGAACCGGGTCTGGGACGCGGGCGTGCTGGACGGGCCGCGCCGCTCGATCGAACTCGACCGCGCGCGGGAGATGCGGCGGCTGATCGACGGGGTCGATGTGCTGCTCGACCTGCATTCGATGCTGTGGGCATCGGAGCCGCTGCTGCTGTCGGGCGGCACCGCCAAGGGCCGGGCGCTGGCCGCGGCGATCGGCCAGCCGGAACTGGTGGTCGCCGATCGCGGCCATGTCAGCGGGAAGCGGCTGATCGATTATGGCAACTTCGCCGATCCGCGCCGGCCGGAGGCGGCGGTGCTGGTGGAGGCAGGGCAGCACTGGGAAGCGGCGGCGGTGGCCATGACCTTCGCCGCCGTTGCCGGGCTGCTGCGCCATCTCGGCCTGGTCGGGCTGCACGAGGCGCTGCCCCCGCCGCCGCCCCGTCCGCCGCGCGCGCCCCGCTTCGCCGAGGTGACGCGGGTGGTGACGGCGGCGACGGCGAGCTTTGCGTTCGTGCAGCCGTTCCGCGGCGGCGACGTGGTGCGCGCCTGCGGCACCCTGATCGCGACCGACGGCGAGGCCGAAATCCGCACCCCGCACGACGATTGCCTGCTGGTGATGCCGAGCCTGCGGCCGAGCCGGGGCCATACCGCGGTGCGCCTCGCCCGGATCGCCGGCGACTGACGCAGCGCGCCGCCGCCCCGCGCCGCGCTACGGCGCCGCGATCGCCCCGGCGCGGGCGAGGGCCGCAATCGCTGCCGTATCGAGGCCGAGCAGCCCGGCCAGCACCTCCCGCGTGTGCTGGCCGAGCAGGGGCGGGGCGGTGCGGTAGCTGGGCGGGGTGTCCGACAGGCGGATCGGGTTGGCGACCAGCGTCACCTCGGCGCCGGCGTCGTGGCGCATGCGCAGCGCGAGGCCGCGGGCCTGCACCTGCGGATCGTCGAACACCGCATCGAGCGTGTTGATCGGCCCGCACGGCACCCCCACCGCCTCCAGCCGCGCGACCCATTCGCGCGTCGGGCGGGTGACGGTCGCCTGCCGCAGCAGCGGGATCAGCGCCTCCCGGTTGGCGACGCGCAGCGCATTGGTGGCAAAACGCGGATCGCTGCCCCATTCCGCGTGGCCGAGCGCCGCGCACAGGCGGAGGAACTGCCCGTCATTGCCGACGGCGATGATCATGTCGCCGTCGGCGGTGGGGAAATCCTGATAGGGCACGACGTTCGGATGGGCATTGCCGAGCCGGCGCGGGGCGACGCCGGAGACCAGGTAGTTCATCGCCTGATTGGCCAGACTCGCCACCTGCACATCGAGCAGGGCGAGGTCGATGGTCTGGCCGCGCCCCGTCCGCTCGCGGTGCAGCAGGGCGGCGAGGATGGCGGAGGTGGCGTGAAGCCCGGTCATGATGTCGGTGAGCGCGACGCCCACCTTCTGCGGCCCCGCGCCCGGTTCGCCATCGGCCCGGCCGGTCAGGCTCATCAGCCCGCCCATGCCCTGGATGAGGAAATCATAGCCGGCGCGCGGGGCATAGGGGCCGGTCTGGCCGAAGCCGGTGATCGCGCACCAGATCAGGCGGGGATGCGCGGCGCGCAGGGCTTCGCCATCGAGGCCGTATTGCCGCAGGCCGCCGACCTTGAAATTCTCGATCACCACGTCGGCCTGGGCGGCGAGCGCGCGGACGAGGCGCTGTCCCTCGGGATGGGCGAGGTCGATCGCGACCGATTTCTTGTTGCGGTTGGCACACAGGAAATAGGCCGATTCGCGCGTCGGTTCGCCGCTGTCGTCGTGCAGGAAGGGCGGTCCCCAGGCGCGGGTATCATCACCGCTGCCCGGCCGCTCCACCTTGATGACCTCGGCACCGAGATCGCCCAGCATCTGCGCCGCGAACGGCCCGGCGAGGACGCGCGAGAGATCGAGCACGCGCAGATGCGACAAGGCCCCGGTCACGCTGCACACCCCGCTGTGGCTGATGCGCCGGAGGGTAGGGCAAGCCGCGCCGCGGCGGAACCCCGACCGGCGCGGACGCGGGGACGACGGCCGCCGCGGCGGCGGCTTTTGTGCCCATGAAATTTCCCCCGCGCAGTCTCAGCCCTTCCAGGGCGGCCCGGTCGCGGCGGGCAGGGGGAACAGAGTGAACGGCCGCCGCCTGCGCTTTCTTTTGCGAGGCACGAAGGCGGGAAACGGGCCGTCCGGCCTTCTGGTCGCCGCCGCCGGTTTTTCTTTCGTGGCCTCCGGCGCTGTCTTCGGGGCCGCGGGCGGCCTGGTCCGGCGCGGCGGGCGGCGGGCGGGAAAGAGGCCGGGTGGGGGTTTGACCCCGAGCATCCGGCAGATCGGGCGGAGATGGTGGGCGACCTGCGGGGCGGCTGCGATCAGTTCGGCCATGTCCGGTTCGGCGAGGAGATATTCGAGCTGCGAGCGGCCGAAGCTGAGCGCCGTCACCCGCCTGAGCAGCCAGCCGAAGCCTGTCGGGATTGCTTTTCGCCTGGCTTTGGCGTGGTCCGGCCGGGGTGCCGTATCCTCCATCCGGGGCGGCAGCGGCGGGAGGTGGCGGGGCGGGCTGAGACGGAGGGTGCCGGCCTCCAGGGCCGCCGCAATCCGCAGGATGCGGGCACCGGTGCTGCGGAGTTTGCACCACACCAGAGCGAGCCAGGGCGCCACCAGCCCCAGCCGCAGCCCCTCGGCGGCGAGGGCTTTGGCGACGCCTTCCGTAAGGATCGCGAAG